>NZ_JADIZS010000002.1:0-325699 GCF_016704685.1 Candidatus Amarolinea dominans
CTGGGTTTGGCTGCCGCCATACGCCGCTGCATCGGCAATAGCCTGGATGTTGCCATCGTCGTCGTAGGTGTAGCTGATCTTCTGCTGGTTGTCGTAGTTCGGACTCGTACCCGCCTTCAGGCTGACCAGGCGGAAGTTCTCGGCCGCACTGTAGGCATATTGTTGCTTTACCACCCCCGTCGTGCTGCCCAGCCGACGTTCCGTCACCTGCCCGCGCACGTTGTAGAACGTGTCGCCCACATAGGTGTTCCAGCCGCTGACGCTCTTCAGCAAGCCCTGCGCCGTGTACGCGTAGCTGACCTGCTCGCCGATCTGCCCGCCGTTGCCGCCCGGGTATTTCTGCCACATCGGCCGATCCGCCGAGTCATACCCCCACTGCGTCACGAACGTGCCGCCGCCCGTGCCGTTGATCACCCGGCTTTCCTGCGTCACTCGCCCGCGGGCGTCCCAGGTTCCAGGCCACGCGGTTGTTGAGCGCACCGCCCGCATTGTAGATATCCGCCCGCGTCGCCGCCCCAGCCCATTCGTGCCCCCGTCAGTGAGATATGCGACCAGCAAGCCGTTCGTTCCATAGGTCGCTGGCTTTGTTGCGAGGGCAACTCTGATCGTTGCGGTAGTGCTTGCCCACCAGCCGGTTGTGCGAGTCGTAGTAGAAGCAAATCTGTTGCCCCCGCGCATCCGCCTGCCGCTTGAGGTTGCCTGCCCCATCGTACGCATAGCTCCATGCGCCCATGTCCGGGTCGCTCATGCTCGTCTTGCGCCCCAGTAGATCGTACCCGATCGTCGTCACCGCCCCGTCCGGCCTGGTCATCGCGTCAGCCGGTCGGCCACGTCGTAGCTATAGCTGGCCTGCCCGTAGACCGTCGCACCCCATCCGGCGCAGCCCCTGCTGCCAATGTCAGATCGTACTGTTGACGCTCACCAGCCGCCCAAAAGCATCGCTCTCCGAGATCGCCTGATGGTTCGCCGCATCAATCACGGCCGTCTGCGCCTATGGTAGTAGGTGCATCGTCGTGCCGTCCGCCTGCACCACCTGGATCACCCGCCTAACCCGTCATAGGCGGTTTCGTGCTGACCAGGCTACCCCCAGTGCTCCACCGGCTCGTAGGTCCCCAGCCCAACGGTCAGGGTGTAGGGCACGCTCTGCTGCACCACCAGCCCCAGGCGGGTTGGCGTGAGCTGACCACGCTCGACGCCTCCTTCCGCCCTCCACCTGCAGCGCCTGCCCCCAGGCCATCGTAGAAGTTGTAGTCGTAACGCAGACCGTCGCCCCGGACCGTCGTCGCGCAGCCAATGCTCGATCTTGAACGGCTGGTTAACGCCGGCCATATCGGTGTAAGGTGTAACGCTCGCTGGCGCCCTCGCTGAAAGTCACGTTGGGCCGACGCAGGCTACCCCACGCCCGAACGCATCATAGGTGTGGCGCGTCATCGCCGCCCGTTGGCGTCGGTCTCCTTCTGCAACTGGCCCTCAGCCCCACGCCGCCTGCTTCAGCGTTGATGCCGTAGTAGGCATAGCTGGTGGTCAGCGTCACACCGCCCAGGCTCGCAGTCGGTATCACGGTCACGCTCGTCGCATAGGTGGCGAAGGTGGTATCGTAACTGGTGCTGGCAACCGTGCCGTTGGCTGCGGTTTCGCTGACCAGGTTGCCCGTCGCCGCATCATAGCCGTAGAGCGCCGGCCGCAGCCAATCACTCGCGCTGGCGCTGGCGCACACCTTCGCCTGCCAAACCTCCTCAGGAAGACCCTGCGTAGGCGGCGCCTGGTGTTGGTCGAAGCCAGTGGTATCGTAGATGCGTCGCGTCCGGCCCCGGCACACATTGCCCGCGTCCCACAGCTTCTCCTGGCCCAGCCGGTTCACGATGTCACTTGCCGGCGCCGGTGTCCACTTTGGGATAATACCAGCGCTCCGTGCTGCGATAGAGCGTCGTGCTGTCGCTGTACTCCTTGATCCGCGCTCAAATTGCCGGACCTTGCGCCGCCCTGGTGGTCAGGCTCGTAGAGGTACTCGGTCTTGCGTCACGGGGTTGGCCCGTCCTTGTCGTAGGTCGTTTGCAGTTCCTGGCCCAGGTAAACGAACTGCGCGCCGCCATAGACGCCCACCGTGGTTCCGCTCCAGGTGCGCACCCGCTCCGTCTGCTTCTGGTTCCCGCTCGTGCCTATCTGCCGAATCTCCTTGCGCGGAACCTCGCCGGCACTCGCATCCTGATACTGATAACTGGCCCAATGGCCGGTTCCCAGGCTGGAGGGCAGTGTCTCCGTGACATAGCGATAACCCGCGGCGTCAATCTTGCCGACGTAGCTGTAGCTCAGGTGTTCGCCTGCCCTGTCACGGTGTCGGTGACGGTGCGGGTGGCAATGACGTTGTCTGCTCCATACCCCAGGCGCACGCTGCCCCCCGTAGCCGTTGTTCATTTGCTGCACCTGGCTACGTGTGTTGCTGAAAGTCGTCGCCGGCAGGCAATTGCTCAGAGCATCGTCGCTGCAACGCTGCATGCTGCGCAAGGCGTACAGACGCCGGTCGGCCACCCCGTCGTCGAAGAAATCATACCCCAGCTTGTAGGCCGCGACCAAGCTGCCCCCTGTTCCACCTTCACCGCGGTCAGCAAGCGTGGTGTAGTGCGCCCAGGCGCCGGTGTCGGCCGGGTCGCTCAGCGCGGCATCGGTGCGTGTGATGGCGTAGGTGGAAGTCAATCACACTCTGATCGCTCCCGTTGTTGGGATTGTAAGCTGATGCGCACCAGATTCAGCTGCGACAGGTAAGTGACGGTCTCCTCGCCGCCTGCGCCGCCGTTGGCGCATGGCGAAGCTGATGCGCCGCCGCCGCACGCGATCGCCATAGTTGCCGCGGCTATTGACATCCACCGGCCTACCGGCAGGGCCGTATCGTAGGTGTAGTTGATGCGGTTGCCCACCGGGTCCAGCACATACTGCAGCGCCCACTTGTCGCCGCGCTGCTGCCAGGTTGTGCCGCTGCAAAACCAGTCACTCAGCGCACGCTCGAAGTGATAGCGCGTGCCATCCGGCGCATAGGCATCCGCCCCTGTGCCAGCGTACAGGATGCGCCATGTGGGCGCTTCCTTCAGGTACACCGCGCCGCCGGAGCCTGCCTCGCTAAACGCCGCGCCCGCCACACGCCAGGTGTTCGGCGCACTGCCCATCAACCACGGTGTACCGTAGATGAAGCTGTCCGCGCTCAGCTTCCAGCCCGCACCCACGACCGAACTGTGGCCGCCATCTTCCGACCGGCTGCGGCTGTTGAACTGCAGCGCCACGTCCGGCGTCAGCCCACCCGCCCCGGTGGCAGACTGAGCGGGTAATCGTAGCTGGCTGAGCCGCTGAACAGGTCGTTCTGCCAGCCGCGCAGACTGGGCATGATCTCAGGGGCGAAGTTGTTGCCTTCCGCCGTCTGCGATAGGTGCGGCACAACAGCCACCAAGGCTCCTTCCATGGCATCCCAGGTCGTCGGCAGCATCTCCCACGCGCCCGTGTCCGCCGCGGCCACGAACAAGCGCCCGCCGACCGGCTCGCCCTCCGGGTAATGCACGGTCAACGTCACCGGCTGGCTGAAGGTGTGGATCTCGTCGCCGCCCCGCCCGCGCACCACGAACTCATGGCTGCGCTGCACATTTCCCGGCGCATTGATCGGTCGTCCCAACGACCGCGCCCACCATCACCGTTTCCGCCACTGCACCGGGCGCAAAGGTCAGCATGACCCGACCCTCCTCCAGTATCACATGGCCGCCTTCCGGCCCGATGCGGGTGGCTTGCGCGGCTGGAGGCAGCACGCGTACCCCCGCCTCGGCGCTGGAAACCACCGTCCGTCAGCCAGGCGCAGTTCTGCCCGCACCGTCACCACATCCCCCACCCGCCGACCGCTCAGCCGCACCGGAAGCGTCACTGCATCAACGCCGCCCGCAGGCAGCGGGGCCATGACCCAGGTCAGGCGGCGGGTGGCTGCATCGTACACCAGGGGAGGCGGTACTTCGGCCGGCGTCACCAGCAACCCGTCAGGCAGATCCGCCTGAAACGTGATACCCTCCACCACCTGGCGGTCGAGATTCATCACCTCCCAACGCAGCAGCACCCGCTCCCCGGCCGCAGCCGCCTCCGGACTGACCGTGGCCGCCAGGCTCAAGAACGGCTGTGGCTGGTTCGTGTCTGTTGCCGATGGCTGCGTGCGCGCCGAAGTCCGCTGCGTCGCGTCAACCGCGCGCGAGCCAAGCTTGCTCAGTGGCATCGCCGCCGCTGTCGTTGAAAACAGCAGACTGACGATGACCAACAGATGGACGACCAGCAGCGGACGCGGCGCGAGCCGGCCGCGAGCAGAATGTCGGGAGGAGAGAGGAGAGAAAGCAGTAGATAGAAAAGAGAAAATAGAAGAGCGGCGTAACATAACAACGGACTCCTTTCGCACAGCAATCGAAACGGCTGGGGTCAGGGACATTTTCCTGACTGCTGTAAGGAGGTCGCGGGCGGGAGAGAGAACTCTCGCCAGGGACTTCCGAAGGCGGGAGGCGACTCGGAAGGCGGGGGGCAGACTTGTGGCTGGTCACAGCATACCACGGCCGCGGCGCTCTGTCAAGAGGCAAAATATCGAGGGTTGTTTGACCCACTGGCCCTCGCCCGTTTTGAACTCAGACGCGGGATGTGCTATAATACGCGTGCTTTGGGGATGAATGGTTTCGACGGGGCAGGCTGGTTGCAAGTCGCAAGCCGAGGCGCTCTCTCCTCGTTAACAAAGAGCAAAACAATAACTGCCAACACTGGCAAGGCCTTCAACTTCGCTCCTCGTTTCGCTGCTGCGCCCGCAATGGCGCTCGCTGCCTAATCGAGTAGGGAAGCGGCCACTCTCCTCTCGTTAGAGAGGACGGCGTATGGGGCGTGGCGCCGCCTGGTGCTTCATACACCGACACACACAGGAGGGCTGCTGCCGATTCTACACCGATAGAATCGGCCTAAGACTCATCGGTTAGCTTGCATGGCACGCTGTCGTTAGTGGGCCGGCGAGCGAAACTCCAAAATGACGACTAAGCTTGTAGAGACTTTCGGTCGAATGTTTCGGACGCGGGTTCGATACCCGCCATCTCCACCAGATTGTGACACCAGCCTTCGGTTCTCGCTCTTGAGAATTGGGGCTGGTGTCCCTTTTTTTGGGATGCTTTACATGCAGGAGGCGCAATGGATCTTGAACTGCGAGACAAAGTAGCGTGCGTCGTCGGCGCCAGCAGTGGCCTGGGACTGGCGGTGGCCCACTTGCTGGCCGCGGAAGGCGCGCGCGTCGCGATTGTGGCCCGCCGGCCTGACCCGCTCAAGGCCGCGGCCGAACGCATCCGCCAGGGGACTGGCGCCGAGGTGCTGTCCATCACCGCGGACGTCACTTTGCCGATTGCCTGCCAGCGCGCGGTGGATGCCACCGCGGCCCATTTCGGCGGCCTGGACATCCTCATCGCCAACGCCGGCGGGCCACCTTCCGGCGCCTTTACCGAACTGCGCGACGAGCAGTGGCAGCAGGCGGTCAACCTCAACCTGATGAGCAGCGTGCGCCTGGCCCGCGCCGCCATTCCGCACCTGAAGCAGCGCGGGGGCGGCCGCATCATTGTCATCGCCTCGCTGTCAGCCAAACAGCCGCTGCCCAATCTGATCCTCTCCAACTCCATCCGCGCCGGGGTCCTGGGCCTGACCAAGTCGCTCGCCAACGAATTGGCGCCCTTCAACATTTTAGTCAACGCGGTCTGCCCCGGCTGGACTCAGACCGAGCGCGTGCAATACCTGGTGGACGACCGCGCTCGCCGCCAGAACATGACTGCCGAGCAGGCGGCCGCGGCCATCGTCAGCGACATCCCCCTGCGGCGCATGGCGCAGCCGGAAGAATTCGCCGCGCCGGTGGTCTTCCTGGCCTCCGCACGCGCCAGTTTCATCACCGGCATTGCCCTGCAGATTGACGGCGGGCAAATTCGCAGCACATTCTGAGCCATTCATGAAATCATCTCGCCATCAACTTCTGTTCGGCCTGCTGGCCGTCGGCTTACTCGCCCTGGGCGTCGTCTTGATACGAACGCCCGGCGCCCGCCTGGCTGCTGCACCCGTTACTCCCGTTGTCAGCCAACCGACCGCCGCGCCGGCCAGCACGGCCACACCCCTGCCCCCCACCGCGGCGCCGCCCACGTCCACGCCTGCGCCGACCTCCACGCCATCCCCCACGCCCACGCCAACGGTCATCACCCTGGCGCTGGATCTCAGCGCGCCGGCCGGCCTGCGCGCCGTCATCGCAGACTGGGCCGCGGCGCAGGGCATGGTCCTCGTCACAGACACCGTTACCGCCACGCTCAGCGTTGGCCCCCGCGCCGGCGACCAGGCCGTGCTGCTGGCTGAACAGGTCTACGCGGCCGCCGATTGGTTCGCCACGCTGCGCAGCGGCATCTCCAGCGCCGCGCTGCAAGCCTTGTGGCAG
Source organism: Candidatus Amarolinea dominans (assembly GCF_016704685.1). Classification (NCBI taxonomy): domain Bacteria; kingdom Bacillati; phylum Chloroflexota; class Caldilineae; order Caldilineales; family Candidatus Amarolineaceae; genus Candidatus Amarolinea; species Candidatus Amarolinea dominans. The sequence goes on from NZ_JADIZS010000002.1 coordinate 6,455, forward strand.
GGCCAGCCAACCGACGACGGCCTGCAGGTGCTGCTGGTGAGCGAAGAGACGGCCGCCGCCTTGACCGGGCTGTGGGGCACACCGGGGTCAACCGTAGCGGTGGTCACGCCGGCCGATCTCCTGACGCGTCTGTGGAAAGAAAAAAGCGCGCTGGCTCTGGTTCCCTTCGATGCGCTCATGCCGCAAATGACCAATCTGCTGATAGACGACATGAATGTGCTGGCGCGCGATCTGCCGCTCGATCACTACCCGTTGGTGGTGCGCACCTGGGCCAGCGGGGATGCTGCCCTGGCGCAGGCGCTGGCGCAGGCCATGCAAGCCGATCTGCCGCTGCGCAATCGTCACCCGGAGCACTTGACCAGCCTGGTGATGACCGGCGTGACGGCCATGGCGCGCAACACCGCCTATGCCATCGAGCAGCGCGGGGACCCGGCCTTCCCGGCGCGCCAGATCGCCGAGGTGCTGAGCGCCGCGGACATCACGCACATCAGCAACGAAATTCCCTTCTACGTGGGCTGCGAGGCCCGGCCCATCAGGAACCTGCTGGTGCTGTGCAGCAAGCCCGCGTATATGGCCGCGATCAAGCTGGTGGGCACGGACATCATCGGCCTGACCGGCAACCACATGCTGGACTACGACATCGAGCCATTCCTGTACACCCTCGACCTGTACGACCAGGAGGGGCTGCCCTACTACGGCGGCGGCCGCACCGATGTGGAAGCCAGCCGGCCCTTGACCATCACCGATCACGGCAACAAGCTGGCCTTCCTGGGCGCCAACAGCTTTGGGCCGGAGTGGAACTGGGCCGACAGCAAGTCGCCCGGCGCGCGGCGCTATGACCCCGCGGCCATGGCGCAGTCCATCCGCGACATCCGCGCCTGGACCGATATCGTACTGGTGGAATACCAGGCCGAAGAAACTTACGAGTACGAGCCGAGTTTCAACAACCAGGCGCAGTTCCGCGCCACGTTGGCCGCGGGCGCGGACATCGTCACCGGCGTGCAAGCGCATCAGCCGCAGGCCGTCGAATTCAGTCAGGATGGCCGCGGGATCATCCTCTACGGCCTGGGCAACCTGTTCTTCGACCAGATGTTTGCCGAGAACGTGCGCCAGGGCTTGATCCCGCGCCACACGATCTACGAGGGGCGTCTGCTGCAAACCGAACTGCTGACCACGATCCTGGAAGATTACGCGCAACCGCGCTGGGCCACCGCGGCCGAGCGTGAGCGAATTCTCAAGCTCGTGTTTGGCGCCAGTGGATTCAAATAGAGGGGACCGCCATGTTACGCAACCTGCTCGATCAACAACAAGCCGACCTGCTGCAAAAGGAGCGGGCGCTGCTCGAAGACCTGCGCGTCACCCTGGCACGCCTGGATGCCACGCCAGAAGATCAGCGGCGCCTGACGCTGGCCCTGCGCCAGTTGGAAGAGCTTTTCCTGCTGGTCATCGTGGGTGAATTCAACGCCGGCAAGTCGGCTTTCATCAACGCCTTGCTGGGACAAAAACTGCTTGCCGAAGGGGTGACGCCGACCACCAATCGCATCAATGTCCTGCGCTATGGCGCCGAGCAGTCCCAGACCCTGCGCGAGGAAGATGTGCTGGTGTTGACCCTGCCGGTGGCCTGGCTGCAGGAGATCAACGTCGTGGATACGCCCGGCACCAACGCGGTCATCCAGCGCCACCAGGAGATCACCGAGGACTTCGTGCCGCGCAGCGACCTGGTGCTCTTCATCACCTCGGCCGACCGCCCCTTCTCCGAATCGGAGCGCACATTCTTGAGCCGCATCCGTGACTGGGGCAAGAAAGTGGTGATCGTCATCAACAAGATTGATATCTTCGAGCAAGAGGATGACATTCAGCAGATTACGCAGTTCGTCGAGGACAACGCGCAGACGCTGCTGGGCGTGCGGCCGCAAATCTTCCCGGTGTCGGCCCGCCTGGCGCAGAAGGCCAAGACCGTGACCGGCGTCGAGCGCACGGCGCTGTGGCAGGCCAGCCGCTTCGGTCCGCTGGAAGAGTTCATCCTGAGCACGCTCGATCAGCGCCAGCGTGTGCGCCTCAAGCTGGAAAACCCCCTGGGCGTGGCCGCGCGCCTGCAGGAGCAGTACCAGGCCACGACGCAGGCGCGCATCACCCTGCTGACCGAGGACTTCCGCACGATTGACACGATTGACAGCCAGTTGGGCGCGTACGAAGAGGACATGCGTCACGACTTCAAGTATCAACTGAGCCACGTGGACAACGTGCTGCACGAGATGTCGGCGCGGGGCATGGAGTTCTTCGACGACACCGTGCGCGTGGCGCGCGTGTTCGATCTAGTCAACACCAGCAAGGTCAAAGGCGAGTTCGAGGAGAAGGTCATCGCCAACGCCGTGCAAGAGATCGAGACGCAGGTCGGCGAGCTGATTGATTGGCTGGTCGAGCGCGACTTCAAGCAGTGGCAGGGTGTAATGGACTATCTCAATCGCCGCGCCGAACAGCACCAGGATCGCATCGTTGGGCAACTGGGCGGCCAGTTCGAGTTCAATCGGCGCGAGCTGTTGGCCTCGGTGGGACGCGCCGCCCGTGAGGTGGTGGCCGGCTATGACAGGATCGGCGAGGCGCGACAACTGGCCGATTCGGTGCAGATGGCGGTCGCGCAAACGGCCATTGCCGAGGTGGGCGCGCTGGGGTTGGGCACGGTGTTGGTGGTGATTCTGCACACCACGCTGGCCGATGTCAGCGGCGTGCTGGCCGCGGGGGCTGTGGCTGCGCTTGGGCTTTACATCTTGCCCACGCGACGGCGCAAAGCCAAGGCCGACCTCAAAACGAAGATGGAAACCTTGCGCGGTAATCTGGCTGCTTCCTTGAGCACCGAGTTCGAGCAAGAACTGAGCCGTTCCGTGCGCCGCATTCGCGAGGCCATGGCGCCCTACACGCGCTTCGTGCGCAGCGAGCGCACCAAGTTGAGCGAGATCGAAAGCCATCTCCTGCAAGCGGCCTCTGACCTGCGTGCCTTGCGCGCGCAGGTGCAGGAGCTGTGAGCGCCGGCGGGGAAGATGGGGCAGCGAAGCTCGTATATTCGTATGCAGTTTCGTGGATGGCTTGCCCGAAGTAGTGACCGCAGGACAAAAAATTCAGGGGTTGTGTGAGAGGGTTCCGAACTCACACAACCCCTTTGGTTTGGGGGGTAGTTATCTGAACTGCACCGGTGTGCCATCAAGCCGGTGCAGCCGGACGGCGTCGAGCGCGTCTGCGACCCGCTTTCGTTACCTTGCCGGGGCCTGGCGAGCAGCATCCGCTTCGGCCTGCCAGCGTGCGTCCAGGCGGCTCAACGCGTAACCGAGTGCAATCATGACCAGCAGCGGCACGCCCACCCGCACCAGGAACATACCCAGAATCAGCAGACCTTCCATGAACGTCAACATAGTAACCTCCTGAGGCGGCCCGAACCCGGTTGGGGTCCGGCTGCCTTTCTGCCTCAAGTGTACTCCTGCTGGCCAGGCAATTCAATTGGGTAAATCACCCATCCTGGTTGTGGGTGAGGGGTGCGGGATGCCTTACGCCACCCCCTTCTCCATCGCGTAGCGCGTCAACTCCACGCGCGTGTGCAGGTTGAGCTTGCGCATGATGTTCTCGCGGTGCCGGTCCACGGTCTTGACGCTGAGGACCAGGCGCTCGGCGATCTCCTTGTTGGAAAAACCGTCGGCGATCAGAACCAGGACCTCCCGTTCACGCGCGGTGAGTTCGTCCAGGCTGTCGCCGCGGCCGGCCGCGGAACGCTGTAAGAAATCGTTGACCAGCAGCCGGGCCAATGAGGGGTGAATGAAGACATCGCCCTGACTGACCGTTTGAATGGCCGACATCAACTCATCGGGCGCGGCGCGCTTGGGCACGTAGCCGGACGCGCCGGCGTCGAGCATGGCAAAAAAGTAGCGCTCATCTTCGTGCATGGTGAGCGCCAGCACCGCCACGTCGGGAAAGGCCTCCTTGATGCGCCGCGTGGCCTCCATCCCGTTCATGTCCGGCATGGCCGCGTCCATCAGCACAATGTCGGGCCGGCAGCGGGCCACCGCGGCCAGGGCTTCCGCGCCGTTACTGGCCTCGCCCACAATTTCAACGCCAGGCTCGGCCATGAACAACATACGCAGGCCGGCCCGCACGATCTCGTGATCGTCCACGAGTAGCAGTTTGATCTTAGTCATGGGTGACTTCCTGCAACACCGGCAGCTTGACCTCCACAAGGGTGCCATGTCCCGGCGTCGCGATGATCGAGCAGTCGCCGCCCATCAGGATGGTGCGTTCTTGAATTCCCAGCAAGCCCCAGGCCGTGCGTGAGGCGTTGCTGGCCAGCAGTTTGCGCATCGAAGCCTATGCCATCGTCCTCGATGACCAATGAAACCCGGGTCGGTGCCATTTCTAGTTGCACCGTAACCTGGCTGGCGCGCGCGTGCTTCGCCACGTTGGTCAGGGCTTCTTGCGTGATGCGAAAGAGCACCGTTTCATACTCGGATGGCAGGCGTTTGATCGAACCCTGCACATCCAGGAATGTTCGAATGTCGTGGCGTCGTTGAAAATCTTGAATGTACCAGTCCAACGCGGCTTCCAGCCCCATATCGTCTAGCAACGCCGGCCGCAGGTCGGCGATGATCTGGCGCAGCTCGCCGATGGCATCGGTGCTGAAGTTCTTCAACTCACGAACTTGGGGCAGCAGCGTCGCGGGAATGGCTGTCCCCGTTGCCAGCAGCGTTTCCACGCCCCGCAGACCGAGGGCAATGGCCGTCAACGATTGGCCGGTAGCGTCGTGCAGTTCACGGGCCACGCGTTGGCGCTCCGATTCCTGGGCATTGACCACCTGGTGCAGAGCCTGCAAACGGGCCTCATTGGCTTTGACCAGGCGCAGACGACTCTCCAACTTGAAGGCTTCCAGCGTGCGCACCATGAAGAACGCCCACAACGCGGCCATCATCCCGCGGAAGAGCTGCACCGGGATGCCAAACCAGCGTAAGAACAGGGCTGTGTTGATCACGGTCGAAGGAAAGAGGGCGGTTTGACGCACAAAAATCTGGCCGAGGACGCCATAGAGCAAGAGGGCCGTGGCACACCACACCAGGTTGCGACCAAATTGAGGCATGCCGTAATCGCGGAATTCGTGCTGTTGGGACATCATCGCCCACGCGCCAATGACGGCGCCAGGCATCGCCAGCACGTAGCGTCCCAACACGTCGGCCAGGGCCACAAGCTGCGGCAACGTCGGTTTGGCAACCAGTTGCACCATCAACACGCTGATCGCCCAAACACCAACGAGCAGGCCCAACGGTTGCGCGACGCGCCGCCAGTTTGGCGCCTCGCGCCGCAAGAGCACGATGCCAAAGGCGTCCAGGGCCACAAACGATACGATCAGGAGCAAGAGGCGCATGATCTCATGGCTGACCGGCGCCTGATAGCCGTCGGTTACCGCGGCGATCTGCTGAAACATCTCCACCCACTCGTGCGCGCCGTGCAGCAGGCCGAAAACGGCCAGCGGCCCGATGGCGCGGGCAAAGCTCAGCTCGGACGTGCGCCGGCTGGCGAGCGCCAGCGCCAGCCCCATCGTGAAGAAGGCCAGGCCGTAGAAAAAATAAACCTCGATGATGTTGTCCACAAAGAACTGCGTAATTGGGTTCATGATGCTCATTAAAACCTGCAAGCGGGCACGAATTGCGCCTGTTTCCGTAGGCGGATCAGTGAAGTCCATTCCCGCTGACAGTATAGCAGACGCCGGGCCGCAGCGTAATGCTCTCAATCATGTTTTGCCTATCGCTCTCTTTTCTTCTACAATTACCCTGTCATGAACCAACCAATCCGCCTTGTCAAACCAGAAATCATGAGCCCGGCCGGCTACTGGCCGCAGATGCAGGCCGCCATCGAAGCGGGCGCCGATGCAGTCTACTTCGGTCTCAAGCACTTCAGCGCGCGGGCCAAAGTAGGATTCGCCCTGGCCGAGCTGCCTGAGGTCATGTCTACCCTGCACCGCCGCGGGGTCAAGGGTTATGTCACCTTCAACACCCTGATCTTCGATCATGAGCTGGCCGAAGCGGTGCAGACCCTGACCGGCATCATCGAGGCCGGCGCGGATGCCATCATCGTGCAGGATGTGGGCATGGCTCACCTTGCGCATCAGATTGCGCCGGCGCTCGAAATCCACGGCAGCACGCAGATGAGCCTGACCAGCGCGGAAGGCATCCGCCTGGCGCAGCAGTTTGGGGTCAGCCGGGTGGTCATGGCGCGGGAACTTTCGCTGGACGAGGTGCGCGTCATCCGCAGCCAAACCGACTGCGAGCTGGAGATGTTCGTGCATGGCGCGCTCTGCGTTTCCTACTCCGGCCAGTGTTTTTCGTCCGAAGCCTGGGGCGGCCGCAGCGCCAACCGCGGTCAATGCGCGCAGGCCTGCCGCCTGCCCTACGAGCTGCTGGTGGATGACCGCCTCACGCCGCTGGGCGCTGCGCGCTATCTGCTCTCGCCGGGCGACCTCTACGCCTTGCAGCAGATGCCGGAGATCGTGCAGATTGGCATTGCCGCGCTCAAGATCGAAGGTCGCTACAAGGACGCCAACTACGTGGCGCTGACCACCGCCGCCTATCGCAAGGCCGTGGACGAGGCCTGGGCCGGCCTGCCGCTCAGTGTGACGCGGCGCGAGGAATTGCAGTTGGAACAGGTCTACTCACGCGGGCTGGGCGCCCATTTCATCACCGGCGTCAATCACCAAACTGTCGTCAGCGGCCGCGCGCCGCGTCACCGCGGGGTGTTGATGGGCCGCGTGGCGGGTGTGCTGGCCGATCGCATCCTGCTGACGCCCTCTGCCGACGCGGCCGTGGCGCCGCTGAAGCCGGGCGATGGCGTGGTTTTCGATGCCGCAGACTGGCGCAGCCCGCAACTGACCGAGGAAGGCGGCCGCGTCTACCAGGTCAGCCCGGACCGCGGCGGTCAATTGGAAGTGCAGTTTGGCAACGGCGCGCTCGATTTTAGCCGCATTCGCCCCGGCGATTGGCTCTGGCGCACGCACGATCCGGGGCTGGACAAGGTCGTGCAGCCGTTCATCGAACCGGCATCTCCGCGGCGCAAACAGCCGCTGGCCGTGCAGGTGTGGGCGCACGAGGGTGAACCGCTGCGCCTGACCTGGACGCTGCCAGCGCGGCCGGGCCTGGCGGTCAGCGTGCAGAGCGACAAACCGCTGGTCGCGGCGCAGGAGCGGGCGCTGACAGAGGAGTACTTGCAGGCGCAGTTGGGCCGCCTGGGGCAAACGCCGTTCACCCTGGCCGAGCTGCGCCTCGATGTGCAGGGCAACCCGTTCGCGCCCAGTTCCCTGCTCAACCAACTGCGCCGGCAGGCGGTGGAGCAGTTGAGCGAGCGCCTTAGCCAGCCGCGCGTGCCGGAGATTCACGATCCGCAGGTCATGCTGGCCGCAGCCCTGGCGCAGATCGCGCCGGCGCCCGCACTCAACCTGGCGCCGCAGCTGCATCTGCTGGTGCGCACGCCGGAACAGCTCGCCGCCGCGCTGGAACTGCGGCCGGCCAGCATCACGCTGGACTATCTCGATCTCTACGGGCTGCGGCCAGCCGTGGAGCGGGTGCAGGCCGCGGGCATCACCGCGCGCGTCGCCAGCCCGCGCGTGCTCAAGCCCAACGAGCAGCGCATCGTCAGTTTCCTCCTGCGCCTGGAGTGCGCCATCCTGGTGCGCTCAACCGGCCTGCTCATGGCCTTGCAGGAGGGCGCGCATCCATCGCTGATCGGCGACTTCAGCCTGAACGCGGCCAACGTCTTGACGGCCGACGCCTTTTTGCGCCGCGGCTTGCAGCGCCTGACCCCCACGCACGATCTGAACGCCGCGCAGGTGGCCGATCTGGCCCGCGGCATCGGCGCGGACAAGATCGAAGTGGTAGCCTATCATCATCTACCGGTTTTCCACACCGAACACTGCGTCTTCTGCCGTTTTCTGTCCAGCGGCACCAGCTACAAGGATTGCGGCCATCCATGCGAAACCCACCGCGTGGCCCTGCGCGACGTGGCCGGCCGCAGCCATGCCGTCATGGCCGACGTCGGCTGCCGCAACACCGTGTTCGGCGCGGAGGCGCAGGAAGCCAGCCAGCACCTGGAAGCCTGGCGCCAAGCCGGCATCCAGCACTGGCGCCTGGAGTTCGTGCATGAGACAGCCGACCAGGTGACGCGCATCGCCGCCGCGTTCAACGCCACCCTGGCCGGCGCCGCCTCAGCCTTCGATCTCAACCGGCAACTGGCGCACCTGGCCCCGCAAGGCACCACCCAGGGCAGCCTCTTCATCCCGGATGATTATCTGAACTTGCCGCTGCTGTAATCAAGGAATTCAGCCGGGGGGCGTGATGCCCTTTTCTTGCAGCTTGCGGTTGATCACTTCTTTGAACTGCTCGACGGATACCGCACCCAGCACCCGTTCATCGTTGATGAACATCGTGGGCGTTGAATTGATCTGCTTGGCCACGCCTTCGCGCGCATCTGCGTCCACCTGCGCCTTGCCCTGTTTCCCATCGAAACAGGTATCGAACGCGGCCGTGTCCAATCCCAAGTCCACCGCGTACTGCTTCAGCTTGGCGGCGCTCAGCTCACTGCCCTGTTGGTTCTTGAACAGGACATCGTGATACTCCCAGAACTTGTCCTGGCCGGCCGCACATTCGGCCGCGATGTGCGCGCCGTAGGACGAATCGCGCAGCGGGAAGTGCTTGAACTCGATGCGCAGCAGCCCTTTGTCCACGTAATCCTTCACCAGTTCCGGCGCACGATCCAGCGCGAAGTCACGGCAGTGGCTGCAATAGAAATCGGAGAAATCTTTCAGCACCACCGGGGCATCGGCCGGCCCCAGGGTGGCGCCCTTGCCCGAACGGGCGATGCCGCCGCTGTTGCGTGAGGCATTGCTGATCAGCACCACCGCCAGCACACCGACGATCGCAACGCCCACGATGATCAGGAGCAGATTGCGACGCTGTTCCTGCTGTCGCCGTTTGCGCGTCGCCTCGCGCGCGATCTGCTTGGACGTTTTCTCCCGCTGTCCTTCCAGTTTCTGTGGGGGCGGGGGTGTGCCAGGTTTGTTTGCCACGTGTCTTGTCCTCCAGTAAATTGATTTCTTCTCGTTGCTCTGACCAGTCAGCAGGCCTGGTCAACTACTCCTCAGTTTGCCGTGCGCAGCCTGCCGCCGATGGTCTCTTGCAGGCGGCGCACGATCTTGGCCCGCACCCTGGCCGCATCGGCATCGGTCAGCGAGCGGTCGGCCGCCTGATAGGTCACGCGGTAGGCCAGGCTCTTCTGCCCCGCGCCGATCTGATCGCCGCGGTACACGTCGAACAGGCGCAGGCCCTGCAGCAGCTCACCGCCCGCGGCCATAATGGCTTCCGCCACCTGGTCGGCCCGTATCGCTTCATCCACGATCACCGCCAGGTCCTCCTTGATCGCAGGATACGCGGAGATGGACTGCATCTGTGCATCGGCCTGATGGGCGACGAACAGCGGCGCCAGCGCCAGTTCGGCAGCGACGACGCGCCCCTGCGCCGGCAGCTCGAAGGCTCGCCGCACGGCCGGGTGTAGTTCACCCACGATGCCGATGTCCTGATCGTTGACCAGGATACGCGCCGCACGCCTGCTGAATGTTGGATGATCTGCCGCTGTGAAGCGTACTGCCGCCCGCGGCACACCCATGCGTGTCAGCAAGGTTTCCACCACCCCCTTGAGGTCGTAGAAATCGAGTTCCTCAGCGCTCGCCCCCTGCCACCAGGCCGGCGCGCGTGGCCCGGCCATCACCAGGCTGACATGGCGCGCTTCGTAGGGCAGCGCCGCGCCGGCCAGCGGCCAGTAGACGCGGCCGATCTCGAACGCGGCCCAGCGCTCGCGATAGCGCAGATTGGCGGCCATCACCTGCAGCGCGACCGGCAGCAGGCTGGAGCGCAGCACGCTGCGTTCCACACTCAGCGGGTTTGCCAACTGCACGCTGTCGGCCGGTCGCAGCAGGCTGGGCAGCAGATAGCCGGCCGTGGCCTGCGCTTCTGTCCAGCCGACGCCGTTGGTCGCCGCTAACAGGCGGGCGTTGTCGCTCTCGCTGATCAGCGGATAGTTGATCGTATCCTGCAAGCCGCAGCCGGCCAGCAGCGTGCGGATCGCCTCTTCGCCTTCGATCGGCCAGTTGTGCCACTGCTCCGGCAGCGCCGAGGCCAACAGGGTGGCCGGAATTTTATCATAACCAATGCCACGCGCCACTTCTTCCACCAGGTCGGCCGGAATTTCCAGGTCGAGCCGGTGCCAGGGCGCCGTCACGCGCAGCGCGCCGGGGTCGCCAGGCGTCAGTTCAACCCGGCACTCCATCGCCTCCAACGTGCGCAGCAGATCGGCTGACGCCACGGGCATGCCCAACAGCCGTTCCACCTCAGCCTGGGTCAGTTCGATGCGGATGTCGCGCTGGCGCCGGGGATAGGCATCCTGCACACCGGCCGTCACCTCGGCGCCGGCCAGGTCGGCCATCAACTGGGCGGCGCGGCGATTGGCCAGCGGCGCCAGGGTGGCCGGGATGCCGCGTCCAAAGCGAGTCGAAGCCTCGCTGAACAGCTTCAGCGCCTGCGCGGTGCGCCGATTGTTGATATTGTTGAAGCAGGCCGATTCCAGCAGCACGTTGACGGTCCCTGCGTTGACTTCCGTCTCCTGCCCGCCCATGACGCCGGCTACGGCAATCGGCCCCGCGCTGTCCGCGATCAGCAGCATGTCGGCGGTCAGCGCCCGATCTACGTTGTCGAGGGTGGTCATGCGCTCGCCAGGTTGGGCGCGGCGCACGTGGATCGTGGGCAGCGTCTGACCGCTGCGCTGTGCCCGCGCCAGCAGCGCGTCGTAATCGAACGCGTGCAGCGGCTGGCCCCATTCCAGCATCACGTAATTGGTAATGTCCACCACATTGTTGATGGGGCGCTGGCCGGCGCGGCGCAGACGGTCCTGCAGCCAGGCCGGGGACGGCCCGATCTTGACATTGCGGATCAAGATTGCCGTATAGCGCGGGCACAGGTCAGGCGCTTCGATGACAATCTGGCAAAATGGCTCCGTCACCGGCGCCGGATCGGGCACCTCGGAGGGCGCCACCTTGCCTGCAATCTCCTGCAGCAGCGGCTGATCGCGTTTGAGAGTCAACGCCTCCAGCGCGGCCACTTCACGCGCAACGCCCAGCATGGAGAGGCAGCGGCCCAGGTTGGGCGTCAGTTCGATCTCCAGAATCGTGTCGCCCAGGTAATCCACCAGCGGCATGCCCACCGGCGCATCGGCCGGCAGGATGATGACCCCGTCATGGTTGTCGCTCAGGCCCAACTCCTTTTCGGAGCAGACCATCCCCTCCGAGCGGACGCCGCGAATTTTGCCGGGCTTGAGGCGCATGATCCGCTTCTCCGCGCTGTGCCCATCAATCAGCCGCGCGCCGCTGATGGCAAAGGGCGACTTCAGACCCGGATTGGCCTGGCCCTTGTACGGGAACAGATTGGGCGCGCCGGTGACGACGGTCATCGCCGCGTCGCCGCCGTAAACCACGGTTGCCAGCACCAGGCGGTCCGCGTCCGGGTGCGGCTCGATGCGTACGATTTCGCCGACGAAAATTTTGTCGCGCTCCCACTCCGCGCCGATGCGCTCGATGCCTGCCACCTCGATCCCCGCCAGGGTCAGGCGCTGCCCCAGCTCCTCGGCGGACAGTTGGATATCTACATAATCACGTAACCAGCTCAAAGGTATTTTCATCAGAACTGCTCCAAGAAGCGTACATCGTTCGAGAAGAAGTAACGAATGTCGTCAATGCTGTGTTTGAGCATGGTGATGCGCTCTGGCCCCATGCCGAAGGCGAAGCCGGTGTAGATGGCGGGGTCGTAGCCGCCGTTGCGCAGGACGACAGGGTGGACCATGCCGGCGCCGCTGATCTCCAGCCAGCCGCTGTATTTGCACAGACGACAGCCGCGACCGCCGCACAGGATGCAGTCCATGTCCACCTCCACGCCTGGCTCCACGAAGGGGAAGTAGGAGCAGCGGAAGCGTAACTGCCGGCCTTCGCCGTAGAGTTGATTGGCAAATTCCTGCAGCGTGCCTTTGAGATCGGCCATGGTGATGCCTTTGCCCACCGCCAGCCCTTCCACCTGGTGGAACATGAATTCGCTGCGGGCAGTGACCTGTTCGTAGCGGAAGCACTTGCCCGGCAGGATGACGCGCAGCGGCGCGGGTGCGAACTGGCGCATGGCGCGAATCTGCCCAGGCGAGGTGTGCGTGCGCAGAAGCACGGCTGGGTCCTTCGTGTAGAAGGTGTCCTGCATGTCGCGCGCCGGATGATCGGGCGGGATGTTCAGCAATTGGAAGTTGATCTCATCGAGTTCCACATCGGGCGCGTCGTAGACCTGGAAGCCCATCTGGCCGAAGATGGCGTAGATGCGGCGCAGCACCGCGTTGCTGGGATGGATGCGCCCCAGGCTCGGCGGCCGGCCGGGTAGGGTGACATCCACCGCTTCGGCGGCCAGCGTGGCCGCGATCTCAGCCTGTTGCAGCACCTCCTGATGCGCGCTGAACGCGGCTTCCAGGCGATCCTTGACGCGGTTGGCCTCCGCGCCGGCCGCGGGGCGCTCGTCGCGCGGCAGTTGACCCAACCCGCGCAGTGCGTGGGTCAGGCTGCCCTTGCGCCCCAGCACCGCCACACGCCAGCCCTCCAGGCCAGCCGCATCGTGTGCGGCCGCCAGCGTGGCCAGCGCGTCCTCTTCGATGGTTTTGAGTTGATCGAGCATCTTCAATCCTTTCCTCTTTTGGCCGCTTTTTGGCAACAAAAAACCGCACGTGTCAGGGACGACGTGCGGTCAGGCACATTCCGTGGTACCACCCTGGTTGAGGATCAGCCAGGCTGATCGCTCCGCTCAAGCCGGCGAACGGGGTTTACCGGCGGCCCGTGTAACGGTGGGCATCCGGGGCGAACTACGCGCCGGTCAGGTGACCGGTTTCCCTCACCCGGCTCAGGAGCGAACTTCCGTGGAGGCGCACCCGGTTGAGCTTACAGCCTATGGCTCAACCTCTCTGAGAGTCGCGGTTCCGCGTACTTTTCTCCTTCACAGCCATTATTGGTGTCAATGCAATTGTGGCGTGATTATCGCCGAAAGGGCAGGGTTTGTCAAGCCGCGCGGCTTACAAACAGACGACAGCCGTTTTTCGGCCTTTGTTGCCGGTTCAGGGATGAGGTGGTAGAATAGCTGTACTGGTACGCGGCCAAATGTCGTGATTCATGCAGCGCCCCATGTGATGCGATCGGAAGTGCGCTTCGATGAGGAGGTGAACCATGTCGGTGCAACGTTGGCAACTACTGTTCGTGGTCAGCCTCTTGACCATTGGTTTTCAGGCCACGCCGCCTCAGAATTCTGCACCTTCTCCGCCCAACGGCGAGCCTACAGGCGTGACGTCGCCTGCGAACCTGAATCTGACGCCCATTGCTCGCACGTGGGTGCGTTGGACTCCCTGGATGTTGGCGTTAGCGGAACATGATGGGAGCATCTGGATTGGCGGTGAAGTTGGCCTGTTGCGAGTTGACAAAACGACCGGGGTCTATCAACGCTTCACGGGCCTTGATGGTCTTCCGCTGACGACGATCGTGGCATTGGCCGAAGATCCTGCGGGGCAACTCTGGGCAGGCGGTGATGGCGGTCTGTCGCGCATGACCTCAGATGGCGCATGGCAGACCGAGACGCCGGCAAACAGCGGTCTCTACAGCGCCTGGGTAGATGGCATCGCCATCACGACAGATGGCGCCCTATGGTTGAGCCACGGCTTACCCGACTCTGTTGTCAGCCGTCGCAACCCGGATGGCTCCTGGTTTACATATCCGAACCGATTTGCGGTCGTGGCGGAGGAATACGCAAACATTCTCACAACACGGAATCGCAACCCGCTGTGGACTGTGGCAGGTTCAGAAATCTGGGTTGGGTATTGGGTATTCGATGGCACACGCTGGGCTTATCGTTTGCCTTCGTCAACGCAAACGATAGGGCTGCCTGTTGGTACGAGACCGACCTACTCAGATGCGGATTCGATACCTCGTTCGATGGATGTAGAAAGCAACGGTCGTGTTTGGATCCTTGAGAGCGATCAGCATAGGATCGCTTCCTGGGAAGGCGATCATTGGTTGTCACATCCCGTTTCCTTCCCGTTCCACGGCTCTGTGCAGCTACTCACGGTAGCATCGGATGATAGAGTGTGGATTGCATTCATCAGGGACACGAACCCGTACGGGAACGAATGGGCAGGAGTAGCGCCTCTGGGCAGTTCCTTACCGATCGTTGGACGTTCAGGCCCGGTCAGGGCGCTCTTGCCAACCGCAGACGGCGTCTGGGCTGCCGGGCCAGCGTGGTTCAAGATGGGTAATGACACCGTCGTTGATCTTCGCGGCCTGCCAGCGCGCCTCTGGGTCAACGGCGTCGCTGTCGGCGGGGATGGCAAAGTATGGATTCACTCAGAAGTAGGTGGATCGAACACCTATGGCAACCTGCAAGGCCTCGATGATCGCGGAACATCATCGTTGTTGGACGATCGCTGGCAGTATGCAGATACCGATCTGGAAGTGATGGAGCTAACCGCAATGGCTGGCGGACCAACGGGTGATGTTTGGGTCGCCAGTGGTACGCGCTGGCGTTATTGGTTCTCCTTCAACGAGTTGCTGCGCCTGTACAACGGCGCATGGTATCCGAGCGGCAGACCTTCAGGCAACTACGAGCGCCTGACCAATATCTTTGTCCAGGATGAACGTCATGTATGGTTTGTTAGCAATGGCGATGGCGTCTATCGCCTCGACGATGGCGGCACACCGACGAGTACGGCGGACGATGATTGGACTCACTACGAATTACTCACCGTTGATAGCAATGGTATAGTGGCGGTGGACGCGCAAGGCTACCCCTGGTACGGAGACAATACCGGACTTTATCGCTATGAAGGCTCTGACTGGCGCATTGTTAGCGATAACATTTCCGTGTGCGGTCTCGTACCCTCCACGGCCGGCCCCCTCTTTGTTTTTCGTCACGATGACCACGGCGTTTGCCAACCGTCGCATCATGACATGCTGTATGTCATGGCCGATGGAACAATTCAAATCGGGCCGTTGAGACAAATCTTCCGCGATCATCCTGAATGGTTGCGCACAACCACCCGACGCAATCAACTCTGGGCAGTAACCGCTGACGGAGGACTGTGGATCCGCTTCTATTCCTCCTCCCAGTCAGAAACGCTCGAGTATTTCGACTCCAGGGGACGTTCGCTGGTCTACCCCTGGCCGCTCGATAGCCACTTCATTCCATCGCTGGAAGTGGATCCTCACGGTCATCTCTGGGTGTTGGTATTTAGTCAGATCTGGCGCTTCTCGCCCACGCCTGATTTTGGCTTGAACCAACTGCCAACCGCCTGGTTGCTACCGCCAGATACAGCGACGCAACGCCGGGTTAGCATCGAAGCACAGGGAGGTTGGGCAGAGCCAATCAGCGTAACGGTCCGCGGATTACCGGCCGAGTTGACGTTGGCGCCGACTCCGGCCATTGTGCAACCTGGCGAAGTCTTTACCCTGACGCTGACAAGCGCTCCTTCGATAGCGCCAGATTCCTACCCAGGTTTTCTTGTTGCCACCAGCGGCATTCTATCGCATACCCTTCCGTTTACCGTTACGATCAGTAACCAGCTTTGGGAATGGTATTTTCCTGGTATTGGACCTGATGCAAACATGCAGAAACGCACAGGGAAAAACTGATGCTCATACAGTTACATCGTACCGGTTGATTTCGGGACGCAAAACGACGCACCTTCACAGGTGCGTCGTTTGGTGTTGGGGGAAATTCGGACAGGCGATCCTGACTCCGGCCTAGTCGCCGGACTCGTACTTGAACGACACCTTCAGCTTGGCGCGATAGGCAACGATCCTGCCTTCGTCCAAGTGCATGTCCAACTGCACGACCTCGGCGATGCGCAGTTCGCGCAGGCTCTTGGAAGCCGTCTCGACCGCGTTAGTCGCGGCTTTTTCCCACGACTCACTGCTCGTGCCAATGAGTTCTATAACCTTGTACACACTCTCAGCCATGATGTTCTCCTTCAAGGGGCTGTGTGAATACGCACGGGTAAACTCGCAACCTCTGTACGCAACCGGCTTCAGCGGCCGTTTCATCAGAGGTTGTATTGTTATTATACGCCAATGGGCGTGCTTTTTCAATTACCGCGCCTGGAGCGGCGCGTCCAGCGGATCGCGCCGCTCACATCGGCGATGGGTTGACCTTATCGGTGTTGGCAATGAGCGTCGTGACCACGGCTGCTACTTCGGGCAACGCCTCCGCACTCAGCGCCACATCCAGTAAGATAGGCAGGTGCGGGCTGGGCAAGCCGCAAATGGACGCCGTCAGGTCAGCAGAAATCATACCGAAGCGTCGGTTCAACACACGCAACACCATTTCTGCCTGACCCTGCTGCACGCCTTGCTGCACGCCTTGTTGCACGCCTTGCTGGATTCCCTGCTGGATTCCTTGCTGGATTCCTTGCTCCAGGCCTCTCTGCATCCCCATTCGTTCGACACTGGTGATGTACGGCATCTGTTCTGCCTCCTCTAGCTCAGCGACCTCTCGCCAAAAGATCTCATCCAATCCCTGCGGTAATTGTATCACCCAATCAATGAACCGATAACTGGACACATTGGAAAGGCCTGGCGGCCTGTTTACTTACCCTGCACCAGGTTCGCTTGACTCATTACCCACCTTCCACTGCACGCCGCCCAGGAATCCCTGGCTGGGGTCGAAGTCCTGCGGCGTTTTGATCTCGCCAAAACGGCGCTCGTAGTTTACCAGGTTTTCAGACAGGGCGCGCAGGAGCAGCTTGGCGTTCATTGGGGTGAGCATGACGCGGGCGCGCACTCGTATCTGCTGTGGTGTGTTGGGCATCAACTGTCCGAAGTCAATCATCACCTCCGACGGTGCATGGTTGATGATGGCAAAGTTGGAATAGACAAGCTCAAGGTTGCTGGGAACTTCCACGTTGAACTGGCGCGCAGGCTGCGGCGCCTCCGGCGGGCGATTGGCTGACATAGTCAACTCCTTGTAAATCACGGCCCGATCAGATGACCGGGCCGTGGTTCTTGCGGCAAATGCCTGTTAGAATGGGATTTCTTCGTCGTGGATTTCAGGCGGCGGCGGGCCAAAGCTGCCCGGCGCGCCAGGTGCAGTCGAAGCCGGACGCGGCGCTGCACGCTGCGGAGCCGCATTGTAGGCGCCCCCACCGCTGCCGGCACTAGCGGCACTAGCGCCTGTCCCCGCGCCGGCGACCGGCGCGTCTGTGCGGTTGCCCAGGAAGCGCACGTCACGTGCGGTCAACTCCAGCGACGCCCGCGGTGTACCATCCTGCGCCATATAGGCCGAGGCCTCGACTTCGCCTTCGATTAGCACCATGCGCCCTTTGCTCAGGTACTGACTGCATGTTTCGGCCAGTTGCCGCCAGGCCGTGACGCGAAACCAGGTGGTTTTGTCCTGCAACGAGCCATCCTGCAGCTTGACTTTGCGGTTGACGGCGACGCTAAAACTGGTGACGGGGACGCCGCTGGGGGTGTAACGCATGTCCGGGTCGGAACCGAGGTTACCGACGATCGTGATCTTCTGCCACATCGTTCTGTGTCCTTTCCGGTCGTAATGTGCTCAATCCAAAGTGGCCCATCTGCCACTGTGGCAGCAACCTGTATTGTAGGGGAAACGGCGGGAGTTGTCAAAATAGCACAGGTGTTCGTGTGAATTGCATACTGCTCACGCCAGGATCAGCGTGAGCGCGCTGGGCGCCAGGGCCAGGCTGAGATGGGCGCCGCCCATCACTGCTTCGGCCAGCGGCAGTTCCAACTGGAGGGGCGTTGCCAGCCCTTCAGCCTGGAACTCGATGGCGTAGTGACCGCCGCGGAAGGTGCGCCGCAGCACCTGGCCATGGACGATGTTCGGCCCTGACGCGCGGATGGGCACGATGGCCGCGGCTTCCGGCCGGATCAACAGCATGACCGCGTCACCAGCCTGCGCCGCGTCGCTCAAGGCCGGAGAGAGCCGCAAGGGGCCGAGGTCGGTCTGCAGCACTGCGCCCTGGGGGCCAACCGCCCAGCGTCCGGCGATCAGATTGCTGAGACCCAGGAACTGGGCCACGAAGCGGTTGGCCGGTTGCTGATAGACCGCCTCAGGCGCACCGCGCTGTACGATTTGCCCCTGGCTCATGATGAGCACCTGGTCGGCGATGGCAAAGGCCTCCTGCTGGTCGTGCGTGACGTAGAGCGCGCTCAGGCCCACCTGCTTGAGTATGGTGCGCAGTTCGCCCAGCAGGCCGGCGCGCAAGGTGCGGTCGAGCGCGCCGAGCGGTTCGTCGAGCATGAGAAACTGGGGCTGCGGCGCCAGGCTGCGTGCCAGGGCCACCCGCTGCTGTTCGCCGCCCGATAGTTCATGCACGCGGCGCTGGCCGTAGCCCGGCAGGTTGACGAGCGTCAGCATCTCAGCCACGCGCCGGCGCCTATCAACCGGCGCCAGGCCCTGCATGCGCAGGCCAAAAGCGACGTTGTCGGCCACGTTGCGATGCGGAAAGAGGGCAAAATCCTGGAACATCAGCCCGAAGCCGCGGCGATGCACCGCCACCCCCGCCAGGTCCTGACCGGCGTAGCTGATCGTGCCCTGATCTGCCTGTTCCAGCCCGGCCACGATGCGCAGCAGCGTCGTCTTACCGCAGCCGCTCGGCCCCAACAGGCAGGCGATTTCCCCGCTTGTCACGGTCGCCGAAACTTCATGCAGCACCCGCGTCGGCCCAAACGCCTTCGATACCCCATCTATAATCAACATGTCTCTCCTAAAACTCCCCCACTTCCTCATATCTCACCCGCTCCAGAAGGATGAAGCCGGCGGCGCAGACGAGCATGAGGAGAGTGCTGGCGGCCAGGGCCTGGCCGTAGTTTTGCGCGCCTGGTTGGCCCAGGAAGCGGTAGATGACCAGCGGCAGGGTTGGGGTCTCTGGCCGGGCGATGAGCGCGGTGGCGCCGAATTCGCCCAGGGAGACGGTGACGGCAAACACCGCGCCCACGATCAGCGCCGGCGCCAGCATCGGCAGGTCAACCTCGCGCCAGACACGGCGCGGAGAAGCGCCTTGCACCGCGGCCGCTTCACGCAGGTGCGGGTTGAGGCCGCGCAACACCGGCAGCAGGCTGCGAATGACGAACGGCAGGGCCACCAGGGTGTGGGCCAGCGGCACCAGCAGAGGCGAGGCGCGCAGATTGAGCGGCGGTGCGTCCAGGGCGACCAGGAAGCCCAGGCCGAGGGTGACGGCCGAGGCGCCCAGGGGCAGCATGAAGATCGGGTCGAGCCAGGCGCTGACGCGCAGGCGCGGGCGGGTCAGCAGATAGGCGCTGAGCACGCCGAGGATCAGCGCCAGGGCCAGCGTCAGCAGGGCGAAGATCAGGGAGTTGCGCATCGCGGCAACCGGCGGCACAAAGAGGATGGATTGGCGTTGATTGATGAACAGCGCCTGGTAGTAGGCCAGGCTGACGCCGCCCGGTGTGCTGACAGAGCGCACGATCAACGCGGCCAGGGGGGCCAGAAGCAGCCAGAAGAGCAGCGTGATGCCGCTGCCTACCACGGCGAACTGGCGCCAGCCGCGGATGCGACGCTGCGTGGCCTGCTGTGGCTTGAAGTTGAGCACCACGACGTTGCGGGCTTGCATGCGGGTGTAGAGCGCCATGATGGCGAAGGTGAGAACCATCTGCACCAGCGCCAGCGCCGCGGCCATCGGCAGGCGAAACAGGTTGACCGCCTGGCGATAGATTTCGACCTCCAGGGTGGCGAAGCGCGGCCCGCCCAGGATCAGGATGACGCCGAAACTGGTGAAGCAGAAGAGAAAGATCAGCAGGCCGGCCGCGGTCAGTGAGGGCAGCAGCAGGGGAAGCGTAATCTCGCGGAAGGCGCGCCAGCGACTGGCGCCCAGCACGGCCGCGGCCTGTTCCAGGCGCGGGTCCAGGTTGGCCCAAAAGCCGCCCACCATGCGCAGGACGATGGTGGCGTTGTAGAAAACGTGCGCCAGCAGGATCATCCAGATCGTCTGCTGGAGCTGCAGCGGCGGTTGGCCCAGGTGCAGGGCCTGCATGAGCCAGCGGTTGACGGCGCCGTTGGGGCCAAGCAGCGCGCTGAAGGCCGCGGCCACTACCACCGTCGGCATGACGAACGGGATCGTGCTCAGCGCCCGCAGCAGCGTCTTACCGGGAAAGGTGTAGCGGGCGAAAACATAGGCCGCGGGCAGCCCCAGGGCCAGGGTCAGCAGGGTGGAGATGACCGCTTGCCAGGTGGTGAACCAAAGCACGCGGCCATAGTAGGGCTGCTGCACCAGCGCGGCCAGGGGCGCCAGGTCGAGTTTGCCCTCCGGCGCCAGGCTGAGGCGCAGAATCTCGAACAAAGGGTAGAAGAAAAAGACGGCCAGGAACGCCAACGGCGTCCATGATACCCAACCCAGGTTCCATTTTCTCATCTCCGATCTCCAATCTCCGGTCTCCAATCTCCGCTCTCCAATCTCCGGTCTCCAACCTCCACCCTACCTCAGCACCGCGGTCGTCCACGCGTCAAGCCAGGCCTCGCGCTGCTGGCTGATCGTCTCCGCGGGCAGGCTGGCGGGCGTCTCTGGTAGCAGGGCAAACTGTTGAAAAAGATCGGGCAGCCTGGCCGTGCGGTTGGCGGGGTAGACGAACATCTGCAAGGGAATGTCCTCCTGGAAGGCCGGGCTGAGCATGAAGTCAATCCACTTGGCGGCCAGGTCACGGTTGGGCGTGCCCTTGAGGATGCCGGCGAATTCGATCTGGCGGAAGCTGGCGCCGGCGGGCAGAATGTTGCCGGTGAGCGGCGTTGTCAACGCGCCTTCGCTGAAATAGACCTCGGCGGCCGGGCTGGTGGCATAGCTGACGACGAGGGGGCGCGGGCCTTTGCCGCTGCTGCCGCTGAACTGCGTAGTACGCGTCCTCCCAGCCGTCGCTGACTAACACGTCGTTGGCGCGCAATCCCTGCCACCAGGCCAGGTAGTTGTCCGGACCAAAATGTGCGATACTGGCCAGCAGAAAGGCCAGGCCTGGCGAGGAAGTGGCCGGATTTTCGACCACCAGTAACCCCTTGTATGCCGGTTTGACCAGGTCTTCCAGCGTCTGCGGCGCAGGGATCTGCTTGTCAGCAAACCACTGCTTGTCGTAATTCAGGCAGACGAAGCCAAAGTCAACCGGCAGTAGACGGAACTCCGGGTCGAGCTGCAGATCGGCGGGGATGTCGGCCAGAAGCGGGGACGGGTACGGCTCGAAGATGCCGCTGTTCAGCGCACGGCTGAGGAAGGTGTTGTCCACGCCGAAGAAGACATCGGCCAGCGGGTTGCCCTTGCTCAGGATGGCCTGGTTGAGCGCACTGCCGGCGTCGTTGGCCTTCAGGATTTTCACGGTGGCGTTGTTGGCTGCCTCGAACTGCTTGATGATGGCTTCACTGGCGGCAAAGCTGTCATGGGTCATGATGGTCAGGGTGCGCGGGGCAGGCCCCGATGTGCCTGGCGGGGTTGTTGCGGGCGCACAGGCCGCAACGGTCAGCACGACCAGCAGGACGGCGAGCAGGGAGGTCGGTAAAAATTGCTTGAGCATGTCCGTTCTCCTCGTTAGATTGATGCATTCTTTGTGATGTGTACAACGAGCAAGAGACCGTGCTCGATGTAAAGTTCAGCGGAGGGGCCGCACAGCACATTGCTGACGCCACGTGCCACGCCCAGGGGCAGGGTTGCCGCAGTCAGCGGCCATTCAACGTGGTGCGCGGTGACCCCCGTGGCATCACCGCCGATTGGAATGAGGGACAGGGTGTCGCCGGGCTGGCCGGCGATAGTGAGCGGATGCCCAGGTCGCAAGAGACGCACGCTTTGGCTGCCGTCCACCATGCAGACATCCAGCGCGGCCAGATCAACGCGGGTGAGGAGGAGAAGATTGGCCAGGGTATGGTCAATGCGGCCGCCCAGTACACCGACGATGACGATGATGGTGGCGCCGGCCTGCAGCGCGTGGTTCAAGGCCAGCTCCAGGTCGGTCTCATCCTTGCGGGTGGGCATGATGATGAATGGGCTGCCCTGAGCAGCCAGGACGACTTGTGCAGCTGCCGGCAGCGAATCCAGGTCGCCGATCACCAGGCTGGGCCGCCAACCCCAGCGCAGGCAGTGCGCGGCGCCCAGGTCCGCGCCAATAACCAGGTCACCCGGTTGGGGCCGTAGCCCAGGTGGTCGTATGACCTCCGGGCTGCCAGCAACGATAATGGCTCGCATGCGTTCCTCGTTTCTCGATGCGCACAAAAAAGACCGCCTCACCTGAATGAAGCGGTCTCATGCGCCATAGCTGCATCTCCCTACGCCGGCATTATCCAGGTCAGGTTCAAAGGGTCGAAGTCAGTGACCGGATGGCCAGGGACTTCCTCTCAACCGGGCTTACTCCCAGCTCCCCATCGTGTAGATTGGTAACGTCTGCTGTCGCTGTGCGGCCCCTAGGCCAGGACTGGCTCCAGTAGTTGCTCAATGACAAGATCGTCCAGCACGCTTGGCAAGGCGGGCGTGGAGGCAATCACCTTGAACTCGATTTGCTTGGTCTCCGGGTTGTAGTCGGCGAGCACGCAATCGCCGGGGCCGAATCGTCCGGCCAGGACACCCTCACTCAGGGGGTCATCGAGTAGGTTCTGAATCGCGCGACGCAGCGGGCGCGCGCCGTAGTCGGGATCATAGCCGATGTTGACGATGAACTCTTTGGTTGCCTCGCTGACCTGCAGGGTGATGTTGTGCTCGCTGAGCTGCCAATGCACCCGTTTCATTTCCAAGTCAACGATGTCGGTGATCTGCGGCTTCGTCAACGCCCGGAAGACCATCACGCCATCAATGCGGTTGAGGAACTCGGGTCGGAATGTCTTCTTGAGGTCTGCCGTCACCCGCTCGCGCATGGATTGGTACTCATCCTCAACCTTCTTCTCTTCATCCCGGTTTGGGATGAAGCCCAGGCTGGTCGCGCGCTTGATCAATTGTGCGCCCACATTGGAGGTCATGATGATGATGGTGTTGCGGAAGTCCACGCGGCGGCCCTTGGCATCGCTCAAATGCCCATCTTCCATGATCTGCAGGAGCATGTTGAACACTTCAGTGTGGGCCTTCTCGATTTCGTCGAGCAGGATGACCGAATAGGGGCGACGGCGCACCGCCTCGGTCAGCTGGCCGCCTTCTTCATAGCCAATGTAGCCGGGCGGCGCGCCCACCAGGCGGCTGACATTGTGCCGCTCCATGAACTCGCTCATGTCCAGCTTGATGAGCGCTTCGTCGCTGCCAAACAGGAATTCGGCCAACGTTTTGGCGAGCAGGGTCTTGCCAACGCCGGTGGGGCCGAGGAAGATCAGAGAGGCGATGGGGCGTTTGGGGTCCTTCAGCCCGGCGCGTGCGCGGCGCACAGCCTTGCTGACCGCTTCGATGGCCTCTTGCTGCCCCACGACGCGCTGGTGCAGTTCGCGTTCCATTTCGAGCAGGCGCGCCGATTCTTCGCCGGCGATGCGCATCAGCGGGATGCCGGTCCACATCGAAACGACCTCGGCAATGTCTTCGGCCCCGACCTTGGGACGGTTGTCCACATCTTCCCAGCCCATGCGCAACTGGTCAAGCTCATGCCCCATCTCCACCTCGCGGTAGTGCAGGTCAATGGCTTCATCATAGCGCTGCGTGTTCAGGGCTGCGTCTTTTTCTTTCTGCAGGGACCTCAGGCTGACGAAGGTCTCGCGCAGGCTGCGCGCAAAGGGCGCCTTATACATGCGCACGCGGCTGGCCGCCTCATCAATGACATCAATGGCCTTATCGGGCAAGAAGCGGTCCACCACATAGCGCGCCGCCAACGTGGCTGCGGCGTGGATGGCGTCTTCAGTGATTTCCAGTTTGTGATGGGCCTCGTAGGCGCCCTTGACCCCGCGCAGAATCTCAACCGTCTCTTCGATGGTTGGCTCGAATACCTGCACCGGCTGGAAGCGCCGTTCCAACGCGGCGTCACCTTCGATGTAGCGGCGGTATTCATCGAGCGTGGTGGCGCCAATGCACTGTAATTCCCCGCGTGACAGGGCCGGTTTGAGGATATTGGCGGCATCCACTGAGCTGCCGGCCGAGCCGGCGCCAACGAGCATGTGTACTTCGTCAATGAAGAGGATGTTGGCGCTGTGCTTGATCTCTTCGATCACCTTCTTGAGTCGTTCTTCGAACTGGCCGCGGTACATGGTGCCGGCCACCAGGGAACCGACATCGAGCGTGAGCACGCGTTTGTCGAGCAGCAACTCTGGCACGTTGCCTGCCACGATGCGCTGGGCCAGGCCCTCGACGATGGCCGTCTTGCCCACGCCTGGTTCGCCGATGAGTGCCGGGTTGTTCTTGGTACGTCGGCACAGAATCTGAATGACGCGCTCGATCTCTTTCTCCCGGCCAATGACCCGATCGAGTTTGCCTTCTTCGGCTTGCGCGGTCAAGTCCATGCCCAGTTGATCGAGCATGGGCGTCTTGCGTTCGGTTTTCTGTTTTTCTTTGGTGATCTGAGTTTGGCTTTGCAGGAGACTGCGTGCGGTCTGGGTGCGCACCTTGTCCAGGCTAACGCCCAGGCTGCGCAGCACATTGACTGCGATGCCGTCACCTTCACGCACGAGGCCCAGGAGGAGGTGTTCGGTGCCGATGTAATGATGCCCCAACAGGCGTGCTTCATCAACGGCCAGTTCAATCACGCGCTTAGTGCGGGGGGCCAGGATGGGTTTGCCGGTGATTGGGCGATCGCCACGGCCCACGGTGCGCTCGACGGCGCGCACCACATGGTTGGTCTCCACGCCCAGCTCCCCCAATACCTTGACGGCGACGCCGTTTTCTTCGCGCACCAGGCCTAACAGCAGGTGCTCGGTGCCGACGTAATTGTGATTCAGGCGCTGCGCTTCATCGTGCGCTAATTGCAGCACACGACGTGCGCGCTTGGTAAACCGATCGAACTTGTCTGCCATGGTGGCAATTCCTTTGGCCCATCAAACAAAAACAAACCTGCCAGGCTTATGCCACCTGACAGGTTTGCTCGCGGCCGATGGGTCTAGTTTTCAGTCTCGAGACTGTCTTCGGTGGTGACTTGCTCGTCATCCATTTCAGCCAGTTGCTCGCGCCAGTCCATTTCCGTGTATTCTTCCTCGGGCGCTTGCTTGAGGCTGAGGCCGATGCGCCGGCGTTGGGGGTCAATGCGAATGATCCGCAGTCTCATGCGCTGGCCCTCGCGCAAGATGTCGCGCGCATGGCCGACGCGTTTGTCGGAGAGTTCCGATAGATGGATCAAGCCTTCGATGCCGTCATCCAGGCGGGCGAAGGCGCCGAAGTTTGTCAGCTTGGTGACCGTCGCGTCCACCAGTTGCCCCACCGCGTAGCGCTCATGCACCACGCTCCAGGGTTCTGGTTGCAAGCGGCGCAGGCTCAGGCCGATGCGCCGGCGATCCATGTCCACATTGAGAACGTAAGCTTCGACCCGCTGCCCCACCTTCAAGGCCTCGCCGGGATGATTGATATGACCCCAGGTGATCTCCGATAGATGCACCAGGCCATCGGCGCCGCCCAAATCAATGAAGGCGCCGAAATCGGACATACTGGTGACGATGCCGCTGCATTTATCACCCTTTTTCAATTCAGACAGCAGGCGTTCTTTGGCCTGCTTACGCCAATCGCGGTTGGCCTGGCGTTCAGACAGGATCAGTCGGTTGCGTTTTTGATCCAGTTCAACGACCTTGAGCCTGAGTTTCTTGCCGACCAGGTCGGCCAGGCGTGCTTCCAGGTTATCGCTGGCGCTCTCCTGGGACATGGCTTGCACGGAAACCAATTGCGATGTGGGGACGAAGCCGCGCAGCCGGCCAACTTTGATGGTGACACCACCGCGGTTGAAACCTGCAACCAGACCTTCGAACACTTCCTGGCTCTTCAACAGCTCTTCAGCCTTGAGCCAATCGCGTTCTTGCTGGGCACGGCTAAACGACAAGACCACATGACCTTCTTCATCCTCTGGGCGAACGACGTAGACCAAAATCTCATCGCCAACGGTGAGCTGGGCAAGCGCTTCCTTGCCCACGCGTTCCAGTTCGCGATCAGAAATGATTCCTTCGGACTTGGCGCCAATGTCTACGAGAATCTCGGTTGGCGACATACGGACGATAATTCCCTTGCGCACGGAGCCACTCGACAGCGGCTCAAACCCAAACGAACTATCCATCAACTCAGCCATTGGATTAACGTTTTCGGCCTGTGGCACCTCCTGTTCGGCAGTCAACGTGGGCGATAAATCGAGGTTTTCCATCCTAACTTGCGACATCTCCTCTTTGGTGGGTGAGAACTATTATAATGGATGTAGCGCCGAAACGCAAGAACGTTCGCCAGGTGGTACAGCGTGAAATAAAACTTCCGAAGTCTGGGAGACTTCGGAAGTTTGGGTCTGCAGGAGTGGCTGGCCGACGACTAGCGTCGCGCCCGTTTGACCGGCGCGGCCGGTCGCGCCTTCACCGCCGCTGGCGCCGGCGCCGGCGGGCCGCCTGGCGTTGCGCCGCTTTCGTGGTCGCTTGCCATGTGACATTGCTTGTACTTCTTGCCACTGCCGCACCAGCACGGATCGTTGCGGCCGATCGTGCTGCCGCTGCGCCGCACGGGGCGGGCTTCACCCTCCTGGCGGTTGGTCTGCAGTTGTTGCACCCGCCGCACCGGTTCGGGCCTGGCTTGCTGCACGTGGAAGATGGCGCGCACAATGTCGTGCTGAATGTCCGCCATCAACCCCTGGTACATCTCGAACGCCTCTTTCTTATAGGCGAGCAGTGGCTCAACCTGGGCAAAGGCGCGCAAGCCAATGCCTTCGCGCAATTGGTCCAGGTCGGTCAGGTGCCGCTGCCAGCGATGATCTACAACGCTCAGCATGACATGGCGTTCCGCGTGACGCATCCACTCGGCGCCCAGTTCGGCCTCTTTGGCGTCATACGTCTGCTCGGCTAACTCACACAGGCGGTCGGTCAGCTCATCTGGCGCCATTGCCTGCCAGTCCGCCGCAGTATCCGGCACAGGCATGATGCCGATCACCGTTTGATGCAGTGCGGTGATGTCCCAGTCCGCAGGATCCTGTCCTGACGTAAACGACTTGACAACTGCTGTTAGATCGTTTTCGATCATGCCGAGGATGGTGGGGCGCATCGTGGACTTGGTCAGAATCTGTCGGCGCTGATCGTAGATGATCTCGCGCTGCTTGTTGACCACATCATCATATTCGAGCACATGCTTGCGAATGTCGAAGTTGAAACCTTCCACGCGCACCTGGGCGTTGGCGATGGTCTTGCTCACCAGGTTGTGCTCGATCGGCATGTCATCTTCGACGCCCAGCCGATTCATCAGGCTGGCTACATTCTCCCCGCCAAAGCGACGCATCAGATCATCGCTCAGCGAAAGATAAAAGCGCGAGGACCCCGGGTCGCCCTGGCGGGCCGCACGCCCTCGCAACTGATTGTCAATGCGCCGCGCCTCATGACGTTCGGTGCCGATCACGTGCAGACCGCCCAACTCCCATACCACTTGCCGATTCCGCTTGACTTCCGCCTCGGCTTCCGCCAGCGCTTGTTCCCACATGCCCGGCTCCAGGTTGATCAGATCATGGCCTTGCTTGCGCAGATGGTCGCGTGCCATGCCTTCAGCATTGCCGCCCAGCAGAATGTCAACCCCGCGACCGGCCATGTTGGTGGCAATGGTCACATTGCCCGGGCGCCCGGCCTGCGCAATGATGATGGCTTCGCGCTCATGCTGCTTGGCGTTGAGCACGCTGTGCGGCACACCATGGCGCTTGAGCATGGACGCCAGCATTTCCGAGGTTTCGATGGCAACCGTGCCCACCAGGACCGGCCGTCCTTGCTTGTGCATCTCGGCCACATCTTTCACCACGGCCCTGAACTTGGCTTCCTGGTTCTTGTAGATCAGGTCGGGTGAGTCCAAGCGCTTGAAATAGCGATCGCCGGTGGCGGGGGCCTCGTAGGTGACCAAGTCCGCGCCACCGACTTTTTCGGTTCGGGTGGTCAATTCGCCCTGCTTGGCGCGATATTCGATGTTTGTAGGGATCATCGTCACATCGAGCTGATAAATCTTGGAGAATTCCTCTGCTTCCGTCGCCGCTGTACCGGTCATACCGGCCAGCTTATGGTACATGCGGAAGAAATTCTGGAAGGTGATCGTCGCCAGGGTCAGGCTCTCACGCTGCACGCGCACCCCTTCTTTGCCTTCGATCGCCTGGTGCAGGCCCTCTGAGAATCGCCGCCCATGCATCAAGCGCCCGGTGAACTCATCCACAATGATGACTTCGCCATCCTTGACGATGTAGTCGCGGTCAACGCTGTACAGCACATGCGCACGCAGGGCGTTGTCCAGGTAGGGCGTTTTTTCGAAATGCTCGGCCGAGTACAGGTTGTCAATTCCCAGCCAGCCCTCGATCTTGTTGACGCCTTCTTCGGTCAGGGTGACCACGCGCTCTTTTTCTTCAACCAGGTAATCTTCGTTGAGACGCAAGCGTTTCACCAGCCCGGCAAAGATGCGGTACAGGTCGGACGACTCTTGCGCCTGGCCGGAGATGATCAGCGGCGTGCGCGCTTCGTCAATCAGGATATTATCCACCTCGTCTACGATGGCAAAGTGCAGTTCGTTCTGCGCGGCTTCTTCGCTGGCGAAGATCATGTTGTCGCGCAGATAATCAAAGCCAAACTCGTTGTTCGTGCCATAGGTGACATCAGCCTCGTAGGCTGCGCGCCGGCTGACCGGTCGCAAGAACTGATAGCGATCATCGGCCGACTGAAATGTATGGTCATAGACGAAGGAACCCAGGTCAGGGTTGGCCGCGGCCGACTGAATGACGCCCACGCTGACGCCGAGCAGACTATAAACAGGGCCCATCCATTGGGCGCCGATCTTTGACAGATAATCGTTGGGCGTCACCAGGTGGGCGCCGTGCCTGGCCAGCGCGTTGAGATACAGCGGCAGCGTGGCCACCAGCGTCTTGCCTTCGCCGGTGCGCATCTCGGCGATCTTGCCCTGGTGCAGCACGATACCGCCGATCAGTTGCACATCATAGTGACGCAGGCCGATCGTGCGCCGGGCCGCTTCGCGCACCGCCGCAAACGCGGTCGGCAGGATGGCATCCAGCACCTCGCGTTCGCCAGCCTTCACCGCCTTCACCGCTGCCTCCCATTCGGCACGGAGACCCTGCTGCGCGCTGGTATCGGTTTCCTGCAGATACGCCTCGCGCGCCTCCGCTGCCTCTTGGGCCAGGGCCGCGGTCTCGGCTGCCACCCGGCGACGGAATTCCTCCGTCTGGCCGCGCAAGTCAGCGTCGCTGCGCGCCTTCATCTCGTTTTCGAGTTGATTGATCTCGTCAATGATGGGCTGCAGGCTCCGCACCTCGCGTTCGTTCGGATCGCCCATCACCCTCGTCAGTAGTTTCTTGAACATCTCAGCGTTTTTTCCTCAGTCCCCAATAAATTTGCCGGGCCATGACAGATTGCAGGCGGGCACGAATTGCCCACGTTTCCTCAGGCGGACAAGCGAAGCCTGTTCCCGCCCGCAGTATAGCATAACAACAGCGCAGGGGATAGGAACGATCATACCCATTGCGCTGTTGTGCTCGTTCGTTGGGACGTCAGGCGCCCCCGTGACGACTCGCGGGTCGCGCTCAGGCGATGCCGCTGTCTGGCAGGTTGTGATCCAGGGCATCCCATTTGTCGAACAGGGCGCCGACAGATTCACCGTTATGCGTGCGCAGAATGACATCGGCCAGCATTTCGGCCACCGAAACCACCACCAACTTGCAACCGATGATTTCAGACTTCTCAGACGGAATGGCAACCGTATCGGCCACCACCACCTGCTTGAAGACCGAATCGCGCAGGTTGACCGCAGCAGCATCAGATAAAACGGCATGGGTAGCGCAGGCATAGACTTCAATGGCGCCTCTGTTAGGAAGAAAGGCGCCAGCCTTGCACAATGTTCCTGCGGTGTCAATCTCATCGTCCACAACGATGACGTTTTTGTGGTCCACATCGCCGATCAACTCAAACATCTCGGTCTGTTTGCCATCGAGAGAACGCCGTTTTTCGATCACGGCCAGCGGCACAGCGAACCGATCCTGAATCTCAGGATCAGATGTGGTGACGCTGCCGGTGGCGGCAAAGCACAGCTTTTGAGAAAGCCGTTCGGCGAAGTTGCGCGCCCGGCGCACGCCGCCCACGTCCGGTGAGACGACAACCAGGTTGGGAATCTGCAGGCGCGCGAAATGATCCACCAACGGATAGAGCGCGGTCAGCTCATCGGTTGGAATCGTGAAGAAACCCTGAATCTGGCCGGCGTGCAAATCCACCGTCACAAAACGATCGGCGCCGGCCACGGTAATCAGATCCGCTACCAGCCTCGCCGTAATCGGCACGCGGGGCTGATCCTTCTTGTCGGTGCGCCCATAGCCGTAGAAGGGCAGCACCGCCGTGATGCGACCGGCTGAATCGCGGCGCAGCGTGTCCAGAAAGATCAACAGCTCCATCACGTTGTCATTGGTGGGCGCGGAGGTAGATTGGATGAGGAAGACATCTTTGCCGCGCACGCTTTCGTCGAGTTTACAAAAGGTGTTCCCATTGGCGAACTTAGTAATCTCGGCTTGGCCCAGCCTGAAATCGGGGGCCTCCTTGAGTCGCAGGAAGCGACAGATGGCGTTAGCGAGCGGGGGACTGGCGCTGCCCGAAAAGACGGCCATTTTGCCGTACATGCTCAGTCCGGCCATGGCGCCGTTCGTCCTTTGGTTGCTAATAAAATGGACATGGTGGGTCTTAGCTCCCTTGCTTGCATAGGGCCGTGCGCCATCAGGCGAGCGCGGCCAGCAACTGCTCGGCCGCGGTGTACGGGTCGAGCACGCGGCGCGCGATCTGGTCAACAAGTTCTTGCAGCGATCCCTGCGGGATGAGTTGGGCCAGTTTCTGCAGCAGGCGCCGGCGCACAATGCTTTCCAATTCGCTGGCAGCCCGCACACGCTCACGCGCGCCCCACAGGTCACTCTGGATCAGGAAGGCGCGATGCTGTTCCACTGCGGCCACCAGTTCGAGGATCCCCTGGTCCTGCAGAGCAACAGTCTTGATGATGGGCGGCTCCCAGGCCACGGCGCGCTGCCTGCTCGGCGTTTCGATGGTCAGCAACTGGCCGTGGTGTGAAATGCCACGCACCTCTTCCGGGGCGATGCCGAGCATCATCCTCAACGCCATCACCGTGCGGTCGGAGCCTTCGCGATCCGCCTTGTTCACCGCGAAGACATCGGCGATTTCGAGCACCCCCGCCTTGATGGCCTGCACTTCATCGCCCATGCCCGGCGCCTCCACCACGATGGTGGTGTGCGCGGTGCTGGCAATTTCCACCTCAGCCTGACCAACCCCAACCGTCTCCACCAACACACGCTCGAAGCCGGCCGCGTCCAGCGCGAGGATGACATCGGCCGTGGCGCGGGCCAGGCCGCCCAGGCTGCCGCGCGTCGCCATGGAGCGTATGAAGATGCCGGGATCGCCGCTCAGGTCGCGCATGCGCACGCGGTCGCCCAACAGCGCGCCGCCGGTGAACGGGCTGGTGGGGTCAACCGCCACGATACCCACGGTTTTGCCTTGCTGACGGTAAACCTTAGCCACGGCGTTGACCAGGGTGCTCTTGCCCGTACCGGGCGAGCCGGT
This sequence comes from Candidatus Amarolinea dominans, assembly GCF_016704685.1. Taxonomy (NCBI): domain Bacteria; kingdom Bacillati; phylum Chloroflexota; class Caldilineae; order Caldilineales; family Candidatus Amarolineaceae; genus Candidatus Amarolinea; species Candidatus Amarolinea dominans. The sequence goes on from NZ_JADIZS010000002.1 coordinate 38,260, forward strand.
TACACCGATGACGGTCGCCTGGCCGGTGAACGGGTAGAGGCGCGTCAGCAGCTCATGGGCGGCCGCGCCGCCGGTTTCGATCAGGGTGATGGTACGCGCCAGCGCGCGGCGGTTGCCCTGGCACAGTTGCGCGACAAGCTCAGTGGGCGATTGGTTCATGATTACGCCGGAGCCGCAGCCCTTACCTGCTGATGGATGAAATCAACGATGTGCTGAGTTGGGGTGCCGGGGCCAAAAACGCCCTTGACGCCCATCTTTTTGAGGCTTTCTACATCTTCGTCCGGAATGATGCCGCCCATCAGCACGACAACATCGTCGAGGCCGTTCTGCTGCATCTCTTGCATGATTTTGGGGGCCAGGGCCATATGCGCGCCGGAGAGAATGGAGAGACCAATCACGTCCACATCCTCTTGCAGCGCGGCCTCTACGATCATCTGCGGGGTCTGCCGAATCCCGGTGTAGATCACCTCGAATCCGGCATCGCGCAGCGCCCTTGCCACCACTTTGGCCCCACGGTCATGACCGTCCAGGCCTGGCTTGGCCACTAAGACACGAATCTTACGTTCGCTCATAACCCCTCTTTTCTCCTTTTTTTGTGCTGGCGACACGCGCCAGCAGCCGTTGCCGTTCAGGAATTAGAAAAACACCGGTTCGTGATAAATGCCGAGCACCTCGCGCAATACGTCGCACATTTCGCCCAGGGTGGCATAGGCCTTGACCGCTTCGATGATCGGCTCCATCAGGTTGACCGTGGGCGCACGCGCGGCAGCGGCCAGACGGCGCAGCGCGTTCTGGGTGGCCTGGTTGTCGCGCCCGCTGCGCACCGCGTGCAGGCGCTGCAGCTGGCGTTCATAGCCCTGCGGATCCATCTCCAAAATGGGGATGGCTGGCGTTTCCTTGTTGGCGAATTCGTTGACGCCCACGATCGTGCGGCGGTGGCTGTCAATTTCTTGCTGATAGCGGTAGGCCGCCTCGGCAATCTCACGCTGCATGAAGCCGCCTTCGAGCGCAGGGATGACGCCGCCCAGGGCCTCGATGCGCTTGAGGTAGTGCAGGGTCGCGGCTTCGGTCTCGTTGGTCAGGGCTTCGACGAAGAACGAACCGGCCAGGGGATCAATCGTGTGGGCGACGCCGCTCTCGTGCGCGATGACCTGCTGCGTGCGCAGGGCAATGGTGACCGCTTTGGCGCTGGGCAAGGCCAGCGCTTCATCCATCGAGTTGGTGTGCAGCGATTGCGTGCCGCCGAGCACCGCGGCCAGGGCTTGAATGGCGACGCGCACGATGTTGTTCTCCGGCTGCTGCGCGGTCAGGCTGACGCCGGCCGTTTGGGTATGAAAGCGCAGCATCCACGAGCGCGGGTCCTGCGCGCCGTATTTTTCGCGCAGGATGCGCGCCCAGATGCGGCGGCCGGCCCGGTACTTGGCAATTTCTTCGAAAAAGTCGTTGTGCGCATTGAAGAAGAAAGACAAACGCGGGGCAAAATCGTCCACCTTCATGCCACGAGCCACACAGGCATCCACGTAGGCCAACCCGTCGGCCAGGGTGAACGCAAGCTCCTGCACAGCCGTGCTGCCGGCCTCGCGGATGTGATAGCCTGAAATGCTAACGGTGTTCCACAGCGGCATCTGCTGCGTGCCAAATTCGATGGTGTCCACCACCAGGCGCATGGAGTGATCGGGCGGGAAGAGGAATTCCTTCTGCGCGATGAACTCCTTGAGAATATCGTTTTGCAGGGTGCCGCGTAATTGCTGGCGTTGGTAGCCCTGCTTCTCAGCCGCCACGATGTACATGGCCCAGATGATGGCCGCCGGGCTGTTGATGGTCATCGAAGTGCTGACTTCGCCCAGCGGAATCCCAGCGAAGAGGATTTCCATGTCGGCCAGGGAGCTGATGGCCACCCCGCATTTGCCGAATTCGCCCAGGGCTTCGGGCGCGTCGGAGTCATAGCCATAGAGCGTGGGCATGTCGAAGGCCACCGAAAGGCCCATGTTGCCCTGGCTCAGGAGGTACTTGTAACGGGCGTTGGTCTCCTCGGCTGTGCCGAAGCCAGAGAACATGCGCATGGTCCACACGCGGCCGCGATGCATGGTGGGGTAGACGCCGCGGGTAAAGGGATATTCTCCCGGCAGCCCCAAATCCTGGCCGTAGTCCATGCCGGCCACATCCAGCGGTGTGTACAGGCGGCCGATCGGCACACTCGACGCGGTGATGAACTCAGGCTGGCGCTCCGGTGTTTGCGCCAGCGTTTGCTGCAGGGTGGTCTCTTCCCACTGCTCCACAGCCTCCCGGATGTTGGTCAGGCTGACTCGGTCGTACAGTTCCATTACCTCTCCTCCATCGCCTCTCCTTCATCGCCTCTCCGTTGCCTCCAGTTATTCTATACTGCAAGCGGAATAGACTTCACTCTTTCGCCTAAGGAAACAGGCGCCATTCGTGCCCGCTTGCAGTATACAACGCGGTGCGTCATCGCCGTGCGTCACTCATTCATTGTACCCGAAGAGAGCGCCGCGCGCCAGTTGGATCACCATCCTGGAATGGCTGCCCCGGTCAGAGCGCGGCCGGCCACAGGCCACTCAGCGCGGCCTCAATGCACTGTTCCAGCTCGCCAAAACGCATGGTGACGCCGCTGTGCGCCGGGGCATAGCAGGCCATCTTGCCCGCGTTGGTCGCCATGCTCTTGATGCCCAGTTGCTTGATGGGCGCTACCACCGCGCAGGTGTCGGCCACCACCAGGCCGCCGGCCGCCTCGATGTCATGCACCCAGCCGGCCACCTCGGCGTGCTGGCGAATCGAGCGCCCGGTTGTCACCCACAACTGGGTGGCCAATTTCTGGCCGCGCACCGCCTGCGCCACAGCCTGGATTTCGCTCAGGCTGGCATGGGGGCAGCCGATCGTCACCAGGTCAATGGTGGACACCTCTGGGTTGGCGTCCATGACCGCGTAGGCCGGCGCCAGGCTTTCCACGCGCAGGCGGCGGGCGTCAGGTCGGATCAAGGTCTCGCCCAGGGCCGCGGCTTCCGGCGTGTAGCCGGCGATATGATAGAGTGCCACGGCGCCGTAACCGGCCAGGGCCGCGCCCAGGGTCTTGAGGCGATCGGCGGCGGCGCCGCCGGCGGTCACATCGGCCGGCAGCGGCGGCAGCCAGGCGCCCAGGTCGCTGAACCAGAGACAGCCGTTGCCCACCTCTTTGCCAACGAGATAGCCCAGGGCGCCAAAATCGGCAATCGAGCGTACCGGGCAGGCCACTTCGATCACCCAGTTGGCTTGGCGCCCCTGGTCGAGGTGATAGCCATAGCGGGCCGTGCGCCCCACAATGGCGGCCGCCAGCGCACTGGGGCCACCCTCGCGGTTGGTGCGCAGCGCCAGGATCGAGCTGCCAAAGGCCACCGCGCTCGATTCGGCCCAGGCCACGTGATCACCCCTCTGCAGGCCCGCTTCGGGGAGGAGATAGGGCACACAGGTCAAGGTCTGCTGGACGCCGAGTTTACTGAACGCGCCGATCGCTTCCAACTGGGGTTTGGCAAAAGCCTCGGCGACGCCCATCTCCTGCCAGCGCGCCTCTTCCATGCCCATGGGGTTAAGCATGGTGGGTACACGCACGCGCGCACCCTCCGCCGCCCATGCGCTGAGAAAGGCGACGCCGGCGTCGCCAATGTTTTTGTAACTGACGCCGGCAATCTGGGCATGCGTAATGGGCGCCAAATCAGGCGCACCGTAGATGCGGCCCAGGGTAGCCACAATTTCCATCGCGCGCTGCACACCAGGGCCAAACGCCCCGTTGAGCATCGCTTGTTCTTCGTCATTCAAATACAGGTTGGTCATCGTGTGTGCTTTCTGCGCTGGCAGGCGCTGTCGGTCCCCGCGGTTGCCTGGGCGGACGCGGGCCGGGCTACCCTAGCGGCTGCGGTTGAGGAGGTGATCGAGCAGCAAGAAGATGACGACGGCAAAGATCAGGATCATGGCGGCAAAGCCAACGGGGGTCAACGGGACAAAGAAGACGATGCGTACTTTTTGCCAGATGACAAAGAGGGCAATGCCCAGCGCGAGGGCGAAAAGCAGGGAGCGCGAACGTAAGTTCATGGTGATCCTCCAGGTGAGCTAGGTGCAACCCTATCTTAGCACCGGGAATCCGAAAGCGACAAACTGATGCACGTCATAGTTTGGCTTGCCCTGGTTCACTAGACTGTGTATCATCCTCTTGGCGTTTGGCTGCGTGGGCGCCAGCCAGGCGATCTGGGCGGAATAGACCAGCGGCGACCCACTGCACGGTATAGACATGTTCGATTGACACTCCCGCGCACTGGTGGAGGTACGACGGTGTACGATCTAATCATTATCGGCGGCGGGCCGGCGGGCCTGGCGGCTGCGGTTTATGCCCTGCGCCAGCATCTCAAGTTGCTGCTCATTGGCGACCAAATGGGTGGGCGCGTCGGCTGGCGCCTGGATGTGCCGTGGCTGGAGAATCGTCATAGCATCAGCGGCGAAGAAGTGGTGCGCACCCTCAAGGCCGAACTGCAGCTGCGCCATCTGCCGCGCGTGCTGGACCGGGCGATACAGATAGACGCGCTCGAGGATCATTATCGGGTGCGCACAGCCACCGGCGAATTTACAACGCGGGCGTTGTTGCTGTCCACCGGAGCCTCTCCCCAGCGCTTGGGGGTGCCCGGTGAAGAAACGTTCTACCTGCGCGGGTTGTCGTACTCAGCCATTACCTATGCGTCCGCGATGTTGGACAAGACGGTGGCCGTGATTGGCGATGGGCCGCTGGCGCTGCGCAGCGCCGCGGAGCTGGCGCGTGCGGCCGCGCGCGTCTACCTGGTGGCCGGCGATCCTGCCTGCCGGGCGACTGCCTGGGGACAATGGCTGGCCGCGTTGCCCCATCTCACCTGGCTGCTCGACTACCAGGTGGAGGCCATCTACGGTGACGATTATGTCGAAGCCCTGGCCGTACGCGGCCCCGCCGGCCTGCAGACCCTGAAGGTGAACTGCATCTTCGTGGAAATTGGCCTGCAGGCCAACGCGAGCCTGGTGACGGAGCTTGTTGACTGCGACGCCCAGGGCCATGTCAGGGTGGACAATCGCAATCGCACCAGCCGGCCCGGCATCTTTGCTGCCGGTGATGTAACCGATGTGCATGCCGAGCAGGTGCTCATTGCGATCGGCGAAGGCGCCAAAGCCGCGTTGAGCGTTTCGGAGTATTTGGCAACGTGGGAGTCAGGCGCAGGTTTGCACCGGTAGAGGGCGGGCCTTACCTGCATCTCTTACGCTTCCGGGCGTTCACGCTTACTGACGTAGGTGATGTCGGCATGACGGGTGTAGCCGGCGGCCGCGAAGATGGCAAAAGAGGCATCGTTCCAGTTCTCGATCAGCGCGCTCCAGACTTCGATGCCCAGGCTGGCGAACCAGGCTTCGCACGCGGCAATCAAGCGCCGGCCCAGGCCATGACGGCGATAGGTCGGCGCCACGGCCAGACGATTGATGTAACCCCGGCGGCTGTCGTGGGTTGCCAGCACCACGCCCACCAACGCCGGCCCTTGCCACAGCCCGATGGCGCGTTGAACCTGGCCGGCCGCCTGCTGGGCAAATGCTGCACGGCTGTCGCGGCCGGTGGGGCGAATGTGCAGACCGGCCAGTTCCCACAGGGCCAGGAGCTGATCATAATCGGCCGCGGTCAGCGGCCGCTCAGCCAGGGTATCGAAGTTCGTTGTCATGCTCCAGGGGCGCACCCTTGCGGTCGCCCACGCGGGCAGGCGCAAGGCCATGCCCTACTAATCGTTGACGATGCGCAGGTGCAACTCCGCCAACTGAGCCTCGGCAATGGCCGACGGCGCCCCGAAAAGCAAATCGCCGGCCGCAGCCGTCTTGGGAAACGCGATCACTTCGCGGATGTTGCCGGCGCCGGCAAAGAGCGCCACCAGTCGCGCCATGCCCAGGGCGATGCCCCCGTGCGGCGGCGCGCCAAACTCGAAGGCGTCGAGCAGTTGGCTGAACTGCAGTTGCTGCGTCTCCTCGTCAATGCCCAAGCGCGTGAACAGGCGGTTTTGCAGATCCCGGCGGTGGATGCGGATGCTGCCGCCGCCCACTTCCCAGCCGTTCAGGATGATATCATAGGCTTGGGCGCGCACGCTGCCCGGATCTGACTCCAGGCGCGGCCAATCCTCATCGAGCGCGGCGGTAAACGGGTGATGCACGGCCGTCCAGCGTGCCTCTTCGGCGCTGAACTCCAGCAAGGGAAAATCGGTGACCCAGCAGAAAGCAAAGACGTTGTCGGCCAGCAGCCCCAGGCGCCGGCCCATTTCCAGGCGTAGATTGCTGAGCGCCTGCGCCACCACGGCCGGTGCGGCCGCCACCACCAGCACCAGGTCGCCGGGTCGGGCGCCGGTTTGCTGCAGCAGGCCGTCGAACTCGGCCTGGCTCAGGAATTTGGCAAACGATGAGCGCACGCTGCCCAGTTCAGGCGCGATGCCCTCAGGCAGCGCCAGCCAGGCCAGGCCTTGCGCACCGTAACGCTTGACCTGCTCGGTCAGCTCATCCAACTGTTTGCGCGAGTAGCCGGCGCAGCCCGGCACACAGATCGCCTTGACCTCGCCCCCGCCGGCCACCGCGTTCTTGAAGACGCTGAAGGCGCTGTCGGCGAACAGGTGGCCCAGGTTGCACAACTCCAGACCAAAGCGCAGATCAGGGCGGTCGTTGCCAAAGCGTGCCATCGCCTCGGCGTAGGTCAGGCGCGGGAAGGGCATCTGCTGGATGCGCTTCCCGGTGATGCTGGCCTCGCCGGGCTGCGCCACGCTGTGTACCAGGTGAATCAGCATCGCTTCGATCAGCCCCATCACGTCGTCGCGATCTACGAACGACATTTCCAGGTCGAGCTGGGTAAACTCTGGCTGACGGTCGGCGCGCAGGTCTTCGTCACGGAAGCAGCGGGCAATCTGGAAGTAGCGCTCGAAGCCGGCCACCATCAGCAGTTGCTTGAGCTGCTGCGGCGACTGCGGCAGCGCGTAGAATTCACCGGGATGGACGCGGCTGGGCACCACATAGTCACGCGCGCCCTCCGGCGTGGACTTGATCAGAATGGGGGTCTCGATTTCCATGAACTGGCGCTCGTGCAGGAAGCTGCGGATGGTGCGCACGATGCGGTCGTAGAGAATGAGGTTGCGCTGCAAGGTGGCCCGCCGCAGGTCAAGGTAGCGGTACTTCAGGCGCACCACTTCGTCTACCGCGCTCTCCTCGTTGATGTAAAAGGGTGGAGTCTTGGCCGTGTTGAGCACGATCACCTCGTCGGCGATTACCTCGATGTCGCCTGTTGCCATGTTGGCATTGCGCAATTCGGCCGGCCGCGCGGCCACCGTGCCTTTGATCTGCAGGACAAACTCCACGCGCGTCTGACTGGCACTGGCGTGTGCGGCCGCGGTGCGGTCAGCGTTGATCGTCACCTGCACCAGGCCACTGCGGTCGCGCAGGTCAAGAAAAATCAGGCCGCCGTGATCACGGCGGCGGTGCAACCACCCGGCCAGGGTGACGGTCTGGCCGGCGTCGGTCAAGCGAAGATCGCCACAACGGTGCGATTTGAGCATGGTCTCTGTCCTTTGTATTCTGCAACTTGTGAGTCACGGCCGCTGCGACGCCTGCCGTGCTGTGTTGGCTGACATTATACGCAAGTGGGGCGATGTCTCAAGTTGACGCAGCGCGCTCATCAGCTTTTGGCAAAACGACAAACCTGCGGTATCTTTTGTGTAAGGAGAGGACGATGCGACACGATGGGACGCGAACATTGAATTTTGCCCACCGGGGCGCGCGGCAGGCGGCGCCCGAAAATACCCTGGCCGCGTTTGGCCGGGCCGTTGACCTGGGCGCGGACGGCATCGAGCTGGATACGCTGCTCAGCCAGGATGGGGCGCTGGTGGTATGTCACAACTTCGATGTGGATGAAACCAGCAACGGCAGTGGCCGCGTCCACGATCTACCGCTGGCTGCGCTGCGTGAGCTGGATTTTGGCGGCTGGTTCGATCCCGCGTTTGCCGGCACGCAGATTCCGACGCTGGATGAAGTGTTCGATCTGGTGGGGAGCCGTGCGCTGGTCAATGTCGAGATGAAGACGCTCAGCCTGCGCTCTGACGGCCTGGAGGCCGCACTGGCGGGTCTGGTGCGCCAGCGCAACCTGTACGATCAGGTGATCGTGTCGTCGTTCAATCCTTTCGCGCTGATCCGCCTGCGTCGTCTTGATCCACGCATCGAAACCGGCCTGCTCTATTCCACCGACCTGCCGTTTTACCTGCGCCGGCCCTGGCTGCTCCCCTGGGTGCGGCCGCAGGCCCTACACCCTGAGCACGTCTTGGTGGGTGCGGCGTACATGGCCTGGGCGCGGCGGCATGGCTACGGCGTCAACGTGTGGACGGTGAACGAAGAGGCGGACATGCGCCGTCTGCTGGCGCTGGGCGTGACCAGCATCATCACCGATGTGCCTGACCGCCTGCGGCGCGTGCAAGCCGGGCGCTAACCCGGATTACACGCTCGATTCCCGATACGTGATGGGCACGCCGTCGTGGGCGCCATCCGCGCTGCGCACCCCGCGCGTGCCCAGGCTGGGGATGGGCGCCAGCAGCAGGCTGACCGCCTGGCCATTTTCCGCAAAACCCAGGTCGCTGAGCAGACCGAGCGTCACGCCGGTCAGGCCGGCGGCCTCGCACGCGACGCGGAAACAACCCCAGCGCGCGGCCACGGCCAGCGCTTCGGCCAGCAGGTCGTGACCAACCTCGCCCGCTTCGCCATCGGCAATAGCCATATCTGCGATCCACAGCTCCGGCGTGAGCCAGTTGGCGCGCGGGCGCAACGCGCCCAGCAGGACGCCCACTACCTGATCCTGTCGTTCGGCGACGCGTGCCAGCGCGCTGGCCTGGCCCAGCCATTCGCGGTAAATGGCTGCCACGGCCGGGACCTGGTCAGGCGTCGGCCTGGGCCGGCCAGTCTGGGCCAGCAGGGTCATCATCCCGACGATGTCCTGCTCGGCCGCCGGCCGGATGAGCAGCGGGGCCGGGGCATCCTCCATCTCAGCCTCCATTGCAGCCCCCATCGCAGCCGCGGTCAGGACATGCAAATCTGGTTGCTCGCTCAATTTTCCGCGCAGTGACTGTCGTTTCATGGCTGACGTTCCTTTCTCGCTGGCGCCTGGCGGGTGAGCTGCTGGCGCAGGGCGCTGGCGGTGTTCACCGGCAGTTGACAGGTGTGGTTTTCGCACACGTAGGCGGTGGCCTGACCGCCCACCTGGTCGCGGCCGGCGAGCATGGGGATCAAGGCACGGGCGGCGCGATCATCGGCCGGGGCCACGGCCACCAGGGTGTTGGGCAGATAGGTCCGCCAGACTTCGGTGAGCAGGGCCTGGGTGTCTGGCGCAGAAGCGGCGCCGATGATGGCGATTTCGGCCGGGGGAGCCAGATAGGAATCAAGCACGCACAGCAGGCGGCTAAACGCGCCGGGCGCCTGCATCATACCTTCGTGTAGAAGTTGCAGCACCGCGACTCCGTGGCGCTCATACGTCTCGTGACCCAACAAACGTCCCAGGTGCAGCAGCACCCCGGCGGCGCTGGCATTGGCCGACGGCATGGCGTTGTCCACCACCTCCTTGGGGCGGGCGATGAGGGTTTCATGGTCATCGCTGGTGCTGAAGAAGGCGCCCAGGTCGGCATCCCAGAAATGCTGAAGCATGAGGTCGGCCAGGGTCTGTGCTTCATGCAGCCAACGCAGGTCGAAGGTGGCCTGATAGAGCGCCAGGAGGCCTTCGGCCAGCAGCGCGTAGTCTTCCAGATAGGCGCTGAGTTTGGCCTGACCATCCCTGTAGGTGCGCAGCAGGCGGCCGTTTTGCGGATCGCGCAGGCGGCTGAGCAGGAAGGTGGCCGCGGCCAGGGCCACCTGGCGATAGTCGTCGCGTCCCAGGATGCGCGCGGCATCGGCAAAGGTCGCCAGCATCAGTCCGTTCCAGGAGGTCAGCACCTTGTCGTCGAGACCCGGCGCCACTCGCTGCTGGCGGGCGGCGAAGAGCTGCGCGCGCCCGCGTTCGATCACGGCTGCCAGGTGCTCCGGCGTGATCCCGGCCTGGCTGGCAACCACAGCCAGTGGTTTCTCGACGTGCAGGATGTTCGTCATCTCGAAGTTGCCGCGCGCCGTCACATCGTAATAGCGGCCAAACAGCTCCGCGTCCTTCTGGCCCAACAGGTCGCGTACTTCGGCCTGGGTCCAGACAAAAAACTTGCCCTCCTCGCCCTCGCTATCGGCGTCCTGCGCGGTGTAGAAACCGCCCTCCGGGCTCGTCATCTCGCGCAGCACGTAGGCCAGGATTTCTTCGGTGATCTGGCGATAAAGAGGCTTACCGGTGATCTGAAAGGCCAGGGCGTACACGCGTGCCAACTGGGCGTTGTCGTAGAGCATCTTCTCGAAGTGGGGCACCAGCCAGTGTTCGTCGGTCGCGTAGCGATGAAAACCGCCGCCAAGCTGGTCGTAGATGCCGCCGCGTGCCATGTGCTCCAGGGTCTGTTCGGCCATCGCCAGGGCGTTGGGCTGACCGCTGCGGGCATGATAGCGCAGGAGGAATTCCAGGGCCATCGAGGGTGGGAACTTGGGCGCCTGGCCGAAGCCGGCGTCGCGCGTATCGAAACGGGCGGCCAAGTCCTGGTAGGCGTGATCGAGCACCTGGGGGGTTAGCGCCGCGCTGGAGGGCTGCACGAGCGTGGCCTGGCGCAGCATCTGACGAATTTGTTCAGCGTTGCGCTGAATGTCCTGGGGACGACGCTGGTACGCGGCGGCCAGGTTCAGCAGGAGTTGGCGAAAGCTGGGCATACCGTAGCGTGGGGCCGGCGGGAAGTAGGTGCCAGCATAGAACGGCACACCGTCGGGCGCCAAGAACAGGGTCATGGGCCAGCCACCGCTGCCGGTCATGGCCTGCACCGCGTCCATGTAGATCGCGTCCAGGTCGGGGCGTTCTTCGCGGTCCACCTTGATGTTGATGAAATGGCGGTTCATCAGCGCGGCCGTGTCGGGGTCCTCGAACGATTCATGCGCCATGACGTGGCACCAGTGACAGGTGCTATAACCGATGCTCAGGAGAATCGGTTTGTTTTCGTCTCGGGCGCGGGTCAGGGCTTCCTCGCCCCAGGGATACCAGTCCACCGGGTTGTGCGCATGCTGGCGCAGATAGGGACTGGTTTCGCTGCTCAGCCGGTTGCTGAACAGTGGTTCGCTGCCAACGTGCTGGACGGTCCGCTGTGATGTCATCCTTGCTTTTCCAACGAGTGAGATAACGAGTGAGATATTGAGGCGTTATTGTACCACAGCCACACGGCGGCGGCAACGGAGGGCCGTATACCTCTGTGATCTCAATTTCAGGTTTTGCCTCCCCTTCTGGTAAACTAGGAGTAACAATCGCGATCACGTCGCTTCATCATTGTGCCGCCGCTCCCCGACAGCGGATGAATGCAAGGCCGGCCATCCTGGACACCTGCGCCAGCAGGTTGAGTGCAGTGTTTTGCATCTGCTGGTACGGGTCTGTTGGCCTTTTCAGAGGAGGCACGCATGCTGGAAAAGATCAATCTCAGCAAAGAACTCAAGCGCAAAGAATGGAAAGAACTGCGACGCCCGCTTCAGCATCGTCTGTATGAGCTGGCGCAAGCAGCATTCGACACCGGGATACCAACCATCGTCGTTTTCGAAGGATGGGATGCTTCGGGCAAGGGCACCAGCATCAATTTATTGACCCAGCGGCTCGACCCGCGCGGATTCAAGGTGTGGCCGGTGCGCGCGCCGCGCACCCATGAACAGGCCCACCCCTGGTTGTGGCGCTTTTGGAACAAGCTGCCCAACCGCGGCCAGATTGCCATCTTCGACCGCAGTTGGTATGGCCGTGTGTTGGTGGAGCGGGTGGATCGCCTGACGCCTGAAAGCGAATGGCGCAAGGCTTACCGGGACATTGTGGATTTCGAGCGCACCCTGGCCGATGACGGTCACATCCTGGTGAAGTTCTGGATGCATATCAGCAAGAAGGAGCAGCGGCGGCGCTTCAAGGCCCTGGAGAAGGACCCGCTGCAAAGCTGGCATGTGCAGCCGGAAGACTGGGAGCATCATCACCAGTATGACAAGTATCTGTTGGCGGTGGAAGAGATGCTGGAGCATACGGAGACCGAGTGGGCGCCCTGGACGATCATCGAGGCGACTGATCAGTATCACACCTGGTGGCGTGTTTTCACCGAGGTGGCCGATGCGCTGGCCCGGGGGCTGAAGCTGCGGGGCATTGACCCCGAGTCGGTGATTTCACCGCTGGCGGCCGCAGGCGCGGAGTCAACGACAGATTCGCCGATGGCGATGAAGACGGCGGCTGAAGAGGCGGCCACGGCCGATGTGGGCACGCCGGGCATTACACGGATGACAGACAACGATGGCGACGCGCCGAACGGCGACGCGCTGGCGCAGGACGACGATGACGACGTTGATTGAGCAACAGGGAAACCACGGAGGTGCAGCCATGTCTTCGATTCTATCACAGGTAGATCTGACACTCAGTTTGAGCGAGGATGAATACGTGGAACAGGTGGTGCGCTACCAGGTTGCCCTGAGCCAACTGGGCTACCAGGTTTATGTGCAAAAGCGCCCGGTCGTCATGGTCTTCGAAGGCTGGGACGCGGCGGGCAAGGGCGGGGTGATCAAGCGCATCACGGAGAAGCTCGATCCCCGCGGCTATGCGGTGTACTCGATTGCCGCGCCGCAAGGCGAGGACAAAACGCATCATTATCTATGGCGTTTTTGGCGCCGTTTGCCGGAGCGGGGGCAGACCGCCATTTTCGACCGCAGTTGGTATGGCCGGGTGATGGTGGAACGGATCGAGGGCTTTTGCCAGGAGGCCGATTGGAAGCGGGCTTATCGCGAAATCAACCAGTTCGAGCGCCAACTCGTGGACTTCGGCGCCATCATCTTCAAGTTCTGGGTTCATATCAGCCCGGAAGAGCAACTCAAGCGCTTCGATGAGCGCGCGGGCACGCCGTACAAGGTGTGGAAGCTGACGGAGGAGGATTGGCGCAACCGCGATAAGTGGAATCGTTACGAGGAAGCCGTGGATGAGATGCTGCTCAAGACCAGCACCCTGTCCGCGCCGTGGACGATCGTCGAAGGGAACAACAAATGGTGGTCGCGCGTCAGGGTTTTACGCACGGTGGTTGACAGCCTGGTGCGCGAGTTGAACTATACGCCCGACATTCTCAAGGTCAAGGGCGCGAAGAAGGGTTCGAAGAAGAAATAGGAGCGCATGCCGGCCGGCGCCGCGTGGCGACATGACTTATATCATTGGCACGCCGCGCGGCCCCGTGCTATAATTCGCCTGCAAGCAGATGCCGTGCGGTGGCGCGTGAAACCACCCGAATGGCTTGTCGAGGCCTGTCGAGGCATGTCAAGGCCTGTCAATGAAGCCAAGGCCCGTGAACGTTGCGAGGTGTGTTTTGCAGGATACCCTCATTGGGCGCCGCTTGAACGCAAGCGGCGCTGCTTTCCATCTTGTGGACTGGCCGACTCTTTCCTCCTGCGGCCTGCCGCTTGGGCTACCCAGGCCCAAGCGGACCTCTTTTTTCGCTCCTCTCGCTGGCAGCACGTCCGACGGCTTTCACTTCTTGTTGACGCGTACCCCAATGAACCCTCGCCACCGCGACCGATATCTGATTCACTGTGATTGTTGCGCACGGTTGTGCGCATTGCGCACGGTTGTGCGCACCGCTTGCCCCGCACCATCCGGGTGAGGCGAGTTCATCTTTGTACAACGATGTATGAGGAACAACGTATGGATAACAACAAGCCCAACCCCTTCGAGATTGCACAGCGCCAACTCGACGAAGCCGCCGCGATTCTAAAACTCGATCCGGCGGTGCATGAACTTCTGCGCTGGCCGCTCCGCGAATTGCATGTCACCCTGCCAGTCAGGATGGATGATGGCATCACCAAGATCTTTCACGGTTTTCGCGTGCAATACAACGATGCACGCGGGCCGACGAAGGGCGGTCTTCGCTTCCACCCTGAGGAGACCATTGACACGGTGCGTGCCCTGGCCGCATGGATGACCTGGAAGACGGCCGTGGTAGATATTCCGCTGGGCGGCGCCAAGGGCGGCGTCATCTGCAATCCCAAGGAGATGTCGGCCGGCGAACTGGAGCGCCTGAGCCGCGCCTATATCCGTCAGGTGGGCCGCATTATTGGACTCGAAAAGGACGTGCCCGCGCCGGATGTCTACACGACACCGCAAATCATGGCGTGGATGGTAGACGAGTTCTCATTCATGCAGGGCTACAATGAGTTTGGCGTCATCACCGGCAAGCCGCTGGCCCTGGGTGGCTCGGCGGGCCGCGGTGACGCGACCGCACGCGGTGGCATCTTCACCTTGCGTGAGGCCGGCAAGGTGCTGGGCATTGACCTCAAGGGCGCCACAACGGCGGTCCAGGGCTATGGCAACGCCGGCTCCTTCGGCCACAAGCTGGGCGAGGAACTGCTCGGCCTCAAGATCGTGGCCGTCTCAGACTCGCGCGGCGGCATCTACAGCAGCCAGGGCCTTGATTACGGGAAGGTGATGGCCTTCAAGCAGGAGACCGGCTCTGTGGTGGGCTTCCCCGGCACCGACAAGCTGACCAACGAAGAGCTGCTCGAACTCGATGTGACCGTGCTCATGCCCTCCGCGCTGGAGAACGTCATCACTGAGGCGAACGCGGCCAACATCCGCGCCAAGATCAGCGTCGAGCTGGCCAATGGCCCCACGACACCAGAAGCCGATCGCATTCTGCACGACCGTGGCGTCTACGTCATCCCGGACTTCCTGTGCAATGCCGGCGGCGTCACCGTCTCCTATTTCGAGATGGTGCAGAACGCGTATGACTACTACTGGGATGAGGACCTGGTGCATGAGCGCCTCGACCGCAAGATGACGACCGCGTTCCATGCGGTGCATAAGATGGCGCAGGAGCGTGGCGTCCACAACCGGCTGGCGGCCTACCTGGTAGCCGTCAATCGTGTGGCTGGCTGCGGGCTGGGCTCCTCTCGCTGGGCGGAGGGGGGAGGGCCTCACCTCAACCCCGGCCCCTCCCTCCGGGGAGGGGGACCCTTCTCTGGAGGAGAAGGGGGGAGAGGCTCACCTCCCCGGCCCCTTCTCCTCTCCGCTGGGCGGAGAGGAGAAGGGGGGGAGTATCAGAAACAATTTCACATCAGGGGGTGTGCCGATGCACCGAGTGTCAGCACACCCCTTTCTCGTTTTCCACAGATGCTTGTGAGCAGGCAAAAAAACGATGCCAGAACTGCCATCAGATGCACCTCCGATCTTAGAAGTCTATCTGCAGTTGTCGCAATATCCGATTTTGGCGCGGCAGATCCGGCGGCGTATGCGCGAGGAGATCTATCGGCGCGGCATTACCACCTCTGAAAAATTCGAAAATGAGGCCCGCGACAAGGCCATCAAATCGCAGCGCCGCGAAGGCATGATGAACCCGCTGAGCGAAGAGGATGCCGATCAGTGGGAACAGCGGCTGCAGCACATTCGCAATTATCTGACCGATTTCTACTTCGCCTATAACCTGCCGTTCGACCTTTTGCAGCGCCTGATTGACGAGGCGATCGCGCAGCGCCTGCCCGGCGGCGACAGCAGCACGCGTTTGACCTTCAACCCGGAGTTGGCGCCGCTCGATTTCCTGTTGCGCAAGGCGCAGCAGTACGAAAACTTGCCGCCGGAGAAACTGGAGCAGGTGAGCCACCACCTGGAAGAGGTCATTGTCGTGCTCACCAAGACGATGATCAGCGACCAGTTGAGCTTCGTACACCTGGCCAAGGCCTGGTTCACCGCGGCTGACTTTCGCTACATCCAGGCGCGGCGCATTGGGGGGAGGCAAAATTGGGGGCAAAGCCGCGGGCATGCTGCTGGCATGGAAAATTCTGCAGACTGCTGCCCCGCACCTGGCGCGCCAGGTGCAGATTCCGCGCTCCTACTTTATCGGCGCGGATGTGTTCTATGACTTCCTGTCGCTCAACGACATCGAGTACATCAACCAAAAGTACAAGACAGCCGAGGAAATTGCCGCGGACTACCCGGTGATCGAGCATGCCTATGCACAGGCTCATTTGCCCGAAGCGGTTACGGCGCACCTGAGCGATATTCTGCGTGAGGTGGGCAAGCGGCCGCTCATTGTGCGATCTTCCAGCCTGTTGGAGGACAACTTTGGCACGTCGTTTGCCGGCAAGTATCACAGCTACTTTTGCCCCAACCAGGGCACGGCCGAGGAAAACCTGGCTGCGCTCACCCTGGCGATCCGCCGCGTCTATGCCAGTGCGCATAATCCCGACGCGTTGCTCTATCGCCGGCGCATGGGCCTGCTCGACTATGATGAGCGCATGGCGATTCTGCTGCAAGAGGTGCAGGGCCAGGCCTACCGTGACTATTTTTTCCCGGCGGCGGCCGGTGTCGCGTTCAGTTTTGCCCCCATCGTTTGGAACCCGCGCCTGCGCCGCGAAGAAGGCTTCGTGCGCCTGGTCATGGGCCTGGGCACGCGGGCCGTCGAACGCGTGGGTGAGGATTACCCGCGCCTGGTGACGCTCAGCCATCCCTTGCTGCGGCCTGAAGTCTCCCCCAGCGCCATCCGCCGCTACTCGCAGCGCCTGGTGGATGTCATTGATCTCAAGAAGAACGAACTGACCACGCTGCCGCTGCGCCAGGTCATTGATTGGCAGTATCCGCCCCTGCGCTGGCTGGCTTCGGCCGACAAGGGCGACACGCTGCTGCCGATCTTCTCGCTTGGCCCTGAGCTGGCCTCCGAACGACTGGTGCCGACGTTCGACAACCTGCTGCAGCGCACAAGTTTTGTGCCGCTCATCAAAGAGGTGTTGGCCACCCTGGAACAGCACTACGGCGCGCCGGTGGACATGGAGTTTGCGCTCAGCTTCATACCCGGCGCCAAGCAGCCAGAAATTGCCTTTCACCTGTTGCAGTGTCGCCCGCAAAGCACGATGAACGGCGAAGTGATCAGCGCGGCGCCTGCAGACCTGAATGAGGCCGATCGCTTCTTGCTGGCCCACCGCATGGCGCCCAAAGGCCGCGTGCCCAAGATCGAGTATGTTATCTTTGTGGACCCCACTGCCTACGGGAATCTGCGCCAGCCTACCCAACAACTTGAGGTGGCGCGCTGTGTCGGGCGTTTGAACCGGGCGCTGGCGAAACACCCTTTCATGTTGATCGGGCCAGGGCGTTGGGGTTCGGCCAATCTCGACTTGGGCGTGCCGGTGACCTATGCGGATATTTTCAACGCCAGGGCGCTCGTCGAAATGGCCGTGGCGCATCGGGGCATCACGCCGGAGCCGTCCTACGGCACCCACTTCTTTCAGGACCTGGTCGAGTCGCGCATCTACCCGTTGGCGCTTTATCCGGATGACGGCCGCGATTGGTTGAATCAGGCTTTCCTGAACCAGGCGCCGAATCAGTTGGTCGCCCTGACGCCCCAGGATGCCGCCCTGGCCGGCTGTGTCAAGGTCATTCACATCCCGACAGCGCGCGACGGACAGGTGATGGAGCTGCGCATGGATGGCAAGCTGGGCGTGGCCTATTTCACCCGCGCCACGGAATAGGGGCCGGCCATCGCCCCGGCGCAGGGTAGACAGCACGCGCCTCGTTGCTTTGACGGGCTGCACTTCATCGGGTAAAATCTCCACACCAGATTGTGTCAATCCCCCCATCTGGCGTGTGCGTAGATTTTTGATCGAGGTGTTAGATTGAGTAAATTTTACTACGGCGGGCAGGCGGTCATGGAAGGGGTGATGATGCGCGGACGCCAGCGCATGGTCGTTGCTGTGCGTAACCCCAGCGGTGAGATCGTGATACACGAAGAGCCGTTGACGGCTCGCATCTATACCAGTTCGTGGGGCCAATGGCCGTTCGTGCGCGGCCTTTCATTGCTCTGGGATACCCTGGGCCTGGGCATGCGCGCGCTCATGTGGTCGGCTGACGTGGCCATGAGCGAAGAGGAACAGAAGATCGAGTTCAGCGGCCCCGTGGCCTGGACCACGGTGGCTTTCTCCCTGTTGGTTTCCATCGGCCTCTTCTTCCTCTTGCCGACATCCATCGCCCATTTTCTGGAACGCTGGTTCCCCGGGCAGCTCGCCAGCGCCGCCATCGAGGGTGTTGTGCGCCTGGGGCTATTCGTGGCCTATTTGTGGGCCATCGGTCTTATGCCAGACATCCGCCGGGTCTTCATGTACCACGGCGCCGAGCACAAGACGATCAACGCGTACGAGGCCGGCGTTGCCCTGACCCCGTCCGAAGTACGCAAGTTCACGGTGCAGCATCCGCGCTGTGGCACCAGTTTCCTGTTCATCGTGGTGGCGCTCTCGATTGTGCTCTTCGCGCCGTTCCATTTCGACCAGTGGTATCTGCGCCTGGCCTCGCGCCTGCTGCTGATTCCGGTCCTGGCCGGGATCGCGTATGAATTCATTCGCTACACCGCCAGTCATCTCGATAATCGCCTGGTACGCGCGCTCATTCAGCCCGGCCTGTGGCTGCAAGGGCTGACCACGCGCGAGCCGGATGACTCGATGCTGGCCTGCGCCATCGCCGCCCTGGTTCCGGTGCTGGCTGCCGATGGCATTCAGGTTGAAATGCCGGCCAGGACGGCGCCCGCAGCGATGCCGGCGCCGCTGGCCGCGTAAGCGATAAGTGCTCACGCGTTTTAGCGTACAACCCGTGCTAAAACCCTGACTCAATCACGAAATCATCGTCAACAAAGGAGTATCACGATGCGCAACAAAATTACAATTGTCGGCGCCGGTATGGTCGGCGCTTCCTGTGCAGCCTGGTTGGCCGAGCGCGAGCTGGGCGACATTGTCCTGGTGGACATCCCTCAGACCGAGGATATGCCCAAGGGTAAAGCCCTGGACCTGCTGCAGGCCGGCCCGATTGTCGGTTACGACACGCGGGTGACTGGCGCCACCTCGTATGATGCGACGGCCAATTCCGACGTGGTGGTTGTCACCGCAGGCGTGCCGCGCAAGCCAGGCATGACGCGTGAGGACCTGGTCGGGATCAACACGCGCGTCGTGCGCGCCGTGGCCTCACAAATTGCGGCCACCTCGCCCGACGCGATCATCATTATTGTCACCAACCCGCTTGATACCATGACCCATGTGGCCTTCCAGGCATCGGGCTTTCCCAAGAACCGTGTGGTGGGACAGGCCGGCATCCTGGACAGCGCGCGCATGCGCACCTTTGTGGCTCAGGAACTGGGCGTCAGCATCGAAAACGTGCAGGCGTTCGTCCTGGGCGGTCATGGCGATGAGATGGTGCCCCTGGTACGCTTCTGCAACGTGGCCGGCATTCCCATCAGCGAGCTGATGCCGGCCGAGCGTGTGGCAGCGATCGTGGACCGCACGCGCAAGGGCGGCGGCGAAATCGTCAATCTGCTGAAGACCGGCAGCGCCTATTACGCTCCTGGCGCAGCCGCGGCCGAGATGGTGGAAGCCATTCTCAAGGACAAGAAGCTGATTCGCCCCTGCTCCGCATACCTGGATGGCGAGTACGGCCAGAAGGACATCTACTTCGGCGTGCCGGTCGTCCTGGGCCGCAACGGCGTGGAGAAGATCATCGAAGTGGCCTTGACCGATGATGAGAAGGCGATGCTGCAGAAGTCGGCCGATCTCATCCGCAGCACCATGAGCGTCGTGCCGCCCGCCTGACGCCGCGAACCTGTAGGTCCGGCCTCCTGGCCGGACGACGTTGGACGAGAGAAGCAGGCCCTGCGGCAGAGGGCGTCGTCACGCCGGAGGCGTGACCTACGGGCCGGGGGCTGCTGTAAACAAGAACGAACGAGCCGTGGGGGTCGCAGATGTGACCGCCGCGGCTCGTTTTGCGTCTATCTGGCAAGGCATTGAAGCAGGGAGAGCGAATAGGATGGACATTCAGGGCAAAGTGGCGCTGGTGACTGGCGGCGCGATCCGCGTGGGCAGGGCGATTGCGCTGGGCCTGGCGCAGGCGGGGGCGGATGTGGTCATCGCCTATCACACGTCGGTGACTGAGGCGCAGGCCACGGTGGCCGAGATCCATGCGCTGGGCGTGGCTGGCCTCGCCATCCAGGCCGATGTCTCGGATGTGAGCCAGGTGCAGGCGCTGGTGGAACAGATTGAGGCTGTATTTGGTCGCCTGGACATCGTGGTCAACAGCTCGTCGCGTTTCCAAACCACGCCGGTGATGACCACCACCATCGAGGAGTGGCGCCAGGTGCTTGGCGTTCTCCTGGATGGCCCCTTTTTCCTGGCCCAGGCCGCGGCCCCGCTCATGCAGGCGCAAGGCGCGGGCGTCATCATCAACATCCTGGACCTATCGGCCTTCGAGCCGTGGCCCAACTTCATCGCGCACAGCGTGGGCAAGAGCGGCCTGCTGGCACTGACGCGCGGACTGGCGCTGGAACTGGCGCCGGCGATTCGCGTCAACGCGGTGGCGCCGGGCGCGGTTCTCGCCCCGTCCCATTACGACCCGCAGAAGCTGCAGCAGGTGGCAGACCGCACGCTGCTCAAGCGCTGGGGGTCCCCGCAGGACGTGGCTGATGCCGTCGTCTTCCTGGCCCGCGCAGATTACATCACCGGCGAAACGCTTATCGTGGACGGCGGCGAACAGTGGGGTCGCCCTCACAAAGCGAGCGACTCTCAGCTGAACCAGTAAACGAAGATCGAGGTTTTGAATTTTCCGTACACGGTAGTAGAATCATGACAAGTGCTCTTGCCCTTATGGCACAGAGGGGCTTTCGGGCAGTCCGCGGCATTTCGATCGTGACGAGTGATTAAGGCGATGGGGCGTTTGAGCGACAGGCGTTTGCCTTCATTGCGACCACTGCATCCGGATCATCATCTAGTCGAGCTGAAACTTGATTTGTTTCGGCGCTTGACGACCGATGTGTTGATTGATTCGTTGCGCCCTGGTCAGGCCGGATCACTCAAAACCAGCATGGATGGCACGATTCTGGATGGTCATCATCGTCTAAAAGTGTTGCGTGAGCGAGGTGTTGATGTTGATGTCTTGCCCCGTGAAGTGATTGCCAAAGGTGGTGTTTTATGAATGCGATTTACTGGCTAGATGGTCCCTGGCCCGGTCGTTTGGCGATCGTTGGCCGGCCGCGCGGGGACGACTGGCTGTCCGATGAGATCGGCCACTGGCGACGAAACGGCATTGATGTCGTTGTTTCGCTGCTTACGCCCCATGAAAGCAGCGAATTGGGACTCAGCCAGGAAGCGACCATGAGTTCGCAGCAAGGAATCCAGTTCTTGTCCCTTCCCATTCGCGATCGCGCCGTGCCGTCATCGTTTGGCGAGATGCGGACATTCGTCGAAAGAACCGCCGCGCTGCTGTCCGAGGGCAAAACGGTCGCGATTCACTGCCGTCAGGGGATTGGGCGCTCCGCAGTTTTCGCCGCGAGTTTGTTGGTCAACGCGGGCGTCAATCTCGAGCGCGCCTTCCAGCAGATCGAAAGCGCAAGAGGCGCGGTGGTGCCAGACACGCCAGAACAGCGCCAATGGGTCGAGAAGTTTGCCGGAACGATTCAATCCGCCCTCTCACACCGCTAGATCAGCCGCCTGCCAGAATCTGCCGCGCCTGGCGTAACTGTGTCTCGACCGCGGCGGCGGCGGTGCCGCCGGGCGTGGCGCGCTGCTCCACCGAATGGTTGAAATCCCACAGCGCGGCCACATCCGCGCCAAACTGGGGCGAGATAGCCTGCAGCTCGGCCAGCGGCAGGGTGCTGAGGGTCAGGCCCAACGCCTCGGCCCGGCGCACCGCTTGCCCCACCAGGTGATGCGCCTGGCGAAAGGGCGTCCCCTGGCGCACCAGGTAATCGGCCAGGTCAGTCGCCAGCATGTCGCTGCTCAGCGCGGCCTGCATGCGCGCCGGATTGACCTGCAGGGTGCGCAGGACGCCGGCCGTGACCGGCAGCGCCAGCGTCAGGGTAGTCACCGTGTCGAACAGCGGCTCCTTGTCCTCCTGCAAATCCTTGTTGTAGGTCGAAGGCAGGCCCTTGAGCGTAGTCAGCAGGCTCACCAGGTTGCCCAGCAGGCGGCCGCTCTTGCCACGCACCAGCTCCATCGCGTCAGGATTGCGCTTCTGCGGCATCAAACTGGAACCGGTGCTGTAGGCATCAGCCACGCGCACGAAGCCGAACTGCGGGTTCGACCACAGGATCAGATCTTCGGCCAGACGGCTAAGGTGAATGCCGAGCAGCGCGGCCCAGGCCAGGAATTCCACGACAAAATCACGATCGCTGACCGCGTCCAGGGAGTTGGCGCTGATGGCGTCGAAGCCCAGCTCCGCGGCCAGCGCGACGCGATCCACGTTGAACGGCGTGCCGGCCAGCGCGCCCGAGCCAAGCGGGCAGACGTTGACCCGACGACGCACCTCGGTCAGGCGTTCATGGTCGCGCTGCCACATCCAGAAGAAGCTGAGCGCCCAATGGCTGAAGCGTATCGGCTGCGCGGGCTGCATGTGCGTCGTGCCGGGCATGAGCACAGCGAGATGCGCCTCAGCCAGCGCGATGACGGCCGCCTGCAGGTCGCACAGCGCCGCGGCCAACTGGTCAATTTGATCGCGCAGCCACAGGCGCACATCGGTGGCGACCTGGTCGTTGCGACTGCGGCCGGTGTGCAGTTTGCCCGCGACGCCGCCGATGATCTCGCCCAGGCGCCGTTCGACCGCGGTGTGGATGTCCTCATCGCCGGCATGAGGCGCGAAGACGCCCCGTGCCCACTCCTCCGCCACGGCATCCAGCCCGGCCAGGAGTTGGTCGCGCTCGGCCAGGCTGATCAACCCGGCGCGGGCCAGCGCCCGTGCATAGGCCTGGCTGCCCCGGATGTCCGCCGCCCACAGGGCTTGATCGAACGGCAGCGACGCGTTGAACTGCTCCATCAGGCTGTCAGGCGCAGCGTCGAAGCGGCCGCCCCACAGCTTGGGCGAAGATGCGGCGGGGTCCGGGTTTTGGTTCTCTATCATGTGCATGTCCTTATCAAACCTCCAGCCGGGACGGGCCGCCGCGCACCGTCTGGGAGCCACGCCAGACCCAGAGTTGCCCAGCTCGACAGGTCGTTGAGGCGTTTGATCTCGTCGTCGGCCAGGCCCAAGCCCACCGCACCCAGGCTTTCGTTGAGTTGTTCCACGCTGTTGGCGCCGATGATGGGCGAGGTGATGACCGGCTGCGCCAACTGCCAGGCCAGCGCGATCTGCGACACGGTCCTGCCGTGCGTCCGGGCCAGGCTCTCCATCGCCTCCAGCAAGACCCAGTTACGCTCGGTGAAGTAGCGGCGCACGCTGTTGGCGCGCGCGGACTCGGGCAGCGGCTGATCCTTGCGGTATTTGCCGGTCAGGAAACCGCCGGCCAGCGGGCTATAGGGGATGACGCCAAGCTGCTGCTCGCGGCAGAGATCGGCCATCTCACGCTCGAACTCAGCGCGGTGAACCAGGCTGTAGTGCGGCTGCAGGGCATCATAGCGCGCCAGGCCCAGCTTGTCGCTCTGCCAGAGAGCCGTGGTCAAGCGCCAGGCCGGGAGGTTCGAACAACCGATGTAACGCACCTTGCCAGTACGCACCAGGTCATCCAGGGCGCGTAAGGTTTCTTCGATTGGCGTCTCCGCGTCGTACCAATGAGTCTGATAGAGGTCAATCCAGTCGGTCTGCAGGCGGCGCAGCGAATCTTCACAGGCCTGGATGATGTGCGCCCGGCTCAGGCCTTCACCGTTGGGGCCGTCCCACATGCGCCCGCGCACTTTCGTGGCCAGCACCACCTGCCGCCGGTTGCCGCGCTGTTGTAGCCAGCGGCCGATGATTTCCTCAGAGATGCCGCCGGGATTGCCCGGATGCCAGCGTGAATAGACGTCTGCGGTATCAATGAAGTTGCCGCCGGCCGCCACAAAGGCGTCCATCACCTCGGCCGCCTGGGTTTCATCCGCGGTCCAGCCAAACTGCATCGTGCCCAGGCAAAGAGCCGAAACTTCGAGGCCCGTGCGTCCCAATTTACGATATTCCATGGTTTTTCCTTTCGTCGTTCTCTCTCGCGTCCCCGTCTTGTGATCCTACGTCCGATAATGCCCGTTGATGTCCACATACGCGTGGCTCAGGTCACACGTCCAGACCGTGGCCTGACCTGCGCCAAGCCCCAGCTCGATCAGCACTTCAATTTCTGGCTGCGTAAAGCGCGCCGTGGCTGCGGCTTCGTCATAAGGCAGCGGTTGCCCCGCGGCCACCACTTGCAGCGGCGTCAGGTTGAACGCGGCGCTGCCAAAGTGCAGCGCCACTCGATCGGGGTCAACCTGCGCGCCCGAATAGCCAACGGCGGCCAGGATGCGACCCCAGTTGGCGTCGCCGCCGTAGAGGGCCGTCTTGACCAGCGGTGAATGGGCGACCGCCTTTGCGGCCAGGCGAGCGTCTGCGTCCGAGGCCGCGCCGCTGACGGTGATGGCGGCGAACTTGGTGGCGCCCTCGCCATCGCGCACAATCTGCTGCGCCAGGCTGAGGCAGACGGCGGTCAGCGCCTGCTGAAAGGCCATGAAAGCGGCGGAATCTGGCGTCAAGGAGGCGTTGCCGGCCGCGCCATTGGCCAGCAGCGCCAGCGTGTCGTTGGTGCTCGTATCGCCATCCACCGTGACCGCGTTGAAGCTGCGGTCAACCGCGTGGCGCAGCGCCCGATCGAGCGCCGCCGGCGTGATCGCGGCGTCTGTTAAAACCACGCTGAGCATGGTCGCCATGTTGGGGTGGATCATGCCTGCGCCTTTGGCCATGCCCCAGAGGTGGACGGTTTCACCGCTCGCCAGGGTGAACTGGCCGCGGGCGGTCTTGGGCCGCGTGTCGGTGGTCATAATAGCCAGCGCGGCGCGGTCAAGCCCGTCAGCGGCCAGCGCGTTGACCGCGTCCGGCACGCCGCGCAGTAGTTTTTCCAGGGGCAGTTGCACGCCAATGACGCCGGTGGACATCACCAGGCAGGCCGTGGGCGGCAGTCCCAGCGCCTGCTCGGCCAGCTCGGCCATGCGCCGTGCGTTGGCCAGGCCCTCCACGCCGGTGCAGGCATTGGCGCAGCCGCTGTTGATGAGCACGGCCTGCATCGCGTCGCTGTTGACCGCCAGGATATGCCGGTCATACTCCACCGGCGCCGCGGCGAACTTGTTCTGCGTAAAGACCGCGGCCGCCGCGCACGGCAGTTCGGAAACGATCAACGCCAGATCGAGCGCGCCGGTCCTCTTGATGCCGGCCGCCACGCCGCTCGCCACAAAGCCGGGTATCGTCACATCACTCATCCAATCACCTCCGCGCGGCGCGTTCAGGGTTCGTTAGATTATTACTTCTCATGTTTTTCAGCGTTTTCTCGGCAAAATGCGGGAACTACGTCTTCTACGAACCCTTAGTCGCGCTTGAACTGCGAAAAGTCGGGCTGCCGGTACTTGCTGACGCCGCTGCCCTCGATGTCAATCATGGCCTGCACCTTCAGCGGCAGGCCGAACAGCTTGATGAAGCCTTCGGCATCCTGCTGGTTGTAGACATCGTCCTGATCGAAGGTGGCGTAATCCTCGCGGTAGAGGCTGTGCGGCGACTGGCGGCCGACCAGGATGGCCTGGCCCTTGTAGAGCTTGAAGCGCGCGCGGCCGCTGACGTTGTGCTGCGTGACGTTGACGAACGCGTCCAGCGCCTCGCGCAGCGGGGTGAACCACTGGCCGTTGTAGACCAGGTCCGCATACTTGAGCGCCACCTGCAGCTTGTAGTGCAGCGTCTCGCGGTCGAGCACCAGTTCTTCGATGCCCTGATGGGCCAGGTAGAGCAGAGTACCGCCAGGGGTTTCGTAGACGCCGTGCGACTTGATGCCGACCAGGCGATTCTCCACCAGGTCCACGCGGCCGATGCCGTGGCGGCCGCCGATAGCGTTGAGGGCCTCCATGATGCCGAGCGGGCCGTGCGCCACGCCGTTGACGCGCACCGGCAGCCCTTGCTTGAAGTCAATCTCCAGGTATTCAGGCTGATCGGGCGCCTGCTCTGGCGCGACCGAAAGCTGGTGCATGGCTTCTTCCGGCTCCAGCCAGGGATTTTCGAGCAGGCCGCCCTCATGGCTGATGTGCCAGAAGTTGCGGTCCCGGCTGTAGATGGACTTCTCCGTGGCGGTGACGGGCACGTTGTGCTTGGCCGCGTACTCCAGTGCATCTTTGCGGCTGCGAATCTCCCACTCGCGCCAGGGCGCGATGATGCGCAGCCGCGGGTTGAGCGCCATGACCGTCAGTTCGAAGCGCACCTGGTCATTGCCTTTGCCGGTCGCGCCATGCGCCACCGCGTCAGCGCCCTCCGCTTCGGCTACCTCCACCATGCGCTTGGCGATCAAAGGCCGGGCGAAGGAAGTGCCCAGCAGATATTTGCGTTCATAGATGGCGCCCGCGCGCAGGGTGGGAAAGACGAAATCGTTGAGGAATTCGAGGCGCAAGTCTTCGACATAGCACTTGCTGGCGCCGGAAGCGATGGCTTTGGCCTCCAGACCGCTCAGTTCTTCCGCCTGGCCCAGGTCAGCCGTGAAGCAGACGACTTCGCAGCCGTAATTTTCGCGCAACCAGGGAACGATGACCGACGTGTCAAGGCCGCCGCTGTAGGCCAGCACGCACTTTTTGATTTGGTGACGAACAGACATGATTGGATGAACTCCTTTGCTTGCTTGTATGGCACAAAAAAGCCACGCAGGGGACATTTCCCCTCGTGGCTTGGACGGCTACAGGTCAACGTGACCGCGTTGGTCAACGCCGCAGAGGCGTGCGACCAAACCGGTCATAACCGGCAGCCGTGCGCCTGGGCCTCCTGACGAGTCGAGCAGTCGTGATCGTAAACATGGATGTAATGTACACGAAGAAGGGGAGTTTGTCAAAGAGATGATGAGAGGGAATCCAGGTTTGACAGGGCCAAGGGATGGGCGTACACTTCCTGGAGTGACAGGGCCACAAGGGGTGACGTTTCTAGTGGAACCGATACTGTTTCCTGCTTCAGTAGAGAGGTTCAAATGATGAATTCCAATGGAGACAACACAATGGCGCTCTACGATCTCTCGCTGCTGATCGAAGAGCTGAACGACGGCAACGATTATCGCTATGTGGGCAGCAGTCCTGATCTACCGAACCTCATTGTGGTCGGTGATACTGTTGATGAAGTGCTATCACTGGCCCCTTAGGTGACTGCGGCGCTAATCGCTTCGATGAAAGCAGCGGGCGATCGTTTGTCGAATACCTTACAGAGCAAGAACAATGCCGAAGAAGCGTTTTGTACTTGACACCATGCCACCGCGACTGCTGGAAATCGCCTGGAAAGGTGGATGGTTTCGTGTCGAGTCAGACATCGTAATCAGGTGTGATGGAATCATGGTGGGTAGTAACCTCCAGCCCGATGATCTACTTACCGGCCATGATATTGTCGTTGCTGATGGCACGCCGCTGACGGTGCGTCTGATAGACCACCGAATCCAGGTCTTCTCTAACGAAGCAAGACTGGTAGAAAAGGAATCTCAGTGGGCCTTAGTCATGCTGTTCGGCCCTGGCCTGATCAGTCTCGTCATCGGTCTGCTAGCGATAATTCTTGGGGTTGAACCATTCGCCACGCCTCTCCGCTACCCGTCTTCCATCGCCTGGATCACCGTGCTGACGCAGTTCATGCATGATGGGTACGGTTATGTGCTCTTGGGTATTCTGGTCATTGCGATTGCCTGGCGAAACACTCGCCGGCGCAACGAGAAAATCCTGGCAATCTTCCTGCCATTGATGATCGTTTATGGTGTGATAGACGATGTAATCATTGATTCTCAGCAGAACGGACATCCCAACCTGGTGGGGGTCATTCTCTGGCTGGGGCTGGCCTGTTTTGGCCTGGCTATTTTTGTCAAGACGATCTCGGGGCCGAAAGATCGTCTCGAAGGGCAGCTGAAGCAGGAGGTGCGCGTGTTCAGCACGCAACGGCGCCTTCAGCGGGCGGCCCTGCCTGATCAGCGTTTTCGATCAGGTGGTGACTGACGTCATCTATAACCTGACAAGTTTTGTGAATGCGAGGAGAAACATGCAAACCTACCGTGCTGAGACAACTATTGCTAAAGATGGAACCCTTGCTATCAAGGACCTACCATTCTTGATAGGTGATAAGGTCGAGATTATCGTGCGCAGTTACAAGCGCGAACAAAAACACAGTCCGCGTTATCCTTTGCGTGGTAAACCGATCAAGTATACTGGCCCCTGTTGGAGTGTCGCCGAAGCTGAGTGGGAAATACTGCAATGATTGTCCTGGACACACATATATGGGTGTGGTGGGTACATGGCGATGAACGACTCAGCCAAACGCGAGCGGAGATTATTGAGACTCATGAGGCGGATGTTATTGGGGTCAGTGCCATTTCATGTTGGGAGATAGCGAAACTGGTCGAATATGGGCGGTTGGAACTCCCCTGTGCAGTAGATGAGATGAACAAGTATACTGCAAGCAGGCATGAATTGCGCCTGTTTCCTTGGGCGGAAAAGTGAAGTCTATTCCCACTTGCAGTATATCATCCCGCGCTGTAATGCGCCACGTGTAGGCGGCAATAGGGGCCGGCTCTGCACGGGTGATAGGGGGCCACTCGGGCTTGCCGATGAGGGGCAGTCGTCGAGTCCCTGCACCCTGGCACAACATGCGGATCAAGCCATTCCGTGCAGCCTTTCGCCAGGCTCAGGGAGCGCCGACTGGGGAGAAGCTGGGCTGATTGAGAGCGTTGACGGCCCCGGCGACTGACGGTTGCCGAATAACAAAGGCGCCGGTTGCAGCACGGAGCTGATCGGTGAACCAGACTTGATCCTGCGCTACCGGACAGGAGGTGTCCCAGAACCAACGCAAACGCTGCAGTCCCTTCCCCGAGAGACAGTGGTTGGGGCCGTCAATAGTTGGCAGCGGGTGCGGGCGAGTGGTACAATTTGCTCTCTACGCCCTCCATGTGGTGCATGTGGCGCCGCGCATGACCGAACTTCCCCGGGAGCGCAAACGCGACGATGACGGCCTACTACACCGGACGGCACGAAGACGTGGAAGGTTGGAAGTGGAGGCAAAATGACATGCTGACGCAGGTCACGATATCTGGTTACAAAAGCCTACAGGGTTCGACTGCAAAGTTTACGCCGTTTACTGTGATCGTCGGACGTAACAATACCGGCAAGAGCAACTTGTTCGACGCGCTGCGGCTGCTCTCGCATTTGGCCGAGATGCCAGTAGCAGGCGCCTTCAAACCCGAGCGGCATCGCGGCGACCCTGTGGAATCCTTCTTCACTGAAAGCCAACCACGATTGAGCCTGGTTTGTGAGTTCGACCTGACCGGTACGCCTCACCCGTTCTACGGAGATCAGCCGCTCACCCATCCGAACCTACATTATGAAGTCGAGATCGTCTTCCGCAACGGTCTGCTTGAGGTGGAGACGGAACAGCTCAGAGGCCGCACGGTGTCGGGAATCAAGTACCGTCCTTTCATCACGACAGGGAGAATCGGCAAACACCGCGACGCCAATAGCGGAACCGCGGATCGAGGTGGCAAGCGACAGGTCTCGGTCAATCGCGACACGGCGAAATCAGGCAAGTCTCGCCATTTTCCCTCTCCAGCATCGCGCTCTGTGCTAACAATGATTGATGATGCCGAACTGTATCCACACGTTGTCGCTGTGGCACGCGAATTAAGCTCATGGCGGTTTTTTCACTTCGAGCCGGAAGCCCTGCGAGAACCTTCTCCCGCGATGGATATCCTCGAATTGGAGCCGAGCGGACGTGGACTGTCCGGCTTCTACGATACGCTGAGCAGTCGAGATACGGCGCGCTTCGCGTCGGCTGAGCGTGCCCTCCGACGGGGCATTCCAGAAGCAAAGGGCATCCGTTTACTAGATACAGGCGACCGTCGTCGCCTGTTGGCAGTGATACGCGACGATGGGCGTGAGTTCACCGCCCGAGTGCTTTCGGATGGCACTCTGCGCTTTCTCGCGCTACTGGCATTGGCTTACGCGCCGCAGCCGCCCGGGCTGGTATGCTTCGAGGAACCGGAGAACGGCGTACATCCCGGACGGTTGCCCTTCATCGCAGACACCTTGCGCGGGATCAGTGAACGCGGCATGGACGGCGGCCGGCGCGCGCAAGTGCTGGTCAACTCGCATTCGCCCTACCTCGTTGATCTGCTCGATCCAGCCGAGATACTGCTGGCGTCGCTCACGGAACGCGGGCAGACGAGATTCGCATCAGTCGGCCAAGACCTGTTCACGAGTCATCCGATCCTCAAGAGCATTCTTGAAAGCGGTGAGCAAACACTGGGCGAACTATGGTCTCAGGGGAGCTTCGATGTCGAGTCTTAAGTTGGGCTTCGTGCTGGAGGGCAACAGCGATTATCCCGTCATTCCTTGCCTGGCGCGTCGGGTTGTGGCAGAGAGCTTCCCGGTGATCGCTCTGGCGTCGGATTCGGAAGCAATCCGCCTACCCGTGCTACGGCAGAGATGCCCCCATTTTGATGAGTTTGCGCGCAACTTGATCGTCTGCGTCCGAGAGTGGCAACGACTGCAACTCCAGGGCCTGAGCACCCCATGAATTACCGCATTGGCGATTCCGTTCGCGGCGGCTGGACCGCGGTAACCGTGGCCGTGGCCTGCGGGGGGCGCCCAGCGGCTAATCCGGGTAACAACCGGCACAGGCAAGACAATTCTCCAAGTTTGCGAACATCTCTCGTTGCACTACAATAGCGACCATGAACTCACAGACGAAGGTCGCCATCATCGGTGGCGGGGCCGCGGGGGTCATGGCCGCGATTACCTGCGCGGAGGCGAATCCGCAGGCGCAGGTGACGATCCTGGAAAAGGCCACGCAGCCGCTGGGCAAGGTGCGCATCTCCGGTGGGGGGCGCTGCAATGTCACCCACGCCTGCTTCGACCCGGCGCAACTGGTGACATTTTATCCGAGGGGCGGCAAGGCCTTGCGCGGGCCGTTCACGCGCTTTCAGCCGCGTGACACCATCGCCTGGTTTGCCGCGCGCGGGGCGCCGCTCAAGACCGAAGCGGACGGCCGCGTCTTTCCGGTGACCGATTCTTCCGCGACGATTGTGGCTTGCCTGCTGCACGCCGCGCACGCAGCCGGGGTGACGCTGCGAACCCAGGCGCAGGTGACGCGGGTGAGCCGGCCGGCGGATGGCTTTCAGATTGAGCTGGCGACCGGAGAGACGCTGGCGGCGGATGACGTGCTGCTGGCGACCGGCGCTGAACACCGGGCGTATGCCTGGGCGCAGGGCTTGGGGCACACCATTCAGCCGCCGGCGCCTTCACTGTTCACCTTCACCGTGCGCGACGCGCGGCTGGCCGGCCTGGCCGGGGTGTCGGCGCCGTTGGTGCATCTGCGCCTGGTGGACAGCGGACTCGCGCAATCTGGCCCGCTGCTCATCACGCACTGGGGGCTGAGCGGGCCGGCCGTGCTCAAGCTGTCGGCGTGGGGCGCGCGCGTGCTGCACGATCAGCACTACCAGGCGCAGTTGCGCATCAATTGGCTGCCGGCCTGGACGCGACTGGATGCCCACGATCATCTGCACGCGGTCAGAGTCGCACAGGCGCGCCGGACGCCGGGCAGCCAGGCGCTCTTCGATCTCCCGCTGCGCCTGTGGCAACGGCTGATTCTGGCGGCCGGGGTGAGCGAGGGCCAGCGCTGGGGCGATCTGACCAAGCTGCAACTACAGCGTCTGCTGGATGAGTTGACGGCCGGCGCCTACGCCATCGAGGGCAAGGGCGCGTTCAAGGAAGAATTCGTCACTTGCGGCGGCGTGACCCTGGACGAGGTCAATTTCAAGACCATGCAGAGCCGCCGCTGTCCTGGTCTCTATCTGGCCGGGGAAATCCTGGATGTGGATGGCGTGACCGGCGGCTTCAATTTTCAGAATGCGTGGACCACCGGCTGGCTGGCTGGAAACGCGCTCAGCCGTTGCGGGTAGCCCTGGACAGAGAAGAAAAACACCGAGTCGAGGATCTCACGCAAACAGGAGCAAACAGGAGCAAACATATGGAAGTCCAACTGTCCCCTCAGCCCGCTGCACGCAGCCGTGCGTTCGAACTGGGTATTTATTCTTTCGTTGAGCTGACACCTGACCCGCTCACCGGCGCCAGTGTGAATCCGGCCCAGCGCGTCCACAATCTGCTCGAAACCATTGAATTGGCGGATCAGGTCGGTCTGGACGTCTTTGGGATTGGCGAGCATCACCGGCTCGATTTTGTCTCTTCCTCGCCGGCGACGATTCTGGCTGCCGCGGCTGCGCGCACCAAGCGCATCCGCCTGACCAGCGCGGTCACGGTCCTCAGCTCTGACGACCCGGTGCGTGTCTTTCAGGACTTTGCCACGCTCGATCTGCTCTCCAACGGCCGCGCCGAGATCATGGCCGGCCGCGGTTCGTTCATTGAGTCGTTCCCGCTGTTCGGCTATGACTTGAAAGACTATGACAACCTCTTTAGCGAGAAGCTCGACCTGCTCTTGAGCCTGCGCGCCTCCGAACGCGTCACCTGGTCGGGCGTCCATCGGCCCCCATTGCGCGATCTTGGGGTCTATCCGCGGCCGGTGCAGCAGTCACTGCCGGTCTGGATTGCGGTTGGCGGCACACCGGAGTCCATTGCGCGCGCAGGCCGGCTTGGCTTGCCGGTGGCGCTCGCCATCATTGGCGGCGCGCCCGAACATTTTGTCCCGCTGGTGGAACACTATCGAGAAGCGGGCCGTCGCGCCGGCCATACCCAGCTCAGTCTTAGCATCAATTCGCATGGGTTTCTGGCCGACAACTCGCAACAGGCCGCGGACGATTACTTCCCCAGCTACGCCCTGATGATGAACAGGATCGGACGCGAGCGCGGTTGGGGCAACATCGGTCGCCAGCAATTCGAAGCGTCGCGGCGGCTGCGCGGCGCGGACTTCGTCGGCGCCCCAGAGGAAATCAGCGCGAAAATTCTCTTCCAGCACGAGCTGTTCGGTCATCAGCGGCTGCTCCTGCAGCTTGGCGTGGGGACCATCGCGCATGCAAAGGTGATGCGGGCCATCGAACTGCTCGGTACGCAGGTGGCGCCAGTGGTGCGTGAGGAGATTCAGCGCCGCACCGCGGCGCCGACCGCGATACCAGGTTAGGGCTTCGAGTGTCCTTCCACTTCTTGCGATACATCACTTGCGCTTGCGGCGCCAGATAAAGGCTGCACCCAGCACAGCCGCTGCGGCTGCCGGTAGGGCCGCCAACGGCAGGCCCAGCGGCGCAGGCATCCGATCTACACCGGCCGCCAGATCCGCCAACGTCGCAGCCGTCGGCGACTGCACGGTCACCGTGGCCACATCCGTTGCCGTCACCAGGTTGACCGGGCCGGCGTTATAGGCCGACCAGGTTCCCGTATTGACCGTGGTGACATTGATGATCGTGCTTGTGGTCATGAACGCCGATGCGGTGGGCGACAACGCGAAGGGAAAACCGTTGAGAATCGAACCCAGCTCACTGTCGTCGAGGTCGTGCAGATTGAGTTCCACGGTGCCGGTGTTCTCCACCGTGTAGCAGTAGGTCACCTCAGTGCCGGACGCCACGGTGATTTCATCAGTCAGGGCGCAGGTATTCGGGTCGGCGCCCACCGTCTTGTTCAGGGTGATGGCCGCCTCTTGCTGCCAAATCCAGGCGCAGGCCCCGGCGACTGCAAGTCGCTGCTACGGCTGCGAAGCCCACCTGCGTCGGCTGTGCATCAGGGCTGAAATGCGCGCTCCCGACCTGTAACGCTCTGCTTTGTCTCTACGGCCAAAACGTGTTATTATCTACCCCTACCTGACCCGACATCAACAACCATGAGGAGACAGTGCAACATGAGTAACGAAACCGTCCTGGATATTCGCCCGATTCACCCGGCTCAGCGCCACCCCTTGATCTTCGACCTGTTCGATGGACTGGAAGCGGGCGGAAGTTTTATCTTGGTCAATGACCACAATCCGAAGCCGCTGTACTATCAATTCCAGGCGGAGCTGACCGGTCAGTTCACCTGGGAATACCTGGAAGAAGGCCCCGCCATGTGGCGAGTACGCATCGGCCGCCGTTGAGTTGACGCCATTTACCACGCACCTGCGGCGCGACATGATGGCGCCATGAGGGTGGTGGCACTCGCAGACTGAGGACTGAACCCTAGTCGCTCCAGGAGGACGCCCAATGCAGAACCAACGCCGCTGGCTACCGATCCTGATCCTTATCCTGATCGTTCTGTGTCTTCTGCTCTATTTCCTGCTGCGTCCGCTCATCCCTATCATTCCTGGGACACCCACCCCCACGCCGACGAGCGTGCGTGACCTGCGCACGCCAACCGCCACCGCCACCCGCACACCCACCGCCACCCCCACACGTAACTACATCCTGGTGCGTCGGGATGAGACCGAATACATACCGCCGCCGCCGGCCGGTTTTCCCGCCCTCGCCTCTCACATTGATGTCATCTGGGATGACGTTCATTCCATAAATGGCGAGCTTGATTGGTCCGCAATTGAAACCCAAGTCGCTCAGATTGCGGCCCAGCACGTCACACTGGCTAACGGCACCGCGATTCCGCGTCCGGTCTGGCTGACCCTGCCTGTCTTCTGGACGCAAAGTGATATAGCAGGTGAGTGCGACTACAGCGGACCAGTGGATTATCTTCTGACCGTGGCCCCCCCGCTGGCGCCTGTCGGGCAAAAGGTGCCGGCCTTCAACCACAGCGGCTTCAAGGATCAATATCGCGACTTCGTCCTGGCCGCCGGCCGCCAGTGGAACAACGACCCGCGCATTGCTGGCGTCATCATCGCTGGCGGTTACGACAACGAGACGCAGATCGGCGCCAATTATTGTCATGTACTAGGCAACGACGATGACTTCCCGGTCACTAAGCAACAAATGACCGACTTTGTCACGAACGCTATCCAGGCTTTTCACGACGCCTTCCCTGACAAGCCAGTCTACCTCAACTTCGCGCCGGCGCCGACTGACCAAGCCCGTTGCGACTGGGTCAACCTGATGCTCTCCTACAACCCGCGCCACATCGGCGTTGGCTTCAACGGCATGAAGCCCGATGTGCCTGCCTTTTGTCGAACACCCGCCCGTCCTCACCACCACCCCTACGCCGTCGGGCATGGACTGCGGCTCGCTGGAGTTGATCAAACGCTACGCGGAAATCTTGCCGGTCAAGTTCGAGCCGGTAACGGGTTTCCCCAGCGGCAATAATTCAGAGCTGCAATGGCGCTACTGGTCCTGGCTGCTCGCGCTCAATGCACGCGTGGACTTCGTGGATGTCCAGGACCCCTGGTTCTGCAGCCCGACCGATGGCAACGACATATGCACCACCCCACCCACGCTCACCCTTAACGCCGTGCAAACGCCCAATCCCGCGACGGGCGATGCCGGCTTTCCCGTTCATTTTAGTGACTGGATCGAACGCCAACTCGGCAAGACCGCCGCCACCAATGACCAACTCTGGGTGGTCTTGCGCGAGACGGACCCGATCGTCACCCCCAATCCAACGCGCGATACCTACTGCAACGGTTTCTGCAGCGGCTGGCCCGGCGACTTCGAGCATTACATCAAGGTCATCGCGACATCGCCTGCGCCGCTTCACCTCAGCGCCTTCTGCGGGATCACCCCCACTGCTTCTAATCCTCTGCCCTGCAACACTCCCGGCTTGCCGTTCCCAGTCGCGTCCATCTACTCGCGCCACGCCAAGCAGATGCAGTCCGCGCTGCTGGGATTCGATGTGGTGGACACGGTCCACGCCGGGCGCCAACTGAGCAACGTGACGCTGCGCCTGGCGTATGTGGACAACGACCCTAGCGATTTCTATATCATCTATACGTCCGATGCGGATGGCACGCCCCAGCCGCTGACCATCAACCGTCAAGGCACCGGCGCCTGGCGCTGGTACACCTCGGCGCCGTTGACCCTCTTTGCCGGCAATCGGCTCGACAACGGAGCCGACATCCAGATCAAATACACCGGCTCAGGCGCCAAACCGATCCTGCACATGCTCTGGCTCGACCTGCGCAATGCCGGCACCCCGACCGTGACCCCCACCGCGCCGACGAACACCCCCACCGCGCCGACGCCTACGCGCACCTGACCCCACCATGGCGTACGCCGACCCTGACACCCACATCACGCCCACCGACCCGGACGCCGACCATCACGCCCACGCGCACCTGGACGCCGACTTCGACGGCTACCCCAACGCCGACGCCGACTATCACGCCGACGCGCACCTGACGCCGACTCGACGGCTACCCGGACGCCGACCCACACCACGCCGACGCCCACGACCACACGACACCCCGACCCCGACCTGACCATCACACCGACGCCGACGCACACGCCGACGCGACCGACGCCGACGCCGACAACACGCCACCGGACACCCCGACGCCACCGAACCAACCGTACGCCGACGGCTACGGACACCCCAACCGCAACCGATACGCCAACGGCTACGGACACCCCGACGCCGACCGATACCCCCACGGATACCCCGACGCCGACCGACACACCAACCGCCGACCGACACGCCGACCGCGACCGACACCCCAACCGTGACGCCGACATCCACGGACACCCCGACGGAGACGCCGACCACGGCGCCCACCGGCGTGGTCATCCTGCAGCAGGGGCGCGCCGGTTACGAAGGCAGCAACGATGCGGCCATCAAGGCCGATTCGCCGACAACCAACTTCAGCAAAGAACCGCTGCTGGCCGTGCAGGCTGGTGGCCGCTCGGCCGTGCTGCTGCGCTTTGACCTGTCCGATCTGCAGGGCTTCGCCGCTGTCTCTAAGGCCACGCTGGAGATTCATGCCCGTCAGCGCTCGGCCAGCACGCGCCTCTTCATCGCGGCCTACGAGGTGACGCAGGCCTGGGATCCGGCCACAGTGACCTGGCAGGAGGCGCGGACCGGCGTCGCCTGGAGGACGCCAGGCGGCGACAAACGCCAGGCGCCGGCAGCCACTGGCGTGCTGCTCAGCGACCACATCTGGTACCGCCTGGACATCACGCCGCTCGTGCAGCGTTGGCTCAGCGGGCAGAGGCCCAACTTCGGACTGCTGATCCGGGCCACCAGCGATGCGCCGGTGCGTTTCGATCTCGCCAGCAATGAGATCAC
This sequence comes from Candidatus Amarolinea dominans, assembly GCF_016704685.1. Taxonomy (NCBI): domain Bacteria; kingdom Bacillati; phylum Chloroflexota; class Caldilineae; order Caldilineales; family Candidatus Amarolineaceae; genus Candidatus Amarolinea; species Candidatus Amarolinea dominans. The sequence continues at coordinate 75,433 of NZ_JADIZS010000002.1, forward strand.
CACGGGCGCCTTGCAGCCGCGCCTGGTGCTCAACTACCGCCCGGTGACGCCTACGCCCACACCAACGGATACGGATACGCCAACGCCGACCGACACGGTTACGCCAACGCCGACCGATACGGTTACGCCAACGCCGACGGCAACGGATACGGCCACCCCGACGCCGACCGACACGGCCACGCCTACTCCGACCGCCACGGCCACGCCAACTCCGACGCCGACCGACACGGTCACGCCACGATACAGCCACGCCAACCGCGACCGACACGGCCACGCCGACCGCGACCGACACGGCCACGCCGACGCCGACCGACACGCCTACTCCGACCGCGACCGATACAGCCACGCCAACCGCGACCGACACGGCCACGCCAACCGCGACCGATACCGCCACGCCGACCGCGACCGATACGGCCACGCCGACTGCGACCGAGACGGCCACACCGACGCCGACCGATACGGCTACGCCAACGCCGACCGCTACGGCCACGCCAACGGCGCTGACTCCGACCCCGACGCCGAGCGGGCCGGGTCAACCCACGGCCACGCCGGGCATTATCACCAGGCCAACCGGCACCCCCACTCCCGGCCTATCCCCTGCGCCGACCACCCTTGCGCCCGTGGCGACCACCACGCCCGTCGCCGGGATGCAGGCCAGGATCGAGATCGTGTGGCCGCACAACGGCGCGGCGGTCAGCCAGGCCGATCAAGCCAATGTCACGGCCTATCTGTTTGCGGATGGCAATCTGAACCCGGTGAGTTGCAGCGCCACGCCCACCGTGCGCCTGTGGATGGCGCAGAACAGTGAGCCAGCGACCTTCGTGGGCCGCGGGGACAAGCGCCTGGCCACCGATGCCGGCCGCACCTTCCCGGTGTGGGACTTCAACGATGTGGATGTCAGCGCGGCGCGCAACCCGGCCAACACGCTGCACTTTTTTGTGACCGTGGATGAGGAGAGCGCCGCGCACAACGTCTGGTCGCACGGCAGCAGCCCGCTGACCCGCCCGGCCGCGGTGCGGGCGCCGAGCGGGGCGGCGGCCGGACGGCCGTTGGCCCTCGATGCGCGCATCGTCTCGGTGCAGAGCGCCGGCAACCTGCCGGTGGCGCAGGCCACGCGGGGCATGCTGAGCGTCCATCTGTTCGTAGCCAACAGCCTGCAAGCCGTGGTGGGCGACCGCGCCTGGCAGCCTGACGTGCGCCTGCATTGGGCGGTCAACAGCGGCGTGGATCAAGCGCCGCAGGGCATCGCCGGCGCGCCGCGGCCGCTGACGGTCGGCAACGTCACCTTCACCGCCTGGGACTTCGCCGATTTCGACCTCAGCCTGGCGCGCGACCCGGCCAATCAGATTTACTTCTGGGTGGATGTGCCCGGCGTGCCCACCTTCAGCAACGTCTGGGTCTACGGCACAGACACACGCACCTATCATCCCCTGGCCGATGTGCCCGCAACCAACTGCCGCTGACACGCAAAAATCCCTGCGGGCCGTGACGATACTCACGGCCCGCAGGGACTGGGTTCAAAACGGGGGCAAACGATTCGTTTAGTTTGCGGCGCGGCCGCTTTCGGCAAACGGTGCGACGCTCTGACTTTCCAGGCGTGACCAGCCTTTGCGTGCGATGCGCCACAGATCAAGCACGATGGGAATCAGTGAAGCAGCCCACAGCGCGTAGGCTGTGCCGTGCAGGACCGTATACGAATCGGTGATGAAGATACTGGCCCAAAGAAACACGCCGCCCAGGTGAACGGTGAGCAGAGTAAACCAGTTGCCGCCTAACTTAGCCGGTTCGTTCGGCAAGAAAAAGCGCGTGAAGAGGTAGGGCAGCAGCGCGTAAGCGAACTGCAGCACCCAGCCGTAGATCAAGGCCTGCGGCGCATTCTGTTCGATGCCCGCGCCGGGGAAGCCGGGAACCTTCAGGATGATGAGCGGCGCCACCAGCACTGGCGCAATGATCCACACATAGGATGTGAGCAAGTGCCACAGGCCCGGCCCCCACGCGCTGCGCTCGCCTCTCAGCGGTTTGATCACATTGAGCAGCAGCCAGCCCGTGGCGCTGAGGTGCAGCAGAATGCCTGGCACCGTAAACCAGGTGGATTGCACCCACGGGCCGAGCACAAGGAGCAAGGCGCCCAGGGTCATCATCCAGAAGATCGGCTTGAGCGACTGCGGCCAGGCCAGACTGCGCCCCGCAAAATCGGGGTAGAGATCCACGATCAGCCCGGCGAAGACCAACGCCATGAAGCCCCAGTTGTTGGCGTGAATATGCACCTCGATTGGAACGGCGATGCGCAGCCACTCACCCCAGCCCAGCCACAGGCCGGTGCCAACGATAATTCCCAGCAGGAAATAGCTCAGTCCGGCCAGGTAGAAGATGCGCCCGCTGGGCGCCGTCCTCGCCGGTGTCACGGCCGCGCCGCGCAGTTCATGTACGTGCTGCACCAGCATGGATGTCGCCACAAAAACCAGCGTGCCGCCCACGAAGATCAGCGGGGTGTTGACCAGGGGAATCCCCACGAGCAGGGTAAGCAACCCTGCGTTGAGGATGAGCCAGATGTCCCAACGAATGCTGGGCCGCGGCCGCCCGCTGCGCGTCGCCACCAGGATGGGCAATAGTCCGAAGATGATCTCGGTCAGTGTGCCCAGGGTGATCAGGTGAACCCGCAGCCAGCGCAGGCCGTTGAACCAGGGGAGGAGATTCAGGCTTGCCAACGACGAATCCAACGCCGCCAGGACGGCCAGCATGATGTAGAGCAGGGCGAACAGAAAATAGGGATTCAACATGAGGTCTCTCCGATGCGGCTATTCGATCAAGCCGGCTGCGTGCAGCAGATCGTGCGTCTTGCTGAACATGTCAGCCTGGGCCTGCGTAATCGCGCCATCCTGCACCAGTTCGGCCAGCACCGCGGCCTGGCGTTCAGCCGGATTGCCGCTGCCCGAGTCATGCGGGGATGCAGCCATGTGATCCTCCAGCGCGGCATGCACGATGGTGAAGTTGTCTGCTTGCGCCTGTGTGATCTGGCCTTTGGCCACGGACTGCGCCAGAACCTCGGCGCGCTGCGCCGCCTCGGCCTGTGGATCGTATGCAGCGCCGCCCACTGCCTGGCCCGGCTTCACATCGCCGCGGCCCAGGGCGCGCACGTAGTTGATCACATCCCAGCGCTGCTGCTCAGTCAACGCCTCTTTCCAAACCGGCATGGCCGTGGTAAACGGGACGCCGCCCTCGCTGATGCGCCAGAACAGATAGTCATCGCCCATCATCTGACTGGTGTGGGCAACCGCCGCGGGCACAGGGTTCAGGCTGACGCCGGCCGGGCCATCGCCCATGCCGCCGTCGCCATGACAGGTGGCGCAGTTGGCCGTAAAAACGGCCGCGCCCCGCGTCAGCGATTCCGCATCAGCCTTCACCGGGCTGGATAATCCGGCATACGGCGCCGGAACCTGTGCGCGATGGCGCTCCATCATGCCGCTCGCCATGCCCATCCCCATGCCCATGCCTGCGCTGTTGCCTGGCGTCGAAGCGACCTGGGGCGCCGGCGCGCTGCACGCCGCAAGCAGCAGCAGGCTCAAGACTGATAACAGGGACAACCGAGAAAACGAGATACGATTCATGTTCAACCTCGGCGGAGGGATGGGGGAGGGCAAAGGGGGGGGCCCCCGCCCCCCCCCCGGGCGGGCCCCGGGGGCGGGGGGGGGGCGGGCGGGGGGGGCCCCGGGGGGGGGGGGGGGGGGGGGGGGGGGGGGGGGGCCCCCGCCGGGGGGGGGGGGGGGGGGGGGGGGGCGGGGGGGGGGGGGGGGGGGGGCCCCCCGGGGGGGGGGGGGGCCCCGGGGGGGGGGGGGGGAGCCGGGGGGGAGGGGGGGTGGGGGGGGGGGGCGGGGGGGGGGGGGGGGGGGGCGCGGCGGGGGGGCACCGGTGGGGGGCGCGGCCCCCCCCCCCGCCGCCGGGCCCCGCCGGGGGGGGGGGGCGGGGGGGGGGGGGGGGGGGGGGGGGGGGGGGGAAGAGAGGGTGCAGATTGGTCGGCATTCGAAGACTCCTCAATCCTGTGTGATTTCTTACGCCAGCCGCGTTGCCAGGAAGGCCAGCCGGCTGTCGGCTTCGATGCCGCGCTTCGCGCCTTCCGGGGTGAAAACCGTAGCGCCCGCCGCGACCGCGAAACGCTCATCGTCCACCTGCATCCAGCCGCTGCCGTCGAGGAAGTGATAGATGGCGGTTGCCTCTGGATGCGGGGGAATCTTCTGCCCAGGCTCCAGCCCGGCCATGATCGTCTTGAACTTGGCGCTCTCGGCCACAACCTGCGGCTGTGGGCCGGCCGGCGAGAATATCACCTTTTCCTGCCAATGGGGAACCAATACATGGGTCATGTCAACTCTCCTTGCTTCTGACTCATCGAGATGAGAGCAGGGGATGTCAGAGCATAGCATGGGAGGTCGGCCGTGTCGCCGACAAAAGTCGGTTTCTTGTGACGGGGGGGCGCCGCCGAATGAATTCGGGGCGAAGGGGCGTTCCCGCCGCCATGTCGGCCTGCGCCGACGGGCCTTGCGTCTCGCCTGCTTACGTTGCCAGCTTCTCAAGCGCGGCCCGATCGCAGATGCGAATGCTTTGCCGTTCGACGGCGATGACCCCTTCTGCTTCCAGGTTGCGCATGGCGCGCTGGATCACATCGGGCACCGTGCCCAGGCGCGAGGCGAGTTCGGCCTGGGTGAACCAGCGCGGGCGGTGCAGCGTATCCCCAATGGCCTCATCGAGCAAGAGCCGCGCCAGCCGGCCGGTGACGGGCCGCAGCGACAGGTCAGCCACGAGCGAGACCAGGTCAGCCACGCGACCCGCCATATTCTCCAGCACGCGTTCGGCGAAGTCGGGACGCTCGCTCAGCAGGCGCCGAATAGAATCGCGGCGCAGGAGCCACACCCCCGCCTCTTCGAGGGCAATGGCCGAAGCCGGGTTGGGGCGCCTGGCAAAAACCCCCGCCTCGTTGAAGGTCTCACCGGGGCCGATGAAGCGCAGGACCTGCTCCCGGCCCTCCGGTGATGTCTTGAGCACCTTCAGCCAGCCGCGCTGCAGCACATAGAGGCCCGGGGATGTCTCGCCTTCCAGGAAAACCACCTCGCCTGCCGCGTAGTCGCGCCACAGCGCGTCACGGGCCAGCGCAGCCAGGACCGAGTCGTCCAGGCCGGTCAGGAAGACGACTTTGCGGAGTTGTTCGATCAGGGAGGCAAGCGCGGCGCTAATAGCCATGCAGAATCCTTGTCTTGATAAACGAAGACCGAGTATCCCCGACGCGCGAGTAAATGGAAGGCTTCGGCTCGACGTAACATGGTGTACTCCGCCTCCTGCATCAAGCGCGTGAGTGTATCGTGTTCCGCTGCGGTCAGTGCGCGTTCTTCTTGCAGTTCCGCCAATGCTTCCAGCTCGGCTTGCTGACGTTCATCCATGATGCTGCCAGCCATGCCCCACAAAGCTGCATCACTCAACGATTGCATCCGGCTCAGTTCCCGGCGCCAGCCTGGCGGCATATCAGATTCCAAAGGCGGCATGGTCAGAGTAATGGGATGCTACGCGAACGGCGGATGCCCGGCCTGGCCTTGCATCACCCGCTGGCTGGCGGCCAGCCCGCTGCCGGCGTCGAAGCGATAGCCCACGCCGTGCAGGCCCTGTTCGATGGCGCCGACCGTGGCGAGGACATCCGCCGCGTTGACCGCGCCCATGTGACCGATGCGGAAGTAGCGCGTGCGCAGGGCCGGATGCAACCCGCCGGCCAGGATGACACCGGCCACGTTGATTTTGCCCAGCAGCGCCGCGCCGTCCACGCCTGCGGGGAAATAGGGCGCGCTGAGGGTGTGGGCAGCCACGGCCGGCCGCAGCGGCACCTGGCTCAACCCCAGCGCGGTCAGCGCCGCTTTGATCGCCTCGCTCAGGCGGGCATGGCGAGCGACGCGGGCCTCCATGCCTTCAGCGATGATCTGCGCCAGGCTGACATCCAGCGCCAGCACCAGGTTGACGGCCGGCGTGCCAAAATAGGCCGGCTTGCGCGCCTGATAGGCCTGCATGACCGGCAGCCAGTTGCTCCAGTCAGCGTAGTAGCTGGCGACGGGCCGGGTGCGGCGGCGGAAGGCTTCCAGGGCACGCGGTCGCGCCATGACCAACGCCAGGCCCGGCGGCGCGCCCAGCGCCTTCTGCGACGCGGTCAGCGCCACGTCCACATCCCAGTCGGCCATGGGCAGCGCTTCGCCGGCTACCGAGCAGACGCCATCCACCACGCTGAGCGCGCCGGCGGCGCGCGCCAGTTTCGCCAGGCCGGCCACGTCGGTCAACACCCCGGTGGAAGTGTCCACATGCGTGATGGTCATCAGTGTGAAACGATCTTGCTGCAGTGCCCGCTCCACCTCGGCCAGGCCAGGCGCATCGCCCACCGCAGGCGCGGGCACGTGCGTGACCAGCGCGCCCGAACGCTCGCAGATCGCGGCCATGCGGTCGCTAAAGTAGCCGGTGTTGATTTGCAGCACCCGGTCGCCTGGCTCCAACAGATTGGCGACCGCCGCTTCCATGGCCAGGGTGCCGGAACCGGCCATGACGAACGGCTGGCCGTCGGGCGCCTGAAAAACCGTGCGCAGATTGTCCAGCGCCCGGCCAAACACCTCGATGAAATCCGGCGCCACATGGCTGGGTGTCGGCTCCGCCAGGGCCGCCAGCACCGCCGGCTCGAATTCGATGGGGCCGGGGATCATGAGCAACTTGCGTGCTTTCTGGGTCTGCATGGTGTTCCTTGTCCCACTTTGGAGAAGATAGGCTCAGGCGTCGGGGGTCTGCTGCTTGCGCCGCAGGCGCGTGTAAACCACGGGCGCCAGGGCCAGCAGCGCGCCGCCCACCCCGATGGCCGCGTCGCGCAAGGTGAAGGCGGGGCGCGAGAGGGCCAGATAGCTGTTATCTGGCGTAAAATAGGTGCTTGCCACACGCTGCAGGTCGTGCAGGGTAACGGCTTCGATCTCGGCAAAAAAATCGGGCAGCGACTCGCCAGGGCGCAGGGTCAGCGCCGGCCCGGTAAAAACTTCGGCCAGACGATCATTGCTGTCCATGGAGAGCACATTGCGCCCGCGGATGGCGCGCTTGGCATAGTCCAGATCGGTCTGTTCCAGCGTGCCGCGCTTGACCCCAGCCAAAACCTGATCAATATATTCCAGAATGGCGTCCACCTTGTCGCCATCGGCATCGGTCTCGATGCTGAAGTAGCCGATATCGGTCATGGTATTGTTAGCCGCGCCCAGCCAGTAGACCAGGCCGCGTCGCTCGCGCATCTCCTCGCGCAGGCGGTCGCCGATGATCCAACTGAGCACCAGGATGGACGCCTGGTCCGGGTGATTGAGGCCCACGGTGCGCGCGCCGTACCACAGATAAGCCCGGTCAATCCAGTCGGGCCACTGCATGCGCACCTCCACAAAACGGGACGGGCTTGACCGTGGCCGCGGCAACGCTGGCGGCGTCGGTCCGACCTTGAAGTCGCCAAACCAGCGCGCCGCCTCAGCAAAGGCGGCCGGCGCCTGCACATCGCCCACGATGAGCAGGGTCATGTTGTTGGGAATGTAGAAGCGGTGATAGAAGGCCAACAGATCGGCGCGTGTGATGCGCTGCAGGGTGCGCTCGTAGCCGGTCACCTCACGCTCCAGCGCGGCGCCGGGAAACAACTGGCGCATGAGGCTCTTGTACAAATCGTATTCAATGTGCAGCCGGTCGGCCAGGTCTTCCAGCCAGTTGAAAAAGGCGCCCATGCGGCCGCCGCGCTCCTGGAAGATGACCCCTTTCTCCTTACGCACCTGCTCGTCGCTCAGGTTGCTGCGGAAGACGATCTCTGCCAGCCAGTCCAGCGCCAGGCCCAGGTGTTCGGCCAGCACTTCGACCTCATAGATGGTGCCTTCGTGGCCGGTGTAGCCGTTGAAGCTGCCGCCCACGCGCTCGATGACCTGGCGAATATCCTTCTCTTGCCAGCGCGGGGTGCCGTCGAAGATCAGATGCTCCAAAAAATGGGCGATGCCGTTCTGGCCTTCGGACTCGTAGCGGGCGCCTACGCGCACCACCAGCCGTAGAACCACCGAGCCACTGCCCGGGCGCTGCTTGCACCACAGCGCCAGCCCGTTGGGCAACGTGGTTTGTTCGATCTGTAATAGCGGATGAATCGGATTACTCAATGGTGTCTGGTTAGGAACGAGAATTTTTCATCTGTCTGGTTCAAGGGCCTACGGGTTGGCTACGTTCGGACACTTATTCAATTCTCGTTTCTTAGCTCCCTGATTGGATAGTATTCTGAGGGCTGATTATATCGTAAGACATGCGCTGTGTCTACATTTGATGCTTGTGATGTGATTCTTGCCCACTTGTGCTATCTATGCTAGGATGGGAACCCTAAGGGCCGGCCCGGCTTCGCAGCCAGGCCGGTTTTGTGTGCAAGGTTCATGTGAGAGGCGTATGAGCGTCATTCAATCCATCACCGCGGCCGCGCGGCGTCGCGATTTCAACCTGGGCGTGCTCAACGGTGTTCTGTTCGGCGGCGTTGACACCCTGTTCGATCCGAGTCTGGTGCTGGTGACGTTCGCCAGCTTCCTGACCGATTCGCCCATCCTGTTGGGCCTGGTCTACCCGATGAGCCAGGCGGGTTGGTTCTTGCCCCAACTGTGGGTGTCGGGCTGGTTTCAGAGCAAACCGACGGCGCTGCCCATCTATCGGGTCATGGCCGTCATCCGCACGATCTGCCTGGTCCTGCTGGCACTGACCGCTTACGCGGTCAAGGACAAAGGCTGGCAGTTGCTCCTCTTTTTCACGCTGCTGATGGCGAACCAACTGGCGGCTGGCTTCAGCGGCCTGTCTTTCATGGATGTGGTGGCAAAGGTCGTACCGCCCGGTCAGCGCGGGCTGTTCTTTGCCTGGCGTTTGTCGCTGGGCAGCCTGCTGGGCGTGGGCGCGGGCGTTTGGGTGCGCAGCCTGCTCAGCGAAACCAGCCCTATCCGTTTTCCCAACAATTTTGCGCTGATGTTTGCCGTGGCCAGCGTTCTGGCCGCGGCCGGCATGGCCGCGTTTGCGGCGCTGCGCGAGCCGATCAATCAAGCGTTGGTCCCGCGTGCCAGCTTGATCGGTCAGTTGCGGCGGGCGCGCACCGCCTTGCAGACCGACACGAACTTTCGCGGCTTCCTGGGGCTGCGCCTGGCCTTGATTGGCGGCAGCATGGCTACGCCTTTTTTCACCGTCTTTGCTGCGCAGCGTCTGCAGGTTGCGGCCGGCGCCGTGGGTATTTTCCTGTCGGCCAACATCGCGGCCAGCCTGGTGGCTTACATCGTTTGGGGTCAACTTTCGGCGCGGCGTGGTAATCGTTACGTGCTGCGCATTGGCGCCGGTCTGGGCGTGCTCGTCCTGGCCTTTGCGCTCATGGCCTGGCCGTTGAGCCGTCTCCTCGGCGCGCAGACGCTTATTGTCCTGATTTTCATCCTGGTCGGCGTGCGTGATGCGGCCGTAGGCGTCTCACTTGGCCCCCTGCTTCTCGACATGGCCCCGCCGGCCGCGCGTTCGCTCTACATCGGCTTCACCAACACCCTGGTCGGCATCACCGTCCTGCTGACCGGCATCGGCGGCTTCATCGTGGACGGCGCCGGTTTCCCCGCGCTCTTTGTCATCTCCCTGCTGGCCTACGCCGCAGCCACCTGGGCCATCTGGCGCTTTCGCGAGCAGCCGCTGCCAGGGTGATCAGCGGTATCGTGGCGGACATCGTGGTGTACGCCGCGCTGCCCATCGGCCTGGCCGCGCCACGATCGCTCGGCGTCAGCCTGGCTTTCCTGCCAGGAAACGATAGCAGAACGGGGCCTGGCGACCACGCGCCAAACGATGGCAATCTGCCCGCGCCGAACGGCCTATGAGCCTATCCGAATCATCTGCTTGGGCTGGTCTCCGACCGTGCCCGGCTCGGTCAGGAGACCGGCCGCGGCGGTTTTTCGGCGTGTGCCGTGGCCGCCTCCTGCAAGACCAGCGCCAGAAAGGCGAGGCTGGCTGCTGTGGGGCGCGCATCCTTGCGCGTCAGAGCGCACAGGTGACGGGAGATACGCAGGGTCGGGATGTCCGGCGCGCAGATCAGCCCGTACGCGATTTCCAGCGCAATGGCGCGGCGTGAGATCCACGCGATGCCCAGCCCGGCCGCCACCGCGCGTTTCACCGCTTCACACCCCGGCAACTCCAGCACCCGCTTGGGCCGTAACCCCAGACTTGCAAGGTGCCCCCCGACAAGCTGCCGCGTGCCTGAACCTGCTTCGCGCAGGATCAGGGTGGCTCCGGCGAAAATTTCCGGCGCGAGGGCGCGTTGTTGAACCAGCGCGTGGCCTGGCGGCACGATCAGGATGATCTCATCCTCCGCAAAGGGACGCACTTGCAACCCGGGCGCCGCAGCCGGCGCGCCGACGAAGCCGAGGTCGAACTCGGCATCGAGCACGCGGCGCGCAACATCCGCGCTGTTGGAGATCGCCAATGTGACCTCCACCCCCGGATAGCGCGCCTGGAAGCGGGCCAATATCTCGGGCAGCAGATAGAGCCCCGGCGTCGTGCTCGCCCCCAGCCGCAGATAGCCTCGCTGCAAGCCCGCCATCTCCGCCAGCACGCGCCGCGCCTCCTCCGTGAGCACCGCCACGCGTTCGGCGTAATCGGCCAGGATGCGGCCGGCGTCGGTCAGCTCCACGCGGCTGCCGAGCCGGTGAAAAAGCTGAACGCCCCATTCCGCCTCCAACAGCCGGATGTGCTTGGAGACGGCCGGTTGGCTGAGGTCCAGATCGTCGGCCGCGCGCGAAAAATGTTGACGCCGCGCGACGGCGCGAAAAACGGTGAGTCGGTAGTCCATAGTTATAACCTGAAGTTATCGCTCCGATAGATCATTGACTATTGCATTATCACCTCATCGGGCGTAGACTGTCAACTGTTGTTATCCGCCGTCATCGCATCGGAGTGCCTGCATGTCAACCTATCCTGGCGTCAAACTGACTTCACTTTCACATGGCGCGGGCTGAGCCTGTAAGATCGGCCCGGCCGATCTGGCGCAGGTGCTGCGTCATTTACCGCCCCCCACCGACCCCAATCTATTGAGCGGGTTCGCCCACGGCGCGGATGCCGCCGTCTACCGCTTGAGCGACGAGCTGGCGCTCGTCCAAACGGTGGACACCATCACGCCGATCGTGGACGACCCGTTTGCCTTCGGCGCGATCGCGGCCGCCAATGCGCTGTCCGACATCTACGCGGTCGGGGCCAGGCCCGTGCTGGCGCTCAACCTGGTGGGTTTTCCGGTCAAGACGTTGCCGCTGAGTATGCTCGACGAGATCCTGGCCGGCGGCGCGGCCAAACTGGCGGAGGCCGGCGTCGCCTTGGGCGGCGGTCATTCCATCGAAGACTTCGAGCCGAAGTACGGCCTCTCTGTCACCGGTATCGTGCATCCGGGGCGCATGGTCACGAATGCCGGCGCGCGGCCGGGCGACGTGCTGGTGCTCACCAAGCCGCTGGGTCTGGGCATCATCACGACCGGCATTGATCGGGGTCTCGTCACCGACGGCGCCATCGCGACCGTGATCGCGGTAATGAGCCAGCTCAACCGTGCGGCCAGCGCGGCCATGCTGGCGGTCGGGGTCCACGCCTGCACCGATATCAGCGGTTTTGGCCTGCTCGGCCACCTGCGCGAGATGGTCGAAGCCAGCGGGGTGGGCGCCAGGATCCACGCCGGGCAAGCGCCCGTCCTGCCGGAAGCCTGGGACCTGGCCCGGCAGGGCGCGATCCCGGACGGCTCGCGCAACAACGCCCGGTTCCTGGCCCGCTTCGTAGACTGGGCGCCGGGGATCTCGGCCGAGACGCAGGCCATCCTGTGCGATGCGCAAACCTCCGGCGGGCTGCTGATCGCCGCGCCGGCCGCCAAGAGCGCCGCGCTCCTGGCGCAGTTGCGCCAGGCCGGCATCACAGGATCAGTCATCGGCGAGATCACACCCGGAGCGCCGGGGCGGATCCAGGTCATACCCTGAGCGCGCGACGCGCGCCACACAGACACAAGAGGAGCGCAAACCATGACTGAGGACGGTAAACGGACCTATTTATTCATCATCAACGACGGGCCTTACGGCAACGAGCGTCCCTACAACGCGCTGCGCCTGGCGATGAACCTGGCCAAGCTGCCGGACGCCCACGTGCAGGTGTTCATGCTGGGGGACGGCGTCAACTGCGCGGTGGCCGGCCAGAAGACCCCGAACGGCTACTACAACATCGAGCGCATGCTGCAATCCATCGCCCGCCAGGGCCAGGTCGCCACCTGAGGGACCTGTTCAGAGGCCCGCGGGTTCGGGCCAGAGCGATTCTTCGAAGGTACGCAGCCGGGCAACATGCAGATGTTGGCGGCCTGGACGGCCGCCGCCGACCAGGTGTTGGTTTTCTAATTGCCGGAGGTTCGTAAACATGCAACAGCGCCGCGCGCCGATCCTCGAGCACAAAGCCTATGCTGCGCCTTCGGTCTTCCAGGTTGACAACCTGCTGCGCGAGGCCCGGCGCCAGCGCACAACGCCGGAGGGCGCCATCCCGGCCGTCTGCGTCCTCGACCCGGACGGCGACCTCGCCCAGCATCTCATCGCGACCGGGCAGGCCACGCCACATGCGCACTGGGCGTGCTACCATACCCAGCTCTATGCCTTCACCTGCGCGGGCATCGAGTGCGGCGTCGTGCCCTATGCCGTCGGCGGTTCGTTCGCCGTCCTGGTCGCCGAAGAGTTGTTTGCGTCCGGCTGCCGGTTGCTCATCAGCATCACATCAGCCGGCCAAATCATCCCGGCGGGACAGCCGCCCTATTTCGTACTGATCGAGCGGGCGCTGCGCGATGAAGGGACGAGCTATCACTACCGACCGCCCGCGGCCTACAGCGTCATCAGGCCCGCGCTGGCCGGGCGTTTGCAGGATGCCTTCACGGGCGCAGCGATCCGCGTGCTACGCGGCGCATCCTGGACTACCGATGCCCCTTTCCGCGAAACGGCCGAAGCCATCGAATTTGCCCGCGCCGAAGGCATCGCCGGGGTAGAGATGGAAGCGGCCGCGCTCTATGCCTTCGCCGAGGCCCAGGACAGAGACGTGGTGTGCTTCGCGCACATCACCAACCAGATGGCGGTCGCGGAAGGCGACTTCGAGAAGGGTCTGGATGGGGGCAGCCACGATGCGCTCCAGGTGATCGGCCTGACGGTGAGGGGGTTCATGAGCGGATCGAACCTCGGCCCGCCCGCGGGTGGCGCATGGGTCGAGAACGAAGCAATGGAAGACGACAGAAAGTGAGATGAGTGAGATGAACGGAAAAACGATCCTGATCCTGGGCGGCGGAATCGGCGGGCTGGTGGCCGCCAACGAGTTGCGGCGGCTCCTGCCGCGCGAGCATCGCATCGTGCTGGTCGAAAAGAACGCGCAGCACGCGTTCGCGCCCTCGTTCCTGTGGCTGATGACGGGCGACCGCCGGCCGGAGCAAATCACGCGCGACGTGCGCCAATTGGCGCGGCCCGGCGTCGAAGTCGTGCTGGCCGAGGCGCAAAGCATTGATCTGCCCAATCGCCGCGTGGTCACCACCGCGCAAACGCTGGCCTACGACACCCTGATCATCGCGCTGGGCGCGGAGCTGGCGCCGGAGGCCATCCCCGGCCTGGCCGCAGCGGCGCACACCTTCTACACCTTCGACGGCGCGGCCAGGCTGCGTGATGCGTTGCGGGAGTTCGGCGGCGGGACCGTGGCCGTCGTGGTCAGCGCGTTGCCCTATAAGTGCCCCGGCGCGCCGCACGAGGGGGCGATGCTCATCGCCAACACCCTGCGGCAGCGCGGGCTGCGCAACGTGGACGTTCACCTCTTCACGCCGGAAGCCCAGCCGATGCCGGTGGCCGGCCCGGCGCTCGGTGATGCGGTCAAGCAAATGCTGGAAGGGCAAGGCGTCGCCTTTCACCCGCTGCACAAACTGACGCAGGTGGCGGGGGCAACGCACGAGTTGTCGTTCGAGGGCCGGGACACCGTCAAGTACGATCTGCTGGTCGCCATCCCGCCGCATCGCGGCCCGCGCATCATGCGCGAACTGGGCCTGACCAACGAGGCAGGTTGGGCGCCGGTAGACCGCCACACGCTGGCGACGAAGCACGAGAACGTCTTCGCGTTGGGCGATGTCACGGCGGTCTCGATCCCCGGCCGCTGGAAACCCGACGTACCGATGCTGTTGCCCAAGGCCGGCGTCTTTGCCCACGCCCAAGCCGAGGTCGTCGCGCGCCGCATCGCCGCGGAGATCATGGGGACCGGCGCAGGGGGAACCTTCCCAGGGATCGGCTATTGTATGCTCGAAGCGGGCGAGAGCCTGGCCGGCTATGCGTTTGGCGACTTCTACGCCGAGCCGGCGCCGCAAGTCCAACTGCGCCGGATGGGCAAGACCTGGCACTGGGGCAAGGTGTTGTTCGAGCAGTGGTGGCTGGCGCCGTTTGGGCCGCGACGCGCGGCGTTGCAGTGGGCAATGACGCTGGGCGGCAAGGCGCTCGGCATCCCGGTTATCCTGTGAAAAGCCATGAAACTTCTGATGTTCCTCGCCGGCCTACCTCACGATCTTGAACTGGAAGTTGGCGTGGCCGAACATCATCATCAGGCGGACCCAGACCGGCAGCAGCTCTTCGGTGCCGCGGGCGGTGGTGATGTCGCCCAGGTCAATGATGTCGCGCCAGCCGAACCACTCGGCCAGCAGGCGGCTGACCTCGGCCTTCGCCGCGGCGTCGTTCCCGCTGACGAAAATGGTGTGCTCGCCGCCGCCCAGTCCGCCTGGGTTGACCATCAGGTTGGCGTTGAGGGTGTTGAGAGTCTTGACCACCTTCACCTGTGGGAAGGCCCGCTGAATCTGCTCGCCCAGCGAGTCGGTGTTGGACACCCACAGCGTGGGCGGCATCCCGCGTGAGAAGTCGAGCGGATTGGCGATGTCCATCAGAATTTTGCCGGCCAGATTGGCCTCGCCCGCGGCCCGCAGCGCGTCCACCGACGCATCACCTTTGGTCGCGTTGATCATGATCTCCCCGTGCGCAGCCGTTTCGCTGAGGGAACCGACCTTGACCCCCGCGTCCGCCGCCCACGCGGCTACCTTCTCCGGGCTGCGTGAGCTGACCATCACATCCTGCCCCTGCTCCGTCAGCTTCGCCGCCAACGCCTTCCCCACCATACCCGAACCGAGAATTCCGATCTTCATGTGCTTATCTCCCTTTTTGTGAAATCACTCAACTCGTTCAGTTCAATTTTTCAATTCTACATCAAATCTTTCGATATTGAAAAATACCGACTCGCGGCGATTGACTCCGTGAGTGCCCAGGACGATCGCCAACCCGACTGCAACGGCCAGCAGCGCCGCCAGCAGGGCGGGCTGCGACGTCCCTGCCTGCCACTCCCCAAGCGTCACAGCAGTTGGCTGCTGCAGCGTGGCGCTGACCGGCCCATGCAGCGTGGTGACGCCGCTCACGCTGATGTCCTCCAACCAGTACCAGTAGGTTTGTCCAATCTGTACGTCCAGATCATCGTAGGAGTAGGCGAAGCCCTGGGAGCTGCCAGGTCCCTGCGACGGCACAAAGGCCAACAGGTTCAGGGCGCCCGTCGCGCTGTCGCTGCGATAGAGGTTGAAGCCGATATTGTCCAGCTCGCTCACCGTCTCCCAGATGACCATGATGCGGTCGCCTTGCGCTTCGGCGCTAAAACTGTTCAGCGTTGCGGCCAACGGCGGGAAGGTGACCTGGTAGTCCTCCACCTCGCCGCCCGAGATCAGACCTGTTGGGCCAACCGGGACCGTGCATTGCCCGTTGCCGTCGGTTGGGCTGAGGCGGAAGCGGAAGTAGTAGCTGGTGCTGCCGCCCCCGAGCAGGCTGGTCGGAACAGAGAAAGTCACGTCGGTCACGCCGTTGGTCAGCAACTGGTTCTGCACGATGTGTTCCGAGAAACTCGAATAGGCGTCGTAACCGCCGGTCTTGGTGAAGTTGCCGTCGGCGAAACTGGCGCCAACCCCCGATCCGCTGTCGTTGGTAAAGTCCATCCAGGCGTTGAGGCAGCCAGGGCCGCCGCTGACCGTCACCAGGAAAGCCCCGGTTCCGCCGCCCCAGTTGGCCGAAGGGCTGCTGGCGCTGACGCCGTTCTCGTCCGCGCCGTCGCCGGTTGCGCTGGCGTTCGGCTGGCCGTTGGTTTCCTGGTCAATGCTGCTGCCCAGGGTCAGGCCGTTGGGGAGATGGCGAGCGCCGCCATTGGCGGTCGTCGTCCCGTAACTGTCGGGCAGATCGCCCATGTCCAGCGGCACGCTCAGGTTGCTGCTGCCAACGACTTCATAATCGTTCAGCGCGCCGCTGCCCAGCAGCTCAGCGCCGTCGGGGTTGCCGTCGCCCTCGCCGCGTTCGTCGGTGCTGGCGCCGGGCAGCGTGGTCCAGAGAGCATCGGCGCTATTGGTCACGGTGACATCAGCGTTGCCGTTGACCGTGGCCTGGTATTCGATCACCACGTTGCTGCCATCGTTCGGAATCGCGTCTACGCTGACGTCAATGGCATTGCCTGCCGAGTTGTTGACGGCGCCGGAGGCGCTGCCGTTGAGCGTCACGCTCACCGAACCGAGGTTGAGCGTCAGACCGGCGGGCAAGGCGTCGGTGATGCGCACGTCGTAGGCGGGCGCGGCGCTGCCCGCGCCGTGGGCCACAGTCACGCGGTAGGTGACGACGCTACCGACCTGCGCCGGTGTTGGCGCGACTGAGATCTGCTGCTTGGTCAGGGCCAGGATCGGTTCGACCACGGTGATGGTGGGATCGCCGCCGGTGCTGGTCACGGTGCGGTCGGCGATGGCGGGGTCGTCGAAACGCACGGTAGCGCTGTTCGTCCGGGTGACGCCATTCTGGTTGCCCAGGATGTTCAGAACAGTGGCCGTGACACGCAGGACAAAGGCGTTGTTGCCAGCAACGCCATCAGCGGTAGCGACGCTGTTGCCGAAACTGAAGGAAGCGGCGCCGGCGCCAGTCACAGGTAGGGCCGGGGAGACCGAGGGCGGGTTGTTGGTCAGCGTACCCACGAAGTCCTGGCTGAGCCGGCCGCTGCCGGAGGCCAGGGTGATCACGGCGTAGCTGTCCAGGCGCAAACCGTCGGGCAGTACGTCGCTGACGACCAGATCTGGCGTCGAGCCTTCGGGGAGGGTGACCAGGATGTCAAAAGTCGCCTGTTCTCCGATCGTCAGATTGGCGCCGGTGGTGGCAGCCAGGCTGGTATCGTCGTTGGTCAGAGTGCCGTCCTTGAAGGACTTGCTGACGCTGGGCCGATCGAGCGACGTGATGACGGTGGAGGCTACGCTGTAACTGTTGCGAATGGAGGCGCCGTAGTTAACTAGCGTGTTGTCCGTTGCCGTCACCCCGCTGCCGTTGCGCTCGCCGTACTGGCCGCCGGAAGCGTCCACCGAACTACTGGAAGTCGGATCAGTGCCGGTGGGGTTCGATGCTGTGCCCTTGTCCCCCGGCAGGCCCGTGTAGCTGAGCCGGGCGGTGTTGGCGATCTCCTGGCGGGCGGCAGCGGAGCTGCTGACGATGCCGTTGACGGTGATGGTCACATCCGTGGGCGTGCCGCTGATCTTCGACTCCGGCGCAAGCTTGTCCAGGTTGACGGTGATCGTGCCATTCGTATCAACCGTAGGAACGGTGACCGAGCCGCCGGTGAACGGGCCGCTGGCGGTGAAGGTCTGGCCGGCCGGCAGGTCCGGCGTGACGATGGTGACACTCTGGAACAGCACGCCAGGTGGCAGCGCGTCGGTTAGCACCAGATCGAAGGCGGTAACCTGATCAACGACAGTCCACCCCGGGACACTGCTGTTGATGGTGGTTACCGACACGGTCTGCGCAAACGTCCGGCCGCCGTTGTTGGTCCCCCCCACCACGTAGGTCTGGATTCCGACCGGGAACTCCGCAGCCGTGTCGAAGTCGCTGGCACGATCCCAGTTGTTGGCGTCTACCACCACGTACACCCCGCGCTGGACCTGCGCCGATGGCGCGGTACTGTTCTGGTCCTTGACGAGGATACGCGTGCCTGGAGACAAGGTCACACCGTCAATGGTCGTCGGCGCGGCGGCAGTCCAAGTGAGCCGGCCCGTGCCGCCTGTGCCACCCGTCGCGTTGAAGGTGTACGTGCCGGGCAGTACGCCGGTTGTCGCCGCCTGGACCGCTGGATTGGCGGACACTGCAGAGAAGCTGATCGCACTGGTGTTGATCGTGGTGACGGCAGCATCCAGAGCAAAAGTCCTGCCGCCGTTGGCCGTGCCCGAAGCAACGAAGGCGCGATAGCCGAGATTCATCTCAGCGGCGGCGTCGAAATCCGTTGCGCGATCCCAGATGCCGTTGAGACTGTCCACCACTTTGTAGATGCCGTTCTGACTCGCGCTCGACTGGTTATTGACCAACACGCGGTCGCCCTCGGCCAGCGTCACGCCGTCCACACTGGCGGGCGCGCCGGTGAAGCGACCCGCGCCGCCCATGCCGCCGGTGGGACTGAACGTGGCGCTGAACGCGGCCGTGGTCGCGGCCCGCACCTGCGGGGCGTACTGGGCCGGGTGCGCCGTGTTATTCGAGAACTCGATCTGGTAGGCGATCGGGTCGCCAGCATCCACCTGCGCCGTCGTGATGGCCTTGCTGAGATTGTTGATCTGCGGCTCGACGATGACGACGCGGCTGAAATCGTTGGCTGAGCTGGTGGACCCGACCTGAGTATTGCTTGTGCTGCTGTTGATGGCGGTCTGGAAGGTGTTGTCGAGACTGACGCCGGCCTGTTGAGCGCTGCCGTTGTCGGGTGAAGTGTTGTCGCGGTCGTTTGTGACCAAGGCATTGAACTCGATCACGACATACTCGGCATCGGCATCGTTGTCGCTGTTGACGAGCGTGCCGAGGCGGAAGATCGGATCCGTGCCGTCAATATAGGTATCGGCCGTCACGCGGGCGTCGGTGCGGCTGCTCGACACGGTGGAATCGAAACCCGTGCCTTCGCCGATGGGCAAGCCGTTGACGCTGCCGACGGCAAGGCTGAAGGAAGACACCGTGTCGCCGTTGCCGCTCAGGTTCAACGCCGTGCCGGTGTCGGTGACGGCTGGTACCGTCGCGTTGCCGGTTCCCGCAGTCGTCGAGGCGATGCCGCCGCCGTTGGCGACGAAAGCCACGCGCACGGTGCTGTCGTTGATGAAGCGCATGCCGGGCGGCAGGTTGTCCTGCACCATGAAATCGGGCGAAGTGCCCTCAGGTAATTCGACCGTTAGCCGATACCGCACGATCTCGCCGGGCACGGCCAGCGTGCGCAGGGCGACGATGCGGTCAATGTCCCAGCGGACGGCATTGTTGGCGCTCCCGGCCACTTGGATCGAGACGATCGCTTCGAGGTTGAGCACGCCGTTGCCGCCCGTCGGTGCGGCAGATGGCACCGTGAGGGCCACCGAGGTCAATTGCGTGAAACCGGGAGCGCCAACCGTCAGGCTCGACATGGTGACATCGAAGCGCGCCGTGGTGCCGTCGCTGTCGGTGAGCGTCAGTCGCATCGTGGTGGCGGCATTGCCGGCGGCCGCGCGGACGGCGACGCCGAGCGCGCTGTAGCCACGGAGGTCCTGAGCGGAACCGAAGGTGAGTGTGCCGCTGCCACCCGTGCCCGTGGCCGGGCTGTCGATGCGCACGAACTCCGGCAGAATCGTCTGCGCGGACGCCCAAGTGCCGGCCAAGCTGGTGAAGCCCGTGCCCGTGAAGTCCGCCAACACCTTGTTTTCGAGGGTGTGGCTTTCCGAAGTCGCGACGATCAACTTGCTGAGGATCGGGGCCGACGACACGGCGTTGGCGGAGCCTTTGGCCGCGTAGTCGTTCAACGCTCCGCCCACGCCGTCCGCGCCAGTGCGCTCGGTCGAACTGGCGTTGTGGACCGAACGCTGGGTTGGGGTATCGGCGCTGGACTTGTCGTCGTTGAGCGAAGTCCAGAGAACGGTGGCGATGTTGTCGAGGTTCTGCTGCGGGTTGACGCCGTTGGACAACGTGCCGGAGAGCACCAGTTCGACGGAACTGCCGGCGGGCATGTCGAAGGAAACCCCGGCCTTCGTGCGCAGGACGCCACCGACGATCTCGAAGTCGGCGAAGGTCGGCGCCGGCGTGGCGCCGAAGCCGGCGGTGGTCACAGGGTTGTTGAGTGCCACGGACGCGTAAACGGCCGGCAGCGGGTCGTTGAGCGTGACGTCGAACGCTGTCAGGGCGCCGGAAGTCATGCTGGTCCAGACGACCGCGTCGGTGTTCAGCGTGGCAACCGTGCTGGTCAACTCAAACACTTGTCCGCCGTTGGCCGTGCCGCTGCCGACCTTGACCAGGCGGCTGCGGTACAGTTCGGCGGCGGTGTCTGCGTCGGTGGCGCGGTTGAGCGTGAAGGTGCCGCTGGACGTCGCCGTGATGCTGTAGATGCCGTTCTGGCTGGCAGTGGTTTGGTTCTTCACGAGCACCCGTTGGCCAACGGCCAGCGCCACCCCGTCCATCGGCGATGGCACTGAGGTAAACCGGCCCGGGATCGACCCGCTCGAGGTGAAGTTGGCCAACTCCGCGGTGGTGGCGACGTCCGCGTTCGGGGCGAGCGCGGCGCCGCCGTTGCTAAGGCGAACACGGTAGTAGAGGGGCGCGGAAGCGTCGCCGGTGTTGAGGCTGGCGGACCAGGTTGTGCCGTCGTTCGAAACCTCCTTGCCGGCGAGGACGCGGGGTTCGACCAGGGTGACGTTGGCGGCCGTGGCGGGCAGGCTCGGGCCCGTGTCGTAACTGAACGTGGCGGCGTTGCCGAGCGTCGTGCCCGCTTGATTGCCTGCGAGGTTCAGGACGGCCGCACGGAAGACGATGACGATGGTCTCGGCGACGCCGTTGTCGGTGTTCGCGTTCGTGGTGTTGCCGAAGTTGACGGTGAACGAGCCGCCACCGCCGGCCACGGCGACG
Source organism: Candidatus Amarolinea dominans (assembly GCF_016704685.1). Taxonomy (NCBI): domain Bacteria; kingdom Bacillati; phylum Chloroflexota; class Caldilineae; order Caldilineales; family Candidatus Amarolineaceae; genus Candidatus Amarolinea; species Candidatus Amarolinea dominans. Next base: position 96,417 of record NZ_JADIZS010000002.1, read on the forward strand.
TTGGCCGGGTTGGCGCCCGTGCCGATGGCGTTGGCGGTGCTCACTCCCGGGGAGAGCGTGACGCTGGTGATATCGACGAACGCCAAACCGGTGGCGAGGGTGTCGGCGATTTGCGCTGAGGGCGTGACGCCTTCCGGGATCGTGACGGTGAGCTCGTAAGTGATCAGTTCGCCGATCACGGCTTGGGTGGCGCCGTTGTCGCCGTCGGTGACCTCAGTGCCGGTGAGCGCCTTGGCGAATGCCGGCGGCGAAATCTTGACCTGGGCGCTGTCGGTGCGATCGGTGGCGGTGAAATCGGCCCCCCCCTCCTGACCCGCGTACTTGAAGAGGGTGGCGGTGTTGTCTATGGCCTGATTGGGCCGCACCGAGCTGTCCAATTGCAGGTCGAAGGTCAAGATGACGATATTGCGACCATCGGTCACAGTCGTGCCATCGGCCAGTTTGCCGCGGTCGAGAGCGCCGGCCGCCGGGTTGGTCGGCCCGGGGTCAATCAACTCGATGCCTGTGCTCAGGAGGCCGCCGCCCAGGTCGGTGACGCTGAACAGGGCGCCCGTGCCGTCGGTGGCGCACAGATTGATGCCTCCTGCCGGCGCCACAAAACCGGCCGGCAGGTCGTCCTTGATGCGCACATCGAAGGCGCCGTTGGGACCGCGGCCGGTGTTTTCCACGACGATGACAAAGGTCGCCAAGTCGCCGGCATCCAGGCCGCTGAGGTCGCTGGTAAACGTTGTGCCCAGGTTACTTGAAGTGACCGGCAGGCCGCTGCCACTCAGACGCGGGCAGGCGGAACCGGGCGCCGAGACGGAAACGTTGGTAGGTGCAACGGTCGCTGGGCTGAACGTCGCGGTGGCCTTGTCCGTCGCAATGACGCCCTTGCGAATCCCAAGCACCGGCTCGAAGATCTGGAACTGCACGATGGCGTCAGCGGTGCGCACGGTGGTTTGCGTGGTGCCCTCAGTCGAGCGCGCCTGGTTGGTCAGGTACAGCCCGTCGGCGAAAGGATCGCCCTCGATCGTCACCGTGAACAGGATGTCCACAACGCTGGTGGGGTTGGTCGGATCGTCGAAATTGCCGTAAGTAAACTTGACCGTGTTGTTGGCCGCATTAGTGGTCATGGCGGGGGTCACCGCGCCGCTCAGGAGATGATAGGTGTCGGCTGGCCCCAGGCAGGCCGCGCCGGCCGCCGGCGTGCCGCAGACCGTGTTGCTTAAGGAGGTTACCTCTGTGGCGCTGAAGACCGGCAGCGGCACGAAGTCTTCCATGCTGAACTGCTCGAAGTCGCTGGTTGGATGTGTGTACCGCAGGCGATAGGTGATGGTATCGCCCGGCGTCCCCTGGACTGCACTGCACGGCTGCGGCGCACAGGCAACGCCGTTCTTGGCGTAGATCGTCTTTTCCAGGCTGCCCTGGGCGATGTTTAGCCCGGCCGCGCTGGTGTCGGCCTCGCTGTTGCCGGTGGGGATCAGGTTGGCGTTGTTCAACACATCGCCGCTGATGGTCACATCGTTGTTCAGGATATCGCCCTGGTCCACGCTCGGATCGCCGGAGGGGTAGTCGTCGGTGTAGGCGTCCAGGATGACGGTGCGGAATTTGAGCGTAGCTGTCGTCGCGCCGTTGTCGAAGGGATCGCAGTCGTAGTCGCTGCCGCCCGCCGTGGGGACACAGCCGCCCAGTAGCTTGCCATCCGGTCGGCCGCGCGTCACTTCGGCGGAGATGTCGAAGGCGATGGCGGTCGTGCCGTCGTTGGCGGCGCCGTTGTCGCTGTCGCACTCCGCGCCCGGCCCGCCGGTGTAGTTGCAGACGATGTTCACGTTGCCGCCGTCCATGCTCGCCGCGGCCAGCGTGAAGTCGTTGCCGTTTACCTGGAGGGTCGGCGCAAAGCTGGACTGGAAGTGCTGGCCGTCGGAGACCAGATCGTCAATGATGACGTTCTGGAAGGCGAAGAAGTCGGACACCTGGAAGTTGAGAGTGTACTCGAGCACATCGCCGGGCGAGTTGGTGCTGTCGGTGAGGTTGGCCACGCTCTTCTGGATGGCGATAGACTTGCAGCCCAGGATGTGTTCGGGCGGATCGCCGCTGCCGCCCGCTGACGCGTTATCCACTCCCCCCAGGTCGCGCGGATCGAGCGGCGTCCAATCGCCCAGCGCGCCGGCCTGATTGATGCACTGCACATCGTCGCCGGTGCTGGCGTTGATGACTGGATTGCTACCCGCATCGTTGAGAGGCACGTAGAAACGGAAACGCACCGTGGCGTCGGATGTGCCCGTCGTGCCGGTCACCGAAGCGAAGGTGCAAACCAGATTGCCGCCGGGCGTGGTGGTGCTGGGCAGCGTGCCGCAGGTGGCGGTCGGGCTGGTGCTGACCACCTGGACGAACTGTAAGTTGCCGGGCAGGTAGTCACTGATGTCCAGGTTGGTCACCGTTTGCCCATCGGCAATATCCACGGCCACCGTGTACTCGCGCGGGAAGTTGGGGCCGGTGGCGGTCTCATCCTCCGGGCCGTGGTAGGTTTTCATCAGCTTGATCAGGGTGGGCGTGACGTCGGCGCTGGTCAGGCTCGCCTGGATGATGGGCGGGTCGGTGGTTGGGTTGTCCAGCGGATCGGCGCCGTAGCGAAAGCCGCCGCGTGCCTGGATCGGCAGCGCCGTGCTCAGATCGGCGTAATTGCTGAGATTGACGGTCACTGTGATGTCTGCCGCCGGCTGGTCAGCCGCAAAGGAGCCGAAAGGCAGTTCCAGGTTGATAAACTGCCAGGTGAAAGAGGTATCGAAGTTACCCGGCAAGGCCGGGCAGGTCACCGAGAGGCCGGTCAGCGGGTGGGTGAGGGTTCCGTCCGGTGCGCAGGTCTGCGTGACAGAATTCACGGCTATACCCAGGTAGGTCGCGCTGGTGAACGTGACGCCATCGTTCGGCCCGCTGTTGCTGGTGGCGTCCACGCCGCCAATGGGCAGGAACAGGTCCACATAGGGGCCATAGCCAACCTCGGCGCCCGTACCGGTGTTATCGAAGGCGGCCGTGAAGCTGAAGCCTTCACTAATCATCGTGGTGGAGGGAACGGTCAGAGAGGCGGCGGGCGTAACGGCCTGCGGGGCCGCAAAACGTTCGGCGTTGGCAGTCGCCGCGAGGCCCGGTGCAGCCGGCGCGACGAGGGTCAACAAGACAACCAACAAAGACACAAGCACAAGGTAGGCCTGATTGGCCTGCATTCGGCGGTAAAACATTCTGGATGATCTCCTGTCTCTAGCTCAACGACCGAAAACCCGGGCGTCTTCACCAATCGTATCGCTGAGCGACAGTCGGGTAAAAATCGCCAAAAACAACGGACAGGCGTATGATAGCCGGCGTCCTGCTCGTTCTCGACGGCTATCATAGCACAGAGATGCGGGGATTGGCTTTACAGTTGGCTGACAATGTGAGATTGTCGCGCGCCGCGGGGGCCGATTCCAAAAACGACGTGAAGTTGTGCTATAATTCCCGACGATCATGAACAGGCCCTTGTCAAGGCTTTGAGTTTTCCGGACGTAATATGTGAGTCTCAGGAGGACACGATGAATCGTATGTATGTTTCCGTTGGAAGGCGGCTGCGTGCCGCCATCATGCTCTTGGTGGTGATCGCCTTAGGATTTGCTGGCTCTGGCCTGGCGCAGGCTGTGCAAATCGGCGATATTGATGTCTTGGCCACTGTACCCGCAACGCCAGGCTTTCCAGAAGGCGTCGTTGCGCATGGCAGCTCTGTCTTCGTATCAGGCCCGGCGCGCTTCGGCACGGCCGGCACCGGCCCTTCGGCGATCCAGGTCTTCGACCGACGAACGGGTACACTCAAGCAGACTATTCTGGTCACGGGCGAGAACCTGGCGTTCGAACACGCGTTGAGTAACATGGCATGGGGCGGCGCTGGCCGGCTCTTCGCCTTGAGCACGCAGCTTGGCTTGATCTATTTCACCAAGCAGGGCCTGGATTACGCCCAGGTAGGTTATGGCGATCCGGTCCCCGATCTGCCGATCTGCCCGTTCAGCGGCTCCTGTTCGCCGACCGCGTTCGACATGCCGCCCATTGTCAATGACGTTGTCTTCGATCCGCAAGGCTACGCGTACGTGACCGATTCGCTGCAGGCCACCATTTGGCGCTATGCGCCCGGCGGCGGCGCGGCGCAGATCTGGTTCCAGAGCGCGCAGTTCGAGGGCGGCGGCCCCATCCCCTTCGGCGCCAACGGCATCCGCCTGAATCGCGAGCGCACCCATGTCTACGTGGCGATCTCCTCCTCAGCGGCCAATCCAGCCCAGGGCACTATCTACCGGCTGCCGTTGGTGGATCAGCCCACTGAGGCCGACCTGGCAGTCATCCACACCTACATCGCCGGCGAGATGCCCGATCAACTGGCGTTCGACTCCGTGGGCAACCTGTATGTTTCGCTGGCGCTCTCGAATCAGATTTCGGTGCTGGCGGCGAACGGCACGGAGACGGTTCGATATGCCAGCGCGCCGGGCGACGCCATCCCGCTCGACAACCCGGCCGGCATCGCCTTCGACGCACGCACCCGCTCGCTGTTGATCGTCAATCACGCCTTGCTGAGCGGCGACCCCAATCATTTTGCCGTCCTGCGGATGTTCGTTGACGACCCCGGCACACAGCTTTTCGATCCGGATTCGTCTGAGACAGAATTCGGAGAGTAGACGTTTGCCTGCCCCCACGCAGGCATGAAGAAGCCTGGGCTGTATAGGCGACTCTGCCCACGGCCCAGGCTTCCTCTCAGTATGATCTGACCAATTCAATCCCAGGTGAATGCTCATGCCCCCAATCCGTGACGCTCTGGCCTGGCGCAGGCTTCGTAGCCAAAAGTTTTGACATAATGACTATCTCGGGATGAGGCGCAGAGGTCAATTCCTCATTCAGCATTCCTCATTCCCTTCCCCTCACAACCGTCACTGCCAGCCCATCCACGTAAGGCACAACCGTGCTGACGAGGCGTGGATCGGAGGCCAGCATGGTCATCGTACGCTGCATGGCCCGCACGTGCGGTAAATCCTGGGCTGCCTGATCCACCAGCCGGCCATGCAACTCAACGTTATCCAGCACAATCGCCGTTCCGGGTCGTGCCAGACGGATCGCCCACTCCAGGTAGTCAGGATAAGTTTCCTTGTCCGCGTCAATAAAGATCATATCAAAGGGGGCGGCCGGCGTCAGGGTGGGCAGCGTGGCGAGAGCCGGGCCGCTGATCACGGTCGCCGTGGCGCCCAGCCCCAGGCGGTTCCACTGACCCTGGGCAAACGCCGCGTGACGGGGGTTCATCTCCAGACTGATGAGCCGGCCAGCGGCCGGTAGCGCACGAGCGATCCAGGCGCCGCTGTAACCGCCCAGGGTGCCGATTTCCAGCACATGACGCGCGCCGGTCAGGGCCACCAGCAGTTGCAAGAACTTACCCTGCTCGGGGCCAATGCTGATCGCCGGCAGACCGGCCGCCTGCGCCTCGAGCTGCAATTGCACCAGGTCAGCGTCATCTTGATGAAAATGGGTGCGCAGATACCTCTGAAAAGGACTGAGTTGAGTCTCTTGTTCAAGCGTTGACATCGAATCACCTCGCCATAGATTTATGCCGCAAAGGCAGCCGCTATTGTAACACAAGCTTCGGCGCGGCGCCGACCGGTTTTGGCGGGCCGGCTTCTGTATGTTCCCTGCGCTCCTGGTGGTCGAGTGTACGCTGTATGCGGAATTGCTGACCGAGGCTGTCCAACCTTGGCGTGGTAGCCGCGGTTGTGGTAGAATCCGCCCCATCCGTATGGGCAAACAGATTCTTCTTCTCAGCGGCGCGCTTAGCTACCGCAACAACGCCTTCCTCGACGCGGCCGCTCGCCTGGGGCTGGACGTGATCGAGGTGGTTGACCTGCCGCGCGCGCTGGCCGATCTCTGGCACATGCCGTTGGCAGTGCCGTTTAGCCAGCCTGACCTTGCGCTGCCGATCATTGTTGACTATGCGCGCCAGTATCCGGTGCAGGCGGTGCTGGCAACCGATGACACCGGCAGCCTCCTGGCCGCGCAGGTCGCCGCGGCGCTGGGCCTGCAGCACAACTCACCGCAGGCCGCGTTGGCGGCGCGCAACAAACACCTCATGCGCCAACTCTTCGCCGCGGCCGGGACGCCTTCACCCCAGTCGGCGCGCTATGATCTGGACGCCGACCCTGTCGCGTTGGCGGCGCAGCTTCGCTACCCCGTGGTGCTGAAGCCGCTCTTGCTATCAGGCAGCCGGGGTGTCATTCGCGCCAACAACCCGGCCGGGTTTGCGGCAGCCTTTGCGCGTACCGCCGCCATCGTGAGCGACGCGTCGAGTCACGCCGGCGCGGATGGCCATGCGCTGCTCGTGGAAACGTACATTCCTGGCGTGGAAGTGGCGCTCGAAGGCTTGCTCTTCGATGGGCAACTGACCGTGCTGGCGCTGTTTGACAAGCCTGATCCGCTGGAGGGGCCGTTCTTCGAGGAGACAATCTACGTCACGCCGTCGCGACTGCCGTCCGCAGTGCAGGCGCAGATTGCCGAGGTGACTGCACAGGCCGCGGCGGCCCTGGGGCTGCGCGTGGGGCCAGTGCATGCGGAACTGCGCATCGACGCGGATGGCCCGTGGATGGTGGAGATGGCCGGGCGTTCGATCGGCGGCTACTGCTCGCAAACGCTGCGCTTTGACCTCGATCGCAGCCTGGAGGAGTTGATTCTGCGCCAGGCCGCCGGCCTTGACTTGGGACCGCTCAACCCGACCAGCCAGGCCAACGGCGTGATGATGATCCCCATCCCCAAAGCTGGCTTTCTGCGGCATGTCTCTGGCCTGGCGGCGGCGCGAGCCGTTCCTGGTATTGACGAAATCATCATCAGCGCGCCGCTGCACAACCCGATCGTGCCGCTGCCAGAGGGCGCCAGTTACCTCGGCTTCATCTTTGCGCGCGGGCCTGACCCAGCGTTCGTCGAAGGCGCGCTGCGCGCGGCGCACGCGTGCCTGCACTTTGACATCGAGGACGGTTTGCCTATCGCCAAGGGCGAGGCCAGGTTCCAGGGCTGATGGCCTAGTTCGTAGGTGGAGATGAGCAGGATGGATGGTGTTACTACAGGATGCCGCATTCACGCAAAATCCTACTTGCGTGCGGCGCCGCCTTTCTGTTTCTGTCCACCGCCCGGCGTCGTCCATCCCTCGGGCATCTGGCCTTCGTCGCTGAAGAAGAACTGCTCCATCTGCTGCAGAAGAAAATCCTGCGCATTTGGATCACCGAGGCTGAGTCCGTAATGGTTGATGAGCAGCGTCTGGTAAGACGGCCACATCTCCCACGCCTCCCGCGAAATGTCGTTGAAGATGCGCTCGCCCAGCTTGCCCTTGAACGGTGCTTTGTCCAAGCCCGGCAGCAGGCGACCCAGCTTGCGGCACATCACCATGCGCGTGTTGTCGGGGCTGAAACCAATGTTGGCGGCTGGATCGGCCATGTCGAATCTCCTGATCTGAATTTGTGGTGCGGGTGATTGTACACCAATGAGCATTGAGACCCAAAAGCTGCGCGTCGTATTCATGGGCATGGATGGCGTCTTTTCGGCCATTCCCATGCAGTATTTGCTGGCGCACGGCGTGCAGGTCTGCGCGGTGGTGACGCCAGGCTCCGCGCCGGAGGAATCCGCGCTGCTGCTCTCGGTCAACGCACACCCGCCATCCATCGTTGCGCAGGCGGCCGCGGCCGGGCTGCCGGTGATCTACGTCAAGCATCTGCGCGGCACGCCGGTGATTGCGCGTTTGGCCGCGCTGGCCCCTGATGTCATCCTGGTTGCATGTTTTTCGTTGATCTTGCCCGCCGAGCTGCTGCAGGCGCCGCGCCTGGGCTGTTTCAATCTGCACCCGTCGCTGCTGCCCGGCTACCGCGGCCCCGCGCCCCTCTTTTGGCAATGGCGCCTGGGCGAAGAGCAAACCGGCGTCACGCTGCACCGGATGACGCCAGCCGTGGATGCGGGCGAAGTCGTTGCACAGGCCGGCGTACCCTTGCCCGATGGCAGCAGCGGATTGCAGGCCGATGCGCTGATCGCTCAGGCCGGCGCCGCGTTGATGCTGCAAACGCTGACCCGCCTGGTGCAAGGGCCGCTCTCAGTCCGGCCGCAGGACGAGGCGCGCAGCACCTACTTTCCCTGGCCCAGCGATTCTGATTTCAAGCTTAGCCCCACCTGGTCGGCGCGGCGCGCCTTCAACTTCATGCGCGGCACGGCCGCATGGGGCTATCCATACCGGTTGACAGGTCACGACACCACGTTGTGGCTGCAAACCGCGCTCGATTTTGATCTCCAACAACAGCTTGACCGGCCACTGCTGCGAACCGGGCGCGAGGCGCTGATTCAATTTGCCCCCGGCGTCCTGCGTGCCACCGTGTTGTGGTAGAGACGCCGGAGGCGTGCCCTACGGTTGGGGGAGCGTCCTTGTCGGATCAATCTGGGCAGCGCCGCGCGCTCAACAGCAGCGGCGGCAAGGGCGCCTGGCGGAAATCGAAATTTTCCAGCAGGTCATTGGCACGGGCGTCGCGCTCGCTCAAGGGCGCCAGGCCGAAGTTGCGTTCGACAAAAGTAACCAGCGAGGTCAGCTCGGCCTGGTTATGGGAAATGAAACCGGGCCGGGCGTAGGGCGAGATGATGAGCAGCGGCACGCGTGGCCCCAGGCCAAACAGATCCACCTGCGGCGGCGGCAGATGATCGTAGAAGCCGCCGAAATGGCTCCAGACGACAAAAATGACGGTGCTGGCCCACAGGTCACTCTGCATCACGGCGTTGATCTGCTGCACGGTCCAGTTTTCACCCGCGCACAGGCTGGCGGTGGGGCGCTCGCTGAATTCGCCAGGGGGCGCCAGCCAACTGACGGCTGGGAGCTGCCGGCGCAGGACATCTACCAGGAATTGGCCGTCGCTGGTGACGTTGTTGTTCCACAGGTACGAGGTGCGAATCGTCTGAATGGCGTTCAGCACGACATTTTGATAGCCGTCTGCACCGGGCCGCGGCCCGTAGAAACGCCAGGACAGCGGCCGGGCCTGCAGTTGGTCAGGCAGATTGGGGATGTTGAAGCAGGGAAAAACCCATGTCGGATTGTCCGCGACTGGTTCTGTGCGCACACGCGCACCGGCCGGCGCGTCACAGCCCCAGGTGTCGGAGCTTTGCGTGGGGTTATCCGTGACAAGCGCCGACTGTGCAGCCACCAGGTGCAGCAGATTGGGAAAGGCGGGTCCGGCCGCCGCGGAGAAGGTGCGGTCGCTGAGTACGAACGTCTGCGCATAGCGCCAATAGTTGGGAATATCTTCGGGCCAGGCCTGGGTAAAGGGCAGCAGGAAGCCATCCGCCAGGGCCGCGCCCGGAATCAGATCGAACTGATTCATGCGGCCGCCGCCCATCGCGATCTGCGCCGACGCGCGGGACGTATCGGGGCTGCCGCCCAGGCGGTCCCCGGCCCGCGTCAGGTCAATGAGCGTGCCATCAGCCTTTTCCCCGCGCGTCGCGCCTTCCGCGCCCGGAAAGCGGCCAAAGAGCGCATCGAAGCTGCGCCCTTCCTTGATGATGATGACCACGTGCTGGATCGGCGTGCGGGTGATAGGCGTGGGCGTCGGCCCCTGGCTGGAGATGCCGGGGAAAAAGAGCTGGCGCGGCGTCAACGTGGGCAAGGGGACGGGCGTCGGCGGCGCCGTGGGCGTGGGCGCGGGGGTGTCGGTGGCAATGGTTGATGCTGGCGCGGGGGTGTCGGACGCAGGCAGAGTGGTTGGCGCGGCCGTGATCGTCACAGGCCGCACTGTGCCCGGCGCCAGGCCGGTGGCAATGGCGGTGCCAGGCGTGCTGAGCGGCGGCGGCGGCGGTGACGGCAGCGGCGGCAGAGTCGGCGGCGTCAAACTGGCGGCCGGCGTGGGCGTGACCAAGGCAGAGGGTGGGGTAGGCGGCAGCGGCGGTTGCGCGCACGCGGCCAGACCGAGGACCAGCAGCAGGCCCAAAGCCGGCAGAAGATAGCGTTTACTTGCAGGCTGTCGGTGGGGTTTCATGGCGGCGCCGCATGTGCTCCCTGGATTGGACTATTTCAGAAACCCGGTTTCTGTGAGAAACCGGGTTTCTCAACTCCTGACGATTATACACCCGGTAATGACAAAGGTGCGAACTTGACGTTCGCGCGTATGTGGGTTAAAAAGAGAAAGCAAACGAAGACGGAGAAACAAAAGGAATCTATGAACATGCAGACGATTCGAATCGGCGCCAGCGGTGTGGAGGCGCCGGCCCTGGGCGTTGGCACCTGGGCTTGGGGTGACAAGCTGACCTGGCAGTATGGTCGCAGTCACGGCAAAGAGGATGTGGTTGCGGCCTTTCACGCCAGCCTGAGCGCCGGCTTGCGGTTGTTCGATACCGCAGAGGTCTATGGCACCGGCACCTCAGAGCGCCTGCTGGGCGAACTGGTGTCCACGGTGCAAACGCCCATTCTTATCGCCTCCAAGTTTGCGCCGCTGCCCCATCGCTGGACGGCCGGCTCGATCCGGCGTGCCCTGCATGGCAGTCTGCGGCGCCTGCAGGTTGATTGCATTGATCTCTACCAGGTACACTGGTACCTGCCCACCATTCGCATCGAAACCCTGATGAATGTCCTGGCCGACGCGGTGGAGGAGGGCAAAATTCGCGCCATTGGGGTGAGCAACTACCGTGAGTCACGCATGCGCCTGGCGCACGAGGTGTTGGCCAAGCGCGGGCTGGCCCTGGCCTCCAACCAGGTGGAGTATCACCTGCTCAACCGGGAATGTGAACACAATGGCGTCCTCCAGGCCTGCCAGGAACTCGGCATCACCTTGATCGCCTATAGCCCGCTGGGCAAAGGACGACTGACCGGCAAGTACCGGCCCGGCACACCCGTATCAGGCGCGCGGCAGCGACTCAGGACCTTTTCCTCCGAACAATTGGCCGCGGCCATGCCCACGGTTGATCTGCTGACAGAGATCGGCGCTGCGCATGGCAAGACGGCCGGCCAGGTCGCGCTCAACTGGCTCGTGCGCCATCCGGGCGTTTTGCCCATCCCCGGCGCCAAAAACGCCCGTCAAGCGACCGAAAACGCCGGCGCCCTGGGATGGGAGATGACCGCTGAAGAAGCAGACGCGCTCGATCGGGTTAGTATTCCTGCTCGATCTCGTAACGATTCGTGATGTTGGCCGCTTTGCGCAGCATGGCCATGGCCGGGCAGTACCGTTCCTCAGATAGCTGAATCGCCCGTTCGAACGATGCCTGGTCAATGTTGTGGCCGCGCACTCTGTAAACGACCTCGATGTCGGTGTACACCTTGGGGTAATCGGTGGCGCGAGCGCCGTTGACCTCTACCTCGAAGTGAGTCACCTCCTGGCGCTTCTTGCGCAAGATCGAAATGACGTCCATGCCGGTGCAGCCGGCCAGGCCCGCGATCAGCAGGCGCACCGGCTGCGGCCCCGCGTCGATGCCGCCTACCTCGCTGGCTGCATCCACCATGAAATGATGACCGTCTACTTCGATGTCGAAGTGCATCGCATCTACCAGGGTTGCCTTTACTGTATCCATTGATTTACTCCATTTCTTTGTTGACTCAGGCTGAGGATCGTGACCTCATCCCGCAGCGTTGCAGCCGCCCTGGCCGACGACGGCGCCGGGTTAGCGCTACCAGCTCGAAAAAAGCGACGCAATCCAAAACTCATTGTACCTGCTTTCTTCGAGTTTGACGAGTTTGATCACTCAAGAGCCATTCCTGCATTGACACCGTCAATGTTCAATCGTATAATGCGATTGTACGAAAATCAGAATGGTATCCAAAACACGATGACGGAGGCACAGCAATGGACATGATGATGGAAACTGGCACTTACGCGGTACGTCTGCGTGAGCGAGGTCAAATGACCATCCCGCAGCCCCTGCGTACGGCCCTGGCTGCGCGGGATGGCGATATTCTCCTCCTGGTGCAAATTGGGGACATCGTGATGCTCACGCCAAAGCAGCCGCGCGTTCCACAGTTGAGTCAGCAGTTTGTCGCTATGATGCAGCGGGAAGGCGTCACCCTGGCGGACCTGCTAGACGGCTTGAGAGAAGAGAGAGAGTACATCTGGCGCGAGCGGCAACATCGAGATGCGTAGAATCTTCGTTGACGCGAACGTTTTGATCGCTGGCGCGGCCTCACCCACTGGCGCCAGCAACGCTGTCATGAGGATGGCCGAGATCGGGCTGTTCACCCTCGTGGTCTCGCGCCAGGTGCTGGATGAAGTAGAGCGCAACTTACGCAAGAAGCTGCCTCAGGCCCTCCCGACGTTTGCCGCGCTGCTCGCTACCATGCGTCTTGAGGTCGTTGCCGATCCATCGCCTGGCGAGACAGAGCGATGGGAACACCTGATCGAGACCAAAGACGCACCGATTCTGACAGCCGCGGTCAACGCTGCCGTGGATCGTTTTCTAACGCTCAATCCCAAGGACTTCACACCCAATGTGGCCGATCAGAGCGGTCTGCTGATCCAAGCACCGGGCGAGTTTGTAAGCCAGCTACGCGCGTTGATTGATGCCGGGCTGCAAACGCATAGCTCAGGCTGATGCGGCTTGCAGCGCGCGCCACACCCGCTCCGGGGTGCAGGGGAGTTGGCGGATGCGCACGCCGGTGGCGTCGTAAATGGCGTTGGCCAACGCCGGCGCCACGCCATCCTTCGGAATCTCAGCTATCGCTTTGGCGCCGTATGGCCCGCTCGGCTCGTAGGTCTGCACCAGGATGACATCGAGTTGGGGCATCTCGTCGGCCTGGTAGATGCGGTAAGGCCCGAAGCGCGGGTTTAGCAGGCGCCCTTCGTCGTCGTAGACCATCTCCTCGCAGTGGGCATAGCCGAGCGCCTGCACCATGCCGCCTTCCACCTGGCCGGCCGCGGTCAACGGGTTGATCGCCACGCCGCAGTCAACCGCCATCAACAGCCGGTTCACCGTCACCTGACCCGTTTCTGTATCCACATCGGCTTCGACAAACTGCGCGGCGAAGGGCGGCGGACTGACGTAACTCATGTGGCTGGCCGTCGCCATGATTTGATGCTGATCGGCCTGATGCGTGGCGTGCAGGGCTACTTTTTCCAGGCTGACCTTGCGCCCATCTGGCGCGCAGACGTGCTGATCCTCCAGCCACACTCGCTCGGCGTCCGCGCCCGGCAGCAGATGTTTGACCGCGTGCTCGATGATCTGGTCTCTGACCTGCTCGGCCGCCTTGAGCACCGCCCCGCCCGAAATGTAGGTGGTGCTGGACGCGTAGGCGCCGGTATCGAAGGGCGTAAAGTCGGTGTCGGACGAGAAGATGATGATGTCACGCAGCGGCACGCCCAACGTTTCGGCGCAAATTTGGGCCAGGACGGTGTCGGAGCCGGTGCCCAGGTCAGTGGCGCCGACGAGCAGGTTGAAACTGCCGTCGTCGTTGAGCTTGAGGCTGGCTGCGCCCATGTCCAGGCCGGCGATGCCGGTGCCGTGCATACAGAGCGCAACGCCCAGGCCGCGGCGAATGTGAGGACGATCAGGGTACGGGGTGTGGAAGCCCGGCAATGTCTTGCGTTCCCAGTCCATTGCCCGCATGCCCTCTTGCACGCATTCCTCCAGGCCGTTGCTGGTGACCCATTGCGCAAAGCCTTCGCGTCCCTCGCCCATTGCCCGCGCCATCATGATCTCATCGCCGGCGCGCACCCAATTCTTGCGCTTGAACTCGATGGGGTCCCAGCCGATGGCGGCCGCGATTTCCTCCAGGTGGCACTCCAATGCGAATAGGGCCTGCGGCGCGCCATAACCACGGTACGCGCCGGGCGTTGGTTTGTTGGTGTAAACCACGTCACAGTCGAACTCGGCCGCGCCCAGGCGATAGGTGCTGAGGCCGCGGAACCCGCTGACCATCTGTACGGTCAGGCCGTGCGTGCCGTACGCACCGGTGTCGGCCACGGTCTTGATGCGCATGGCGGCCAGGGTGCCATCCCTGCGCACGGCCGTCTTGACGCGGATGATCTGCGGATGGCGTGAGCGGGCGCTGCTGAACTCTTGGGCGCGCGTGTATTCGAAGCGCACCGGCCGGCCGGTGGCAATGGTCAGATGTGCGCAGAGGTCCTCCAGGAGCACTTCCTGTTTGCCGCCGAAGCCACCGCCGATGCGCGGCTTGATGACGCGGATGCGGCGCAAGGGCAGGCCAGCAGCGGCGCGATGATGCGGCGCACATGAAAAGGCACCTGCGTGCTCGTGCGCACCACCAGGCGATCGTCCTCGTCCCAATAGGTGATGCAGGCGTGCGGTTCGATGGCGGCCTGTTGCACCTGATGCACGCGGTATTCGTGCTCGAAGGTCCAGGCAGCTTCGGCAAAGCCTTTTTCCAGATCACCATGCTTGACATGGATGTGATGCGAGCGATTGTGCGCAGCGTCGTGGATGCCCACTGCGTCTGCTTCATCATGAATCTGCGGCGCGCCCTCTTGCATAGCGGCCAGGGGGTCAAGAACGGCCGGCAGCACATCGTAATCCACTTCGATCAACGCCAGCGCGCGCTGGGCGATCTCTGGTGTTTCGGCCGCCACCACCGCCACGCGGTCGCCGACATGACGCACCTTGCTGTCGAGCGACACCTGATCGTAGGGGTGGGGCTGCGGGTAGCTCTGCCCGCCGCTGGCGTACATCACGCGCGACACATCCTGATGGGTCAGCACCGCGTGGACGCCTTCCAACGCGCGCGCCGCGGCCACTTCGATGGAGCGGATACGGGCGTGGGCATGGGGGCTGGTCAGCAGGGCCGCGTGCAGCATCCCCGGCAGGGTCATGTCATCGGTGAAGACCGGACGGCCTTTCGCCAGCTTGACCGCATCCACCTTGGTCTCAGCCTTGTTGACCACGTGCGTTTCGGGCTGGGCAACGACCATCACCGGCAGGCGCGTGCGCGTCAGGGTGTCCACAGGGCGTCCGCCGAAGGAGTCATCCGGGAACTCCGGGGTGTCGTCTGGCGGCGCGTGCGGCTGTTGGTCGGCCAGGCCGCCCACGGTGATTGCGGGCATCTCAACCGGCGGCACAGGCTCACCGCGCAGTTGCGCGGCCGCGCGCAGCACGGCCTGCACGGGACGGGCGTAGCCGGTGCAACGACAGAGCACGCCGGCGATGGCCTCACGCACCTGGGCCTCGTCAGGCTCTGAATTTTGATCGAGCAGGGCCTTGGCGGCCAGCAGTTGGGCCGGGGTACAGAAGCCGCACTGGATGGCGCCTGTTTCAATGAAGGCGCGCTGCAGCGGGTGCAGCGTGGCCTGCGGAGATGGCGCGTGCAGGTCGTTGTCGCGCCGGCCGGGTTGATCAGGCGCCAGGTGTTCCAACGTTTCGATGGCGGCGCCGTGGGCTTGGACGGCCAGGCGGGTGCAGGTGTTGATCAGTTTGCCATCGAGGAGCACGGCGCAGGCGCCGCACTCGCCCGTCTCGCAGCCGTGCTTGACGCTCCACATGCCGGCCCGGCGCAGCGCGGTCAGGAGCAATTCATGGGGCGCCGTGTCCCAGGTCGTCTGTTCGCCATTGAGCGTAAGGTGGATGTGCATCGTTGCCTCCAGAAGATGTTGGTTCCTGGCTGAATTCTAACATACAAGCGCGGACGCTCAAAATGAGTTCAAATGAGTTGGCTGATGCGAACGCCAGGAAGTATAATCGAAGTTGGTCGGGCGGGCCGGATGTGCTACAATACTGTCATCACTGTCATCGGTCCTCGATTCTTCTGAAACCATAGACAAGGACGGGAGCACGTATGCCGGATCGCATGTTGCGTCGTGACGGCGCCTTTCTGCGCCGCGATGAATCACAAGTTGTCTGGCGTTATCTGAATGCCCAGGAATGCTGTTCCGTGGTGGGCATCAGCAACATCGGCAAATCGGCCCTGCTGCGCATGATTTGCCTGCCAGAATCCCAGCAGGGCATGGACGGCCCGGGTCGTGACGCCATTTTCGTCTATGTTGACTGCAATCGGATGCTGGGCCTGAACGACCAGGGTTTCTATGAGCTGGTCCTGCGTTGTCTGCAAGATACCCTGCGCAGACAGGCTGTGCCCGATACACTGCTGCGCACGCTGCGTAATGCATACGAAGCACTCATCAATCCCCACAGCCCGTTTCATGTGCCACTGAGCTTCAACCAGGGGCTGACCGCGGTTCTCGACGGGCTGGGACGCAAGCTGGTGATCGTTTTCGATGAGTTCGACGAAGTCCTGACCCGCGTCGAAGGCCGTGTCTTTCTCAATCTGCGCGCGCTGAAGGATCAATACCGGCGTGGACTGACCTTCATGACGGCCACCAACGAAAGCCTGCCTCTGCTGCGCCGCGACGAGGCGATTGACGAATTCATCGAGTTGTTTACGCATCACACCTACTACTTGCCGCCGCTCAACTCAACTGATGCAGCCGATATGATTCACCAGGTGGCCAAAGAGCTGAACGTGACGTTTAGCGGTCGCGATGTGGATTTCGTCCTCGACTGGGCCGGCGGTCACATCGGTTTGATCGAAGCGACCTGTGGCGTGCTCGGCAGCCTGACCGGCGCGCCCTTGCGCGATGCCAGCCAGGATTGGATCATTCAGCGCGAAGCGGCCCAACGCCTGCCGCGCAACATGACAGTGCAGACCGAGTGCGGCAAAATCTGGGCCGGCCTGAGCGAAATCGAACGTGGTGCGCTGATGGACTTGAGCACTCCAGGTGGAGAGGCGCCGCTGCCCGCGATTGCCGCCCTGCGCAGCAAGCATCTGTTGCTGGGGGACAATGACGAGGCGCCGCGCCCGTTTTGCCGCCTGTTCGGCCAGTTCCTGGCGCAGCAAAGCGCCCTGGTGCGCCCCGGCGCGCAGGGCGTTCGCGTGGACGTGGGAACCGGCGAGGTGACGGTGGATGGTCGCACCACGGAGGCGCTGACCAACCTGGAATATCGCCTGCTGCTCTTGCTCTACGGGCAGTTGGGCAAGATCTGTGACAAGTACCAGGTGGTGGAGGCGGTGTGGGGACAAGATTACATGGATACGGTGGACGATGCGCGTATCGAAAAACTGGTCAGTCGCCTGCGCGCCAAGATCGAACCGGATCCGACGAATCCACGTTACCTGATGACCCTGCGCGGACGCGGTTACAAGCTGGTGGGCGCCGTCTAGCCAAGGAACCCGACAGACCGTCAGTCACACGTCAGCGCGTCGTCTAGCGTAATTTGTAAATTGCGGGTAAAATCAAGCCGCACTTGAGGCTTTGCCGCTGGCCCGGGCAACGGCGAGGCTCACAAAAAACATTTGGACAGCACAAGGGAGGTAACTTACGCATGGCATCGTTGTTAGAAAAAATCGGCACTCTCATTTCGGCTAATTTGCATTACATGGTGGATGAGGCACTAAAATCCAATTCCATCGCCGTCTTCGATCAGTACATTCGCCAGGTTGATAACAACCTGGATGAGTTGGAAGATGCCGCGGCCACGGTGGGCGGCGAGGCGCGCATGTTGCGTCGTAAATACGATGAATTTGCGGCCAAGACTGCGGAACTCGACAGAAACATTGACATCTTCCTCAGCGAGGGTCGCGAGGAACTGGCTGCGGCCGCACAGACCAAATTCAATTCGACCAAGCGCCTGGCCGATTCGTACAAGGATCAGGCCGACCGCCAGCAGTCCGAGTATCAGAAACTGTTGGACGCACGCCTCAAGCTGGAAGCCAAGCTGACCACCGTCAAGCAGGAGCGTGAAGAACTGCAAGCCCTGCTCACTCTGGCCAAGTCCAAAGAGGTCAGCGTCAAGGCGATCAAGTCACTGGACGATTTGGTTGGCTCCGGCGATACCGACGTTGCACGCGTCGCCGATTCCATCCGCGCCCGCCTGGACAAGGCGCAGGCCGAAAGCGACATGGTTACCACCCGCCTCGATCGGCAGATGGACGACGTGCTGGAGCGCGAGACGCTCAATCGCCAGTTGGAAGAACGCAAACGCCGGCTGGGCATGAGCGCCGCGTCATAGCCTGCGGGTCAGGCCCCCGGCCGGACGGTTATCACGCCGTGACGAGACTGTCACACCGGAAGCATGACCGACGGGACTGCCTGTCAATGCCATTGCAGAGGGGGAAATTACACAACGGGTATGAACAACGCGATCATTTTTGAGCCACGCAGCATCAATGGAAAGTTCGCCACGGGTTTTGCCCTGCTGCTGGGCTGTTTCCTGGCCTGGATCAGCGGCCTGATTACCGAAGCGATGGGCATCTTGGTCCTGTCCATCGCGGGCTTCCTCGGTCTGTACGCCATCTTGGATGCCCTCTATGTGTCGAGCCGCAAGGTGATTGTGACCGATCAAGGACTCACCATCAGCAATCCGTTGCGCCTGTGGGGCACGCGGCAGGATTTTGGTTGGGACGAGGTCAAGCAGCTTGAGTTGAGCGTACGCGACGAGCAACGCAGCATGCGCATCAAGGCCGACAAGCTGCCCAATTACTACTATGAAGACGTACCATACGACCCTGAATTGCTGCAGGCTGTCGTCACCCGTGGCAAGCTCAAGCCGGTCAAGGGCGCAGAAGCGCCAACCTTGACCGCCCTACCGAATGAAGGCAAAGCCGTCTATCGGTGGGCCAAGAAGTAACAAAGGTAGCCATAAGAGACAAATCACATGAATCGCACTCGCATTATCTTCATTGCCATCATCGTATTGGCACTGGTGGTCATTGGCGTGTCCTGGGGCCTGGGCTATCTGCAGACCCGACCGCAGCAGCCTCTCGTGGTTGCACCAACCGGCCCAATCCAGATACGCGTCCTGACGGCCTTACCGGTGGAGCCGTGGGTGCGTGACGCCGCCAAACAGTTCAACGATGAAAAACGCAAGCTGACCGGCAGCAACGAGGTCATCCAGGTGGAAGTGATCGCTATGGATGGCCTGACCGCCCTGGGCAAATGGGACCGCGACGACTTTGGCATCCTCGGCGACCGCACGTTGGCTGACCTGACCGACGCCGAAAAGGACAAGCTGACCCAGTTCCCCACGGTTTGGATTCCCGATAGCCGCTACCTGGTGGAACTGGCCAACGTGACCTATAAGGAACGCCTGGGGCGCGATGTCTTCCTGACCGACGGCGAGTACCGGGCGCGGCCTATCGCCATCTCGCTCTTCGCCTGGGGCATCTATCAGACCCGTGCGCAGGTGTTGGAGCAGAAGTTTGGCGACATCAACTGGAAATCTATTCATGACGCGGCCGTCAGCAAAGGCGGCTGGCCGGAATTGGGCGGAGATCCGAGTTGGGGTTTCTTCAAGCTGGTGGTGCCCAACCCGCGCAAGAACGTGGGCGGGCTTGCGGCCATGATCGCCGCAGCCGGCGAGTTCTACAATCGCACCGACATCAGCGTGGCGGACGTCACCAATCCTGAATTTCAGACCTGGCTCAAGGAGCTGATGGGCGCGCTGACCGATGTCAGTGGTTCCAGTGCCTACACCGCCGAAGATTTCGCGCTGTTCGGCTATTCGGTGGGTGATGGCGGGCAGTTGCTGGAAAGCGACCTGCTGACCAATATGGCCGGCATCCAGACACGCTGGGCGGACCCGCTGCTCATCCGCTACCCCAACTATGTCAGTTGGTTCGACTTCCCGTTTACCGTCTGGGTGGGGCCGGAGACCACGGCGTTCGAGAAGAACGCGGCGCTGGAGTTTCAGAAATACCTGCTGTCAGCCGATGTGCAGAAGAAGGCTGTGGCTCGCGGCCTGCGCCCTGCCAATCCTGATGTGCCGGTTGCCCCTGCGGGTGAAGGCGACAGCCTGTTTGCCCGCTGGGAATCACAGGGCGCGCAGGCCATCGTGCCCCGCACCACGGCCATGCGTGCCCCGAATCGTGATGTGCTCCTGGCGCTGCTCCGCTGGTTTGACCTGAATGTCGCCCAGCGCTAAGGCTGACGCGCAAACAAAAGAGGCCACGATGTCAAGACAACGAGAAAAGCAGGGCGGTGTCCCGCCCGCGGCAACGTATACGATTATCGTCGGCGCCCTGGCGTTGCTCCTGTGCTGCGCCCTGGCCGCCATCGCCTGGAACGGCCTGCGGGGGCCGTTGACGCCGCTTGCCCAGCAGGCCGATAACACGGTGGGCTTTCGTAATGCCACCCTGACCCTGGCCTATTCCCCGGAAAAAGGGCAGATGCTGCAGATTCTGGTGGATCAGTTCAATCGCCAGAATCTGCGCACCGCCGACGGCCAGGCGATGCAGGTCAAGCTGGTGGAGATGAACCCGGAAGACATGGTCAGCGCGGCGCTGGAAGATCCAACCTTCCAGGCGCTGACGCCCGACTCCATGCTGTGGCTCGATCAGCTCGACCGCCAGTGGGCTTTGCGCCAACAGGTAGAAGCCGGGCAGATTGCGCCGCGCCGTGTCGGTGAGGCAACCCGTTACGCGGTCAGCCCCATCGTCATTGCCGCGTGGGAAACGGTGGCGCGTGACTTGGGCTGGCCGCAGCCGGTGGGTTGGAACACCATCCAAAAGCGCGCAGCCGACGACGCCAGTTTCAAATGGAACCACGCCTCCACCGGTCATGCCAGCGGTCTGCTGGCGACACTGGCCGAGTTCTATGCAGGCGCAGGCAAGACACGCGGGCTGACGGCCGACGATGCCACCGCGCAGACCACCCTGGACTATGTGCGCAACATCGAGCGCACGGTCAAGTATTACGGTGAAGGCGAGTTGACCGTCATCGAGCGCGCCCAAAAAGAGGGGCGGTCGTTCCTGGATGCCTTTGTGGTGCAGGAACAACTGGTGGTGCGTTTCAACCGTGATCAGCGCGGCGAGAAACTGGTGGCGCTCTACCCAACGGAAGGCACCCTGTGGGCCGATCATCCGTTGGCACTGCTCGAACTACCCAGCCTGGCCGCCAATCAACGCCGCACCTACCAGGCCCTGCGTGAGTTTCTGCTGAATGCAGATTCGCAAAAGCTGGTGCTCAGCTATGGCTATCGTCCGGCTGACCTGAGTATCGCGCTCGATAGCGCGGACTCGCCCTTGACCGCGGCCAATGGCGTTGACCCCAAACAGCCGCAAACCACCTTGCAGATGCCGCCCGCGGCCGTGGTGGAAGTCGTGCAAAACGTCTGGTACTACACCAAGCGCCTGACCAACGTCTTCCTGGTGGTGGACACCTCCGGTTCGATGCGCGGTGAAAAGCTGGATGCGGCCAAAACGGCGCTCGGCGCGTTCCTGGCCCAAATCAAAGGCAGCCAGGAACGGATTGGCCTGGTGGAATTCAGCGGTCAGGTCAACAACGTGATTGAGTTGGAGGAGCTGGGGCGCACGCGCGACACCCTTGACAGCGCCATCGCCGCGCTCAACGCCAACGGCGACACCGCCCTGCTCGATGGAGTGCGCACGGCTTACCAGCGTCTGCAGGAGCGCGGTGACAAAGAGCGCATCAACGCCATTGTGGCGATGACCGATGGCCGTGAAAACGCCTCCAGCGTCAGCCTGAACACCCTGGTGCGCGAGATTCAGCGCGGCAATCAAACCGGCGTACCGGTGGTGATTTTCTGCATCGCCTATGGCAGCGACGCCGACTACGATACGCTGCGCGCCGTGGCCGACGCGTCTGGAGGCCAGGTGCGCGAAGGCACCGAGCAGACGATTCGTGAGTTGTACAAGCTGCTGTCAAGCTATTTCTGAGCGTGTGAAGCCGTTATGCCCGACCAGTCCATTAGTCAGAAAATCGAGCGCCAGGCGCGCCAGGCCATCCTGGAACATGCGCTGTTGCGCGTGGAAAATGCCCTGATCGTGGCCGGCGTCCTGCTCGCCACCTACTTCGCGCCCCAGCCGTTTCCGTGGTGGCCGGCCTGGGGATGGGCGGCCCTGGGCCTCGCCGGCATCGCCGGCCTGGTCGTCAGCAGCCTGACCGACCCCGAGCACAACCGCCAGGTGGTGACGGGCCTGTTCCTGCAGGAATTCACCACGGCAGGCATTACCGACCGTACGATCAAGATGAAGTTGGAGCAGGCCCTCGACTATTTCCGGCGCATTCAGGCCGCTGTGCAGACGCAGAAGGGCGGCGTCATGCAGGACCGTCTGGGCGACACGGTGCAACAGATCAACGATTGGCTGGCGAACATGTTTCAACTGGCCCGCCGCCTGGACGCCTATCGCCGCGACGAGGTCATCAAACGTGACATGAGGTCGGTGCCCACTGAAATCTCCAATTATCGCCAGCGCCTCAACCTGGAGCGCGACGCGTCGGTGCGCCAACAAATGGAAGCCGCCATCAACGCGCGCACCACGCAAGGGGAGGCGCTCGACCGACTGGAAAACATGATGCAAAAGGCCGAGTTCCAGTTGGAGCAATCGTTGGCCGCGCTGGGCACCATCTATCCACAAATACAGTTGATCGGCGCCCGCGATGTGGACAGCAGCCGCACCCAACGCCTGCAGGCTGACATCTCCGGTCAAGTCAGTACCCTGAACGACATGATTACTTCGATCAACGAAGTGTACACGTACGATGCTGAGCATGATGTGGGAACCATGCAACCGCGGCAGCCGGTGCGCAAGACGTCGGCGGCCGGTTAATGGCTATCAGACAACAGGAGTTTGCCATGCGCAACTTGGTCTTGATTTTGTTAATGTTCAGTTTGCTCCTCGCCGGCTGCAACGCCAATCCGCAACCCACCCGTGGGGAGGTGACGGTCTTCGTGGCCGTGCCTTTGTCCGGTTTTCAGGCCAACGGCGGGCAGACCGTGCTGGGCGGTGTGCGCCTGGCGGCCGAAGAAATCAACCGCCAGGGCGGTCTGTTGGGCTACAAGGTCGTCGTCATCGGCCTCGACGATGAGTCTGATTCGGACGTGGCGCTCGCCGGCGCCGAGAAGGTCAAAGAAGCGCTGGCATCCGGTCAAAAGGTGCTCGGCGTCGTCGGTCACCTCAACAGCGGGCAGACCCTGGCCGCCATGGAAGTGTACAAGGACCTGCCGCTCATCATCATCACACCGACATCGTCCGAAACCTCGATCACGCAGAAGGGCTACCGTAACTTCTTTCGCGTCAACGCCAATGACACGGTGCAGGCTGCGGTGGACGCCGGGTTCCTGGTCAACAACCTGAAGGCCAAACGCATCGCCATTGTGCATAACGATACCCCTTATGGTATCGGTCTGCGCAACGAGATGCAGAAGGCGCTGGCTTCTGTCGGCGCCGAGGTGGTCCTGGCTCTGCAGGTCAAGGAAGGTCAGGCCCGCTACCTGGACGAGGTAGCTCAGATCAAGGCCGCCAATCCGGACGCCATCTTCTACGCCGGCTACGAGATCGAAGCGCCCTATCTGCGGGCTGATCTGGTTGAGAATGGTGTGACGACGCCGCTGCTGGCCAGCGATGGCGCCTTCCTGGCCGCGACCATTGACGAGGCCAACGGCACCGCTGAGGGCATGTACGTCAGTGCCTTTGCGCCCAGCCCGCAAGTTGCCGGGCAGCCCTGGATTCAGGCCTATCAGGCGGTGGAATCTCGCAACCCGGACACCTATTCTGTCAATGGCTACAGCGCCATGGCGGTGCTGGCCGAAGGTGTCAAGAAAGCAAACTCGCTCGATGTCACCAAAATATCCGACGCCATGCGTCAGATTGACTTTCGCGGTGTGATGGGCGAGCTGCAATTCGATGTCAATGGCGATGTGAAGAATCCCAAGGTCTTCATCTTCCAGGTCAGGGACAGCCAATTTGTGCAGGTAGCGCCGTAACGCCATCCCCCGGATGGCGCCAGCTCGTAGGAGTGGGATGGATAAGCGATCAGACAAACAGCAAGAAACGCTGGCGGTCGGCCTGACGCCCGTCGAGAAAAGCCTGATGGTCAACCTACGTCAAAAACGCACGCTGCTGACCATTTGCGAATACTATCAGCGCAATGCCGCCGCCGCCGAAGCGGAGATGGCGATCTGGATGGATGAACTGGCTGAGACGCTGCGCTCCGATATGGCGGACATCTCACGCATGCTGCGTCTGTACGATCTGTCTTCAGCCGACGTTTATGCCGTGCGCAGTCAAGTGGACGAGGCGCGTTACGTCAGAAGCCGGGAGGGTCGTCTGGACCTCCTGCGCGGCCGGTCGTATGCCACCATCCGCTGGTATCAGCAGGAGTTAGGCGCGCAACCGCCGGATGACGTAGCCGCACTGTGGAACGCCTTTCTGGCGAGCGAGCAGGAGCGGGTGCAGCAGATCGAACAGATGCTTACTGAGTCCACGAGCGCGACGCCAGCCCAAACATAACGATCAGACAGAAACCGGGTTCACGATGATCTTCGCTTGACGAACTTCTCTCGCTGAAACCCGGTTTCTTTTTTGGGGAGGAATCACCGTGAACAAACTGGGATTTTACATCGAAAACAGCACGGTGCCATTTATCCGTGAGGCATTGGCGTTGATCAAGCCGCCAGTCATTCTGTTTCACGCCGGCGATCGTGGCCTGCTGCGCGAGATTCGCACCAGCCTCTCGCCCGATTCGTTCATCATCGGCCGCCTGTTCGTCACCCTGGACGAGCAGGTGCGCTGGCTGGACGCCAATGATCCTGAGGGCGCCGGCGCCGCCTACGCCGATCGCATTTTGGAGTATGATTTTGGCTACGCCACCGAGCGCGTCAACGGCCGCTTGCTCATCAACGCGTGGATGGGGCCAAATGAAACGCTGCCAGGCCCGGCTTCCTTCAGAAATTACCAGTTAGGCACGCCCCTTGACCGTTACCCGGAGTTTGCCGAGTTTTATCAGCGGCGCAGCCAGGCGCTCGATCGCTTCCAAGCGGCGTTTCGCACGCGCCTGCAGACGGCCGCTATCGAGGCGGTGGCGTTCAACTTTGGCGCCGGCAACTACACAGACGCCTCCCACTACCTGGATTGGTTCCCGCGTACCCTGGAAACCTATCGCTATCTCGGCTTTCATGAGTACGGTTGGCCGGCCCTCATGCCACGCGCCGACACCTCCAGCGCGGCGCTGCTCTACCGCGGCGCGATGCGCGGGATCTGTCAGCGCTACAACAACCGCCACACCGCCATCATCACGGAAGCCGGTCTGGCGCGCATGTACAAAATAGGTGATGGCGGCGATGTGGGCTGGCTCTACTCACCAGACAGCGTGACCCAGGATTCATACTGGGAATCGCTGGACTGGTACAACGACCAGTTGTGCCGCGACACGTACGCGCTGGGCGCCTGTCTGTTCCAGGTGGGCCACGCCGGGCGCTGGGAAACCTTCCGTCACCTGGGCGTGGACAATCAGCAGCGACCGATTACGCTCAGTAACCGGATCGCCACGCTGAAAGACCGCCAGGCGCCGCCGCTCAACCCGGATTGCACAACGCCTGTTGAGTACCCGGCCGACGAATGGCGTCAGGCGCCCGGGTCGGTGACACGACCCGCCTGGACCGATGTTCATGCGTTGCTCCTGCGCAGCCCCACGGTTCGCTACGCCGTGCGTCCGTGGAACACGATCAGGCGTCTCATCATCCACCACACCGTCACCTCTGGCGACATCACGCCCGATCTGATCGCGCGTGCCCAGGTGCAGCAGGGCAAGCCTGGCATCACCTATCATTTCCTGATCCAGGCCAACGGCGCCATCTACCAAACCAACACCCTGCGCACCACGGCCACGCACTGCGGCGCTGACCCTGTCAATGCGGACAGTATCGGCGTCGCGCTGGCCGGCGATTTCAGCGCCGCGCCGCCGCCCGCCCGCCAACTGACCAGCGCCGCCAAACTGTGTGCCTTTCTTCTGCAAGAATTCAACCTGACGACCGACAACATCAACGGACGCAGCGAGGTTGACCCGGGCGTCGCTTCCCCCGGCGCATCATGGCTGCAGGGCGCGGCCTGGAAAAACACGCTGTTCAGCGAGGTGCGCAGCCAGTTCCCGCCGATCGGGCTTACCTGCGATGAGTTGTTGGCCCAGGCGCTCACGGATCTGACGCAGGCGCGTAGCGATTTGACCGCCGCCCTGGAGCGAGCACAGCGCGCCGAAGCCCAGGCCGCGCAGGTGTCCAGCCTCACAGCCGAGGTAACCCGTTTGCAGGCCGATAATCAAAACCTGCGCATGCAACTGACCGATGGCGAGTTGGCCCTGACGCAATATCAGGTGCAGGTTGAAGGTTTGCAGGACCTGACGGGCAATCTGCGCCGCCAGGTGGCAGAACAGCAGACCGCGATCATCGCCCTGCAGGCACAAATTACCGACTTACAGCAGCGGCTGACCGACTGCCTGGCCGGGCAACTCCCGCCAGATGGTGGAGAGCCGCCCAGGCGGTGGTGAGCCGCCAGGCGGTGGTGAGCCGCCAGGCGGTGGTGAGCCGCCAGGCGGTGGTGAGCCGCCAGGCGGTGGTGAGCCGCCAGGCGGTGGTGAGCCGCCAGGCGGTGGTGAGCCGCCAGGCGGTGGTGAGCCGCCAGGCGGTGGTGAGCCGCCAGGCGGTGGTGAGCCGCCAGGTGGTGGTGAGCCGCCAGGCGGCACGCGTCCTGACCTCCGGGATGTCAGCGCGCAGTTGCCCCGCCACGCCACGGCGCGCTATGCCACCCGCAGCCTGAACGCCATCCGGCGCGTGGTGGTACATCATACGGTGACGCGCGACAACGTGACGCCCGAACGCATTGCGCAGGTGCAGATCAGCCAGGGGCGCGCGGGCATCACCTATCACTTCCTGATCACAGGCGATGGTACGATTTTCCAAACGAACGCGCTGGACACCGTGAGCGAGCAGACGGTGACGCCGGCCGTCAACGCAGACGGGGTGGCGGTCGCCTTCGCGGGCAATTTCACCGACGTGCCGCCCACCGCAGCCCAAATCAGCAGCGGCGCGCGCCTGGTGGCCTGGCTGCTGCAAGAACTGAAGCTGACAGCAGACGTTGTCGTGGGCCGCAGTGAACTGGAAAATGTCGGTTCTCCGGGCAGACAGTGGCTTATGGGCGCCCGTTGGAAGGAAATCTTACTGCAAGCGATGCAACAGCTCTGATATACTGGGGTTGCATGACCGCTCACCGGCAACAAATGATTGTTGCGCCGCCCCGCACATGGTTGATGGTGACGAGACGTGCTGACAAACGACGAGGAGCCTGCTCATGCAACCTACCAGCGACGGCGCTATCAACATTCGCCCGATGGGCGACGATCTGGTGACTACGCTCTGTTTGCATCACGGCCCGCTGGCGGCCGCACAGTTGCGTCATTCACCCGACAATGGTGTGGATACGCGCCTGCTGCACCACCCGTGGCCTGATAGCCTGCTCGACGAACTAGCGCCGAGACTGGGCCAGAATTTGGTCTGCCCGCCTGGCGCCTCCAGCGAGCGGCGCGAATTCTTGCGCGAAGTCAACCACCGTTATGGCACCTGTGCCATTCAAGCCTGGCACGACGACAAGATCGTCGGTGTCATTCGTTTCTTTCCCAGCGCACTTTTGCTGCGCATGGGGCGTTATTCGGAAGGCCTACGCCACAGCTGGTTCTGGCCGGCGGTGGAAGCCGATGATCCCGCCAACACCCTCTTCATTCAATGCATCGAGATGGGCGCCCCCACGTTTCAGAGTGGCTTGCTCGCCTTGTCCGACGAAAACAATGAGGATGCCACGGCCTACCAGCGGCGCGGCATCGGCACAGCCTTAGCCCAGGCGCTGGTGACATGGGCCAGAGAACGGGGATGGGCGCGACTGCAAATCGGCGCCGGTCAGGACCTGGACATCATCTATGGCCTGGTAGGAAGCGGTGGACGCACCTTCTGGGAAAAGCTCGGCTTTCGTACACACAAAGAACTGCCGGCGCTGCCGTGGACTACCACGGAGTTGCCGGTGCTCTCGTATCAGGCCAGTAAGGCCCGCATAGGCCTGGACGAGGCCGCACGCCAGTGGTTGATGGTACTGGATCTGTGATTTGAGCAAAAACAAAAGAGGCGGGTCGAGTGACCCGCCTCTTTTTATGACGGTGTTCAGGTGTGCGACCGAGCACCCCGACTGCGGTCAGGAGACCTTGTCGAACGGCGAGTCTCCGTCCCAACGCATGGCCCGGATCGGCACGCCGCTCAGCCAGCGCACCAGGGTGTTGCCCAGGAGCCATTTCAGGCGCAAAACCCATGGGATTTCGCCAAAACCGGCCAGGCGAAAGCCAAAGCGCTCGTAGAAGCTGACCCGGTAGGCCGGGCACTCCAGGAACAGCGGCGGTGTGCCCTGGGCCAACAACGCCCGCATCAAGGCAGCGCCCACGCCGCGCTTACGATACGCCGACCGCACCACCATGCTACCCAATTCACGCAGCCCCGGATAGGGCCGAATCTGACCGCAACCCACCACCTGCCCATCCACCTCAGCCAGCAAGAAGTTCTGCCAGTGCAGATTCGTCGGGTCGAGCCGGGCCTTCGCCACCATGTGGCGGATCAGCGCCTGCTCGTCGGCGCGTGCGGGTCGCACCTGCATGACTGTGACGGACGGTTCGCTGGCGGGTGACATCAGCCGGCTACTTGTTCTTCTGTTTGTACTCTTCCACCAGGCTGCGTCGCAGGACCTTGCCGACCATCGTCTTGGGCAGGGTGTCGCGGAACTCGATGCGCGTAGGCACCTTGTACGCGGCCATGCGCTCCTTGCAGAAGGCCCGTATCTCATCCACGGTGGCGACCATACCGGCCTTGAGCACAATCCACGCGGCTACGGCTTCGCCCTTGTACGCGTCAGGGATACCGGCCACGGCCGCTTCCTGCACGGCCGGATGTTGGCTTAGAACCTCTTCCACCTCACGCGGCCACACCTGGTAGCCACTGGGCTTGATCAGGTCCTTCTTGCGGTCAACGATGAAGACATAGCCGTCCTCATCCAGGTAGCCCAAGTCACCGGTGTGCAGCCAGCGCTCACCGTCGTGCATCTGGATCATCTCGGCAGTGGCATCGGGGCGCCCCCAATAGCCCTTCATGATCTGCGGCGCCTGAAGAATGATCTCACCCACTTCGCCCGTCGGCAGACTGCCCTCGCCCGTCACCCCATCGGCGATGCGGACCGTCATGTCGGGCACTGGCATACCGACCGAGCCGAGCTTGAACTCGCCCTTGTACGGGTTGATGCAGCAGGCCATCATGGCTTCGGTCAGGCTATAGCCCTCGACGATGCGGCCGCCTGTCAGTTTCTCGAAGGCCATCTTGGTTTCGGCCAGCAGGGGCGCCGCGCCAGAGATGCATGCCTTCATCGAGCGGAAGTCAATCTTGCCTTCCTTGACCTCAGGGTTGTTGAGGAGCGCGATATAGAGTGTGGGTACGCCGATGAAGAAGGCCGGCTTGGTCTTGCCAATCGTCTCGGCCAGGTCCTTGACGTCACGCGGGTCGGGGACCAGCGCCAGCGGGAAATGTCCATACAGGCTAGTGCTGAGCGCGCCGCCATTGCCAAAGACATGAAACAGCGGCAACGGCAGGCAGAAGTAGCTATCCCAGTCCACGAGGGCATCCTTGAACCAGGTGCGGATCTGTTTGCCGGCCGCCAACAGGCCACCATGCGTGCCGATTGCCACCTTGGGGATGCCGGTGGTGCCACCGGTGCCCAGGAGCAGCGCGTCGTCATCTGGCGTTATCGGCACGTTCGGTCGCGGCTTGCCGACCTGCGCCGCCAACAATTCGGGAAGGTAGTGGTCGCCGGTTGCCGGTGTCACCTGGTGCCCGGCCTTCTTCTCACGGAGAGCGATGAACAGCAGGCGTAACACAAAGGGCAAATACTCGCGGATGCGGGTGGGAATGACGTATTCCAACTTCGTCTTGGACTGAATCGCCTTGACGCGTGCGTAGAAGGGCGTCAACACCAGCATGACGCGTGCGCCGCTGGTGTTGAGCAGCTCCTCCAGTTCACGTTCGGTGTAGAGTGGGTTCAGGGGTGCATAGACCGCGCCGACCTTCCAACAGCCCAACTGGGCAATGACAGCCTGGGGCGAATTGACGAGCAGTGAAGACACCGGCTCGCCCTTTTTCACGCCCATGGCGATCAGAGCATTGGCAAACTGATTGCTCAACTCGTCCATTTGTCCCCAGCTCAAGGTGGTACCCTTGAACCAGACTGCCGCGGCATCCGGGCGTTGCCTGACCGCCTCATCCAGCTTGTCCAAAAGGGTGCCGGAGTAGGGGGCCGCCGTCGCCGGAATGCCCTCATCATAGTGCGCTAACCAGGGTTTTTCGTTCACGTTGCCTCCTGAAGAAATCGTTCACGTCCAAGCCCCAACAGGGGCGGCGAACTTACACACGACTGCTGAGCAGCAGCCTGACCTGCGCGGGGGGCACTTCCTGCCACTGGCCTGGCTGCAAATCTCCAATTTCGAATGGCCCGATGCTCACGCGCACCAGGCGTAAGGTTGGAAAGCCCACGGCTGCTGTCATCTTGCGCACCTGCCGGTTACGTCCTTCGGTGAGCGTGATACGCAGCCAGGCTGTTGGCACCGACAGCCGAAAACGAATCGGTACGGGGCGTTCCCACAAGATCGGCGCTGCGTCGAGCAATTCCACCTGCGCCGGTTGCGTGCGCCGGCCCTCGATGACAACGCCCTGGCGCAGACTCAGCAGCGCGGCTGCATCGGGAATGCGTTCGACCTGCGCCAGGTAGGTCTTGGGCTGCTTGCACGCGGGCTGCGCCAGGCGATGAATCAGATCGCCATCGTTCGTCAGCAGCAAGAGTCCTTCGCTGTCTGTATCCAGGCGGCCGGCTGCGTACATAGCGGCCACCGGAAACCAATCGGCCAGGGTCGGGCGTCCGGCCGGATCTGTAAACTGACACAGCACGCCATAGGGCTTGTTCAGCAGAAAATAGCGTGCGCCCCTCATCACTTCTGGCGCAGTACCGGCGAATCGAACCACAGTCCGCTGACCAGATGATCGGGTGTGCCGTCGTTGAAAACCACGCGCACGGTCACACCGTCTTCGTTGGCAAAACTGGCCGTATAGGTGACACGGATGAACGCACCGGTATCTTCGACCAGGGCGACTTCCCGCGCCTGATACGCGCCGAGCTTAGCGCCGATGCTGCTAAGTATGCCCTGAAACGCGGCCTCGGTCATCGCCTTCTGCATCGGTTCGTCGAAGTGCCGCGCAAAGCGGGCGTAATCGGCTTCGTTCATGCCGGCCAGCAGGTTGTCGGTCATCGGCTCGCTGTAGGCCAGGACCGCCTCGCGGTCCTGGCCACTCAACGTCACGGTTTGCGCACCGCTGCAGGCGCTCAAACCAATGGCCATCACCAGCGCAAGCACCAGCCATGACCCGTGTCTCTTGCCATTCATGCAATTCATGTGATGTAAATATCCTACCTCCATTCCAGAATCGAATTCCCCGGAATCGCATTCACGTCATCGGAGGTCACCACAAGCCTGGCTTAACCGGCTAGCCGGGGTAGCGATAGAATCCTTCGCCCGACTTGCGTCCCAGCCGGCCGGCCTGCACCATCTTGCGCAGGAGGATGGGGGAGCGATAGCGGGCATCGCGATAGTTGTCATAGAGGGCGTCGAGCACATTCAGCATGACATCCAGGCCCACCAGGTCCGCCAATTCCAGTGGCCCCATCGGAAAGTTGTAACCCAGGCGCATGGCCTTGTCTAACGCGTCGCGTTCGGCCACGCCTTCCTGCAAGGCGAAGATGGCCTCGGCCACGTACATCAGCCCGATACGCGTGGTGATGAAGCCCGGATAGTCCTTGACGATGACCGGGTCTTTGCCGGCCTGGCGTGTGAACGCTTCCACCGCAGCGACAGTAGCCGGTGTCGTGTCCAGGCCGGGGATGATTTCGACGAGGGTCATCAACGGGGCAGGGTTGAAGAAATGAATACCAATGGCCCGGCCAGGATAGCCCAAAACACTCGCGATCTCGGTGATGGGCAGGGAACTCGTATTGCTACCCAAGATGGTTGTTGATGCGACCAGCGTCTCGATCTGACGAAACAACTCCTGTTTGAGGCTGATCTGTTCGGGCGCGGCCTCGATCACCAGATCGGCGCCGCGCGTCGCATCGGCCAATTGGTCATGATAAGACAGGCAGGCCTGGGCCGCGTCAGCCTCGGTCTGGGTCAAACGCTGTTTGGTCAGCGCCCGGCTGAGGGTGTGCGCATGGTAGTTCCGCGCCTTGTGCAGTGCGGAGGCAAACGGATCGTACAGACGCGTGTCTGCGCCGGCCAGGGCACTGACGTAGGCAATGCCGCTGCCCATGGTACCGGCGCCCACCACACTGACGACCTTGATCATCGCCCCGCACCCTTTCTGTCCTACGGACCTCAAACTGACCCCGTGAGGGCCTACCGTGTTCGTTTGATTACTGTAATCTTACTGTAATCTTACTGTAATCTTATTGTACACAGTTTTTTCCAAACAAGCAACCTGTCACGTCACAGCGCGTCATAAGTCAGTATGCTCGTGCAAAGATAACTGCTCAGGCGGCCCCCTGCCCCCCAATCCTGGGGGGGAAAGCGTTCGGCTCCCCCAAAATTGGGGGGCAGGGGGCACTTGCGACGTTGACCGAACGGCGTTCTGCCGGTACAATGCACGGTGCGGCCCTGACCGATGACCCAATGCACGGCGCCCTCGACCGGCGCCCGATGACGTGTGACGAATCAGTACATGCAGAGGAAAAAAGTCGTCTTGAAACAATCGCTGTGGCAAAAGCACATTGCTATCACGCAAGAACATGGTTCGTGGGTATTTCTCTTCAGCCCGCTGCTGATCGGACTGTTTGCCGGCGCCCGCTGGACGGCCGCCTCAGGCTGGCTGATCGTAGCCGCGTTGGCCGTCTTCCTGTTTCGCCAGCCGTTGACGGTCATCGTCAAGGTGTGGAGTAAGCGTCGTGGCCCGCAGGACCTGGCGCCGGCCTGTTTCTGGAGCGCATTCTACGGTTTGCTGGCCTTGATCGGCCTGGCAGGGCTGTGGTGGGAGGGCCAGGCGCAGCTTGCCATCCTGGCCCTGCCGGGTCTGCCTGTCTTTGTGTGGTATCTGTACCTGGTAGCCCGCCGCGCCGAGCGGCGTCAACTCGGCGTCGAGATCGTAGCCAGCGGTGTGCTGGCGCTTGCGGCCCCGGCTGCCTACTGGATTGGCCGCGGGGCGCCGGATCCGATGGGCTGGTGGCTTTGGGCGCTGGCCTGGTTTCAGTCGGCCGCTTCCATCGTCTATGCCGGCCTGCGTCTGGAGCAGCGCCCGTGGAAGACGCTGCCATCCGTGCGCCAGCGCCTGCGTGTGGCCGCTCGCGCCCTGGCCTATACCTGGTTCAACCTGGTGGCCGTGACCGCGCTGGTGCTGACCGACGTGCTCCCGACCTTGCTACCCCTGCCCTTTCTGCTGCAGGCGGTGGAGACCGTCTACGGCACGCTGCGGCCGGCAGCCGGGGTCAAACCGACACGCATCGGTGTGCGCCAGTTGATCGTCAGTACGCTCTTTACCGTGCTCTTCATCGTGGCCTGGCGCCTGTCAGCGGACGCTTCTTGACGCGCTGCCAAACTTCAGGCCACCGGTTGTTTGCCTAGCGGTTCGCGGCCGGTAAATCGCGACGATGTCCCTGCGGCGGTGTATTCAGGCCCTCGACCTGGGTGCTCTCGCCGCTCATCTGAGTGGTGCGGCCCTGCAACGCGCCAAATACATAGTCAAGGCTCTGCGTGGCCGTCGCGGAGTCCATCCCGGTGCGCTGCGCCAGCTCGCTGGCCAGACCAGATCGCTTCAGGTAGCCCGGTTCGATGCGCGTGCCTTGCTGGAACATGTCGCGCAGCGCGCCGCTGTCCGGGCGGGTTTGCTTGCGTGGCCGGCCGGTTTTTGTCTGTGATGCAGCGGCAGCCGCCTGACGTTTGCGTGACGAGGTAGTACTGGTCGCCGTGCTGCTGCCGCCGAGCAGTTTCTCCAGCACGAACGTCACGACCATCTGTGCAACGGCCGGAGGCAAACCGATCTTGGCGGCCAGGCCCTCGATGATGCCCGCAAATTCCCGGTTGCCACCCAGGACCTGAACCAGGACTTGCGCAAGGCCGCCCGCACCCGCACTTCCCGGCGTCTGCGAAACGCCAGGTGTGGCTCCCGCACCACCAAGCAGGCCGCCCAGAATGTCCTCCAGCCCGCCGCTGCCTGGCTGCTGCGCACCGCCCGCGCCGCCGAGCAAGCCGCCGAGAATCCCTGCGAGCGGATCATCACCCGCGGCGCCTGGTTGCTGCGCACCGCCCGCGCCGCCGAGCAAGCCACCGAGAATCCCTGCGAGCGGATCATCACCCGCGGCGCCTGGTTGCTGCGTAGCGCCCGCGCCGCCGAGTAAGCCGTCGAGAATCCCTGCGAGCGGATCATCGTTAGTCCCAGTCCCAGTTCCCGCGGGCTGATTGCCGCGCGGCGCCAACATTGCCTGTAAAAGGTCGTTTATGTTCATGACTCAGTCTCCTTTGATCCAAGTACAAACCATGATACCAGCATAACCTTACAGGTGCAATAACGCGCGACAAGAGATCGCAAATCGAACGCGGCTGAGGATGCAAAAAAAGCGGTTTGGCGCGATAATAAGGAACGAGAATTAAATAAGTGTCCGAACATAGCCACCCCGTGGGCCGTTAAACCAGATAATTGAAAAATTCTCGTTCCTAAGGACAACATTTGGACCACCCCCACACGACCATGAGGAGCAGGGGAATGACATCACCATCCACGATCGAACAGACGGCGGACGCGGTGCGTCGCGCACTGGCGAGCTATCCGCCGTTTCGACATGCGGCCGCGGAGACCGCCGTCAAGACCAGTGCAGACAGAATTGAGTTGTACGGCTTTGTGCGCAGCGAGGCGATTGCGAACAGCGCGCTGGCGCTGGCCCGTGCCACGGCCGGCAATGTCGCGGTGACGAGCAAGCTGATCGTTGACAACGTTCTGGAGATGGAAGCATCTCAGCGCCTGGCCGCCGACAGCCGCACGGCTGCATTTCCGCTGCGTGTCAACGCCTACCTGGGACGCATCACGATTGTGGGCGTCTTACCGGCGGCGGCACGCAAAACAGCTTTAGACATCGTGCAGGGCATCCCCGGGTGCGGGCCGTGGAGGAGGAGGAAATGCCTCTGACCCCGGTCGAACAACCGGTTGCCAGCCTGTTCAGCGCACTGACCTCACCTGCCTGATTCAGCGGGCATGGCCTTGCGCCCGCGCAGCATCAAGGTGACAGCCAAGTAAACAGGGCACAGGCCTGGAACCGATCCAGGTCATCTGTAAGCAAGAATCGAAAACGGAGGGCTGAACGCCCTCCGTTTTCTGTTGTTTTCTGACAGAATTGACACCTTGCCAGACGCCAGGTTCATGCACCCTTAATGTTGACCCGTTATCCTGATTATCTGTCATGGGGTCATCTATGTTGAAGAACAAACTATTCTTATCTTTTCTTGCTGTTTCGTTCATGCTGGCAGCCCTCCTGGCCGGCCTGACGACTTTCCCCAATTCCGTGTTAGCCGGTGCAGCCGCAGCGCATCAGCCGGAAAAAGACGTACTACCAGGCAGGGATGGGCCACAGCCCGCAGCCCATGCCATCTCTCCCGGCATCTACGCGTTCGAGGATTTCGGCCATCTCGATCCACGGCGTTTTCCCATCAAGGGCAGCAACATTATCTTCGAATGGAAATATCTCAACCCGGCGCCGGGCGTCTACGATTGGAGTAGTATTGACAGTTGGCTGCAGACCGAAGCCGGCTGGGGCCTGCCGGGCGGCATGGGCATCACGACCTATTCGGGCATTTGCTGCGGCGGCAACATGGTGCCGCACTGGGTCTATGTCGAACACCCCAGCGCCCGCCTGACCTGCGACCAGGGCTGGACCATTCCCAAGACCTGGGATGCCACCTACCAGGCCGCGTACGGTGAGTTCATCCAGGCGCTGGCCGCACGTTACGACGGCGATCCTCGCCTGGCCTGGGTGGAGATGGGCGTCGGCACGTTCGGTGAAACGCACCCAACCGACGCCGATTTTCAGGCCTGCGCCATCGCCGCCGGGCTGACCTCCGACCTGTGGGTGCATGCGGTTGAATCCATCACGGACCTCTACGCCAACGCCTTTCAGCGCACGCCCCTGCTGCTGCAAATGGCGTCTGTCTTTCAGCACGATACCGAACGACGCCAGTTTGCGGACTACGCGGCCAGCCGGGGCATCGGCCTGAAGCACAACGGCATGCTGCCCGACAACGACGGCGTGGTCTACGATAATCCCGCCTACAGCTTTTATCAGGCCGGCGCGTTCGACCTGATGAATAAATGGGGCGACCGCGTACCGATTGGCTGGGAAAGCTACGATTATCTGATCACCGGCTTGACCGGCACCACCTGGGGCATCTTCAACGGCCTGGACAAGCACGCCGACTACATGGTCCTGGCCAGCGACATCACCACCGACCCCGACCGCCGCGCCATTCTTGACTTCGCCAACGCGCACTTAGGCAGCAGCCTGCTGGATACGCCAGGCGTGTGGGTGGCTCTGCGCGAGACGGAACGAACCTGGTATCCCGATCGCGGCAACTACGAATTCTGGCTGTGGCAGAACGATGAGGCGCCCGGCGGCCGCAGCACGCCGCTTTGGAACAGCGGCCCCGCGCCGCAGGGGCGCTACACGCGGCGCACCGACGCACCGGCCAATCCCTATCTCTACTTCGACATCGCCGATGGCTACGTGGCCCTGCATGACGGCGAGGCGCTGGACATCAGCGTGACCTACCTGGATACGGGCGCCGACACCTGGGAGTTGGAATATCCCACCGCCGCCACCCTCTACCAGGGCGCAGGGCAGGTGCGCAAGACCAACACGGCCACCTGGAAGACCGTCACCTTCACCGCGACCGGCGCCAGATTCAATAATCAGCAGCCGGGCGGCGGCGAGCATCCCGGCAGCGATTTTCGCCTGCACAGCCGCGGCGACGGCAACGAAACCATCCATCTGGTGCAGGTCAAACCGCACAACGCCACAACGCCGCCGCAAACGGTATCGCTCACCTTGCAGCAGGGGCGGGTGTTGGACAACGGGCGGGCGTACGCGGGCAATCGCGACACGGCGCTGAGTGCAGCCTTTGCCACGCGTAACTTTGGCGCCAATGACGTGCTGGGTGTGCGCGGGAACAACGCCGGCGTCGTCCTGCTGGCCTTTGACTTGGAGACGCTGCCCAAAGAGGCGCCGGTGGTCGTGGCGACCCTGCGCCTGGCCGTGGCCGGACGCACAGCGCCGGGCGAAATCACGCTGAGCGCCAGCCGGCTGCTGCGCCCCTGGGCCGACCGCTACGCCACCTGGCAGCAGGCCGCGGCCGGCTCGCCCTGGACTGAGCCGGGCGCCAACGGCCTGGGCAGCGACCGCCGCGCTGCGCCGGAAAGCAGCGGCCCGGCCGGCGATACCGCCACCTGGGTTGAACTGGACGTCACCGCGGCGGTGCGCGCCTGGCAGGCCGATCCGTTGACCAATCGCGGGCTGGCGCTCTTCAGCGCAGACAGCAATGCGACCCAGGTCAATTTTGCCAGCGCCGAATGGCCCCAAATGGAACAGCGCCCGCAGTTGGTCATCCGCTATGTGCTGCCGGATGGGGCGCCTACCCCAACGCCGACGCCGACGGCCAGCCCCACCAGCACTGGCGTGGCGCCAACGGCCACGGCCACCGCCACGCCCACCCCACGCGTGCGCACCTTGCAGCAGGGCCTCAGCGGCTACAGCAGCGTCATTGACACGTACATCAGCAGTTGGAGCCCGAACGGCATTTTCGAGGGGCAAACCAAGCTGGTCGTACGCCATCCTGACGAATTTGCCGCCCTGATCTACTTCGACCTGGCGGGTCAACTGCCGGCCAACGCTCAGATTCGCAAGGCAGAGCTGAAGCTCTTTTCGACCGCGGCCACGGTTGACACCGGATTCTATCTGCGCGCTTATGACCTGTATCGTAACTGGTCAGTCTGGCAGGTCACGTGGCTGCAAGCGCACAGCGGAACGCCCTGGGGACTGCCTGGCGCCAACGACACCATGACCGATCGCTCGCCCGAAGCCGAAGACTGGGGCCACGTCTTCGGCGCCAACACCTGGGCGCGCCTGGAGCTGACCGAGATCGTGCAACGCTGGGCGCAAGATCCCGGCAACAACCGTGGCCTGGTGCTGAAGTCATTTGCCAATCGCAACGTGCAGTATGAATTCGCCAGCAGCGAATGGCCGGATATCACCTATCGCCCCTCGCTGCGTATCGAATACCTGCTGCCGGGCGACATGCCGACCGTGACGGCGACCGCCACGGCCTGTGTGGCCTGCACGCCCACCGCGACCCCAACCGCCACGCGTACCGCCACCCGCACCGTCACCCCGACGCGCACGCCGACGCCTGGCCCGACCGCGACGCCGACCGCCACGCCCACCGTTGGCCCCAGCGCGACGCCAACGCCGACGCCCAGCGTGACGCTGACGCCGACGCGCACACCCACGCCGACGCGGACGCCCACGCCACAACCGACCGCCGCCCCAACCACGGTCACGCTTCAGCAGGGCCTGGAAAACTATGGCGGCGCGGCCGATGCCACGCTGCACAGTTGGTATCCCAGCAGCAACTTTGGCGCGGCGCCGGCCTTGACTTTGCGCACGGGCGATGGCGCACACGCCGCGCTGCGCTTCGATCTCAGCGCCCTGTCCGGGCTGAACGCCGCAGCCGAGATCATCAGCGCCCGCCTGGAGATTTTCGCCAGCAGCCAGAGCAACAGCGCCGCGCAGACATTGACCGCCTACGCGCTTCTACGACCCTGGGACGAGGATGCCGTCACCTGGCTGGCGCCGCGTGCCGGGGAGACCTGGCAGACGTCTGGCGCCAGTGGTGCGGCCGACCGGGGCGTCACGCCGTTGGCCGTGGCGCAGACGGCCGGCGTGGGCGCCTGGGTCAACTTCGACCTGACCGCCGCGGTGGCGCAGTGGGCGGCCAATCCGGCGGGCAACTACGGTGTGCTGATCAGCGCCGGCGGCAGCACGCAGGTGGAGTGGGGCTACGCCAGCGCGCAGGCGGCGTCCGTCGCACAGCGCCCCAAGCTGACGATCACCTACCGCCCGCGGCTGACGGCGCCACAAACGGTCACAATCCAGACCGGCAGCGGCGCCAGTCTCAACCAGTGGTTCCCGGACACCAATTACGCCAGCGATGCCATGCTCAGTCTGCGCGCACCGGCCATCGCCAGCGTGCTCCTGC
Source organism: Candidatus Amarolinea dominans (assembly GCF_016704685.1). Lineage (NCBI taxonomy): Bacteria > Bacillati > Chloroflexota > Caldilineae > Caldilineales > Candidatus Amarolineaceae > Candidatus Amarolinea > Candidatus Amarolinea dominans. The sequence continues at coordinate 135,542 of NZ_JADIZS010000002.1, forward strand.
GCTTCGATCTCGCCGGCGCGCTGCCCGTTGGCAGTACGATTGTCAGCGCCACACTGGCCCTCTACGCGGACAGCAGTACGAACCAGTTTGCCCTGACCGGAGAGGTTTTTCAACTGCTGCGACCGTGGGTGAGCGCCGAGGCTACCTGGAATCGGGCCAGCGCGGCCGCGGCCTGGCAGCTGGCGGGTGCGCAGGGCGCCAGCGATCGCCTGACGCCCGCGCTGGCGAGCGCCGAGGTCAATGGGGTGGCGCGTTGGTTTACCTGGAATGTGACCGGCCTGGTGACCGCCTGGCAGGGGACGCCTGCATCCAACCTGGGACTGCTGCTGGAAGCCAGCGGTCAGGCGCAGGTGCAGTACAATCTCGCCTCGCCTCTGTGGGGCGTGCCGTCGCAGCGGCCCAAACTGACGATCGTGTACCTGGAGCCGTAGAAACCAGGCTGCCGAGGCTTTGCGGTAGATTTTCGCCACGAATTTCACGAATCCTTTGTCCCTGCGGGCCGTGACGATACTCACGGCCCGCAGGGATTTTTGCGTGTCAGCGGCAGCCGCGTGCGGGTACATCGGCCAGGGGATGATAGGTGCGTGTGTCTGTGCCGTAGACCCAGACGTTGCTGAAGGTGGGCACGCCGGGCACATCCACCCAGAAGTAGATCTGATTGGCCGGGTCGCGCGCCAGGCTGAGGTCGAAATCGGCGAAGTCCCAGGCGGTGAAGGTGACGTTGCCCACCGTCAGCGGCCGCGGCGCGCCGGCGATGCCCTGCGGTGCTTGATCCACGCCGCTGTTGACCGCCCAATGCAGGCGCACGTCAGGCTGCCAGGCGCGGTCGCCCACCACGGCTTGCAGGCTGTTGGCGACGAACAGATGGACGCTCAGCGTGCCCCGCGTGGCCTGCGCCACCGGCAGGTTGCCGGCGCTCTGCACCGAGACGATGCGCGCATCGAGGGCCAACGGCCGTCCGGCCGCCACCCCGCTTGGCGCCCGCACCGCGGCCGGGCGGGTCAGCGGGCTGCTGCCATGCGACCAGACGTTGTGCGCGGCGCTCTCCTCATCCACGGTCACAAAAAAGTGCAGCGTGTTGACCGCATTACGCGCCGCGCTGACATCCACATCGTTGAAGTCCCACACCGGGAAGGTGCGGCCGGCATCGGTGGCCAGGCGCTTGTCCCCGCGGCCCACGAAGGTCGCCGGCTCGCTGTTCTGCGCCATCCACAGGCGCACCGTGGGCGTGGCGCTGCAACTCACCGGGTTCAGGCTGCCGTCCGCAAACAGATACGCGGTGACATTGGCTTGATCGGCCTGGCTGACCGCCGCGCCGTTGTGCGGCCACACGATCTCGATCCTGGCCTGCATCCCGGCGACGGGCGCGGTGGTCGCCACGGGCGCAAGGGTGGTCGGCGCCGGGGTTGGGCCGGGAGTGGGCGTGACCGTCGGCAGGGTGATGATGCCCGGCGTGGCCGTGGGTGTGGGAGTGGGCGTCGCCAGCGCAGTTGGCGTAGCCGTGGCGGTCGGCGTCGGCGTGGCCGTATCGGTCGCGGTCGGCGTGGCTGTATCGGTAGCGGTCGGCGTGGCCGTGTCGGTCGCGGTCGGCGTGGCCGTCCCGGTCGGAGTAGGCGTGGCCGTCTCGGTCGGCGTTGGCGTCGCCGTGTCGGTCGGCGTCGGGGTGGCCGTATCCGTTGCGGTCGGCGTTGGCGTAACCGTGTCGGTCCCGGTCGGAGTAGGCGCGTCGGTCGGCGTCGGGGTGGCCGTATCCGTTGCGGTTGGCGTTGGCGTGGCCGTATCGGTCGGCGTTGGCGTAGCCGTATCGGTCGCGGTCGGCGTCGGGGTGGCCGTATCCGTTGCCGTCGGAGTGGGTGTGGCCGTGGCGGTCGGAGTAGGCGTGTCGGTCGGCGTCGAGGTGGCCGTATCCGTTGCCGTCGGCGTAGGCGTCACCGGGCGGTAGTTGAGCACCAGGCGCGGCTGCAAGGCGCCCGTGGTGATCTCGTTGCTGGCGAGATCGAAACGCACCGGGGCATCGCTGGTGGCCCGGATCAACAGCCCGAAGTTGGGCGTCTGCCCGCTGAGCCAACGCTGCACGAGCGGCGTGATGTCCAGGCGGTACCAGATGTGGTCGCTGAGCAGCACGCCGGTGGCTGCCGGCGCCTGGCGTTTGTCGCCGCCGGGCGTTCCCCAGGCGGTGCCCGCGGCCGCCTCCTGCCAGGTCACTGTGGCCGGATCCCAGGCCTGCGTCACCTCGTAGGCCGCGATGAAGAGGCGCGTGCTGGCCGAGCGTTGACGGGCGTGGATCTCCAGCGTGGCCTTCGAGACAGCGGCGAAGCCCTGCAGGTCGGGCAGGTCGAAGCGCAGCAGGACGGCCGAGCGGCCGCCGGACTGCACGGCCAGCAGTGGTTCTTTGCCGAAATTGGCCGTGGGGGCGTCGGCCCGGATAGCCGCATCGCCGCCGCCCTCGTAACCGGCGCGCCCCTGCTGCAGGATCACCACCCCGGTGGGCACCGTGGTCGGCGTTTCGGTGGGGGTGTCCGTAGCCGTCGGCGTAATGGTTGGGGTGTCGGTCGCGGTCGGCGTGTCGGTCGGCGTTGGTGTGTCGGTCGGCGTCGGGGTATCCGTGGGGGTATCGGTCGGCGTCGGGGTGTCCGTAGCCGTTGGCGTATCGGTTGCGGTTGGGGTGTCCGTAGCCGTTGGCGTAACGGTTGGTGTGTCGGTCGGCGTCGGGGTGTCCGTAGCCGTTGGCGTGTTAGTCGGCGTCGGCGTGTCGGTCGCGGTCGGTGTGTTCGTTGGCGTCGCCGTGTTCATCGGGGTATCGGTTGGCGTCGGAGTGTCCGTAGGCGTCGGCGTGTTCGTGGCCGTGGGCGTGTTGGTTGGCGTCGGTGTGCGCGTCCGGGTAGCCGTGGGCGTCGGCGTGTTGGTCGCGGTCGGGGTGCGCGTCGGCGTCGGCGTGTTGGTCGGGGTCGGCGTCCGGGTGTGCGTCGGCGTGATGGTCACAGTCGGCGTCGGTGTGTTGGTCGGGGTCGGCGTCCAGGTGCGCGTGGGCGTGATGGTCACAGTCGGCGTCCGGGTAGCCGTGGGCGTTGGTGTGATGGTCACAGTCGGCGTCGGTGTGTTGGTCGGGGTCGGCGTCCGGGTGTGCGTCGGCGTGATGGTCACAGTCGGCGTCGGGGTGTCCGTAGGCGTCGGCATGTTCGTGGCCGTGGGCGTGTTGGTTGGCGTCGGTGTGCGCGTCCGGGTAGCCGTGGGCGTTGGTGTGATGGTCGGGGTCGGGGTCGGGGTGCGCGTAGGCGTCGGCGTGACGGTCACAGTCGGCGTCCGGGTAGCCGTGAGCGTCGGTGTGATGGTCGGGGTCGGGGTCCAGGTGCGCGTCGGCGTGACGGTCACAGTTGGCGTCGGTGTGTTGGTCGGGGTCGGCGTCCGGGTGCGCGTAGGTGTGATGGTCACAGTCGGCGTCCGGGTAGCCGTGGGCGTCGGTGTGATGGTCGGGGTCGGGGTGTGCGTCGGCGTCGGCGTGATGGTCACAGTCGGCGTCCGGGTAGCCGTCGAAGTCGGCGTCCAGGTGCGCGTCGGCGTGATAGTCGGCGTCCAGGTGCGCGTAGGCGTAGGCGTCGGCGTGATGGTCACAGTCGGCGTCCGGGTAGCCGTCGAAGTCGGCGTCCAGGTGCGCGTAGGCGTAGGCGTCGGCGTGACGGTCACAGTCGGCGTCCGGGTAGCCGTCGAAGTCGGCGTCCAGGTGCGCGTCGGCGTGACGGTCACAGTCGGCGTCCGGGTAGCCGTCGAAGTCGGCGTCCAGGTGCGCGTGGGCGTGATGGTCGGCGTCGGCGTCGCTGTGGGCGTCCAGGTCTGGGGTACGCGTCGGCGTGTTCGTCGGTATAGACGTGGCCGTGGGAGTCCAGGTCGGCGTACGCGTCGGGGTCGGCGTGCGCGTCGGGGTGCGGGTGCGCGTGGGCGTCGACGCGGTGGGGGGTGTCGGTGGGCAGCGGTGGGATGATGACGGTCGGCGTCACTCCACCCGTGGTGACGTTGCGCAGGTCGAGCCAGAGCATGTGCAGGATCGGTTTGATGCCTGAGCCGGTGTATTCGATCTGGATGTCGGCCCCGTTGTCGAGCTGATTGCCGGCAAAGAGGTCCAACCCATCGAAGGTGGCCCAGCGCCAGGCGCCCGTGCCTTGACGGTTGATGGTCAGGCGACGGCGCGTGCCGGCCGCGTCCGACGCGTAGACGACGTCGAAATCGCTGGTGTCCCTGTCCACGTAGGCCAGGCGCAGGGTGACATTGCCCAGTTGGCGCCCGGCGTGGACCGTGTCCATCACGTCGAAGCCCAGCCGCGCGGACTGCATCTGCTTGGCGTGGCGCGAGTAAACAGATTCGATGGGAGACGGCAAGCCGGCCGTGCTGCACGAATTGCCGCCGCAGTAGGCGCTGAGATGAACCGACGCGGGTGAGGTCGCGATAACCTCGATGTAGTGTTCGAAGTCGCCAGGCCAGCCGCTGCAGAAAGATCCGCAGTAGGTGCCGCCAAGCGGGTACTCTGTCTCACGTAGGGCCACCCACAGTTGGTCATTGGTGGCAGCGGTCTTGCCGAGTTGGCGTTCGATCCAGTTGCCAAAATGCACGGGAAAACCGGCGTCGCCCGTGGTCGGATTGGGCGTCTGCACGGCGTTGAGGGTGCTGACGCTGCTGGTACATGCGCCGCTGTTACGATCAGCCGGGCAGAACCAGGCATCCTGCACATCCACAAAGTCGGCGCGGGCGTTGAGTGCGGCCAGCCAGGACCAGTAGCGCCATTGCATGTCCGCTTGATTGCCGCTTGGAAATGGCAATACCGGCTCGAACTTGGTCGGCAAAATCTCAGCGTAGTGCTTGATCAACTCGAGCGAGCCACAGTCAATGCCAGGCGGGGGCGTGGATCTGGGGTTTTCCACAAACTGGGGCACGTCCGGGCTCATGCCATTGAAGCCAACGCCGATGTGGCGCGGGTTGTAGGACATCATCAAGTTGACCCACGTGCAGCGACTCTCATCAGTGGGCGCCGGCGCGAAGTTGAGATAGACCGGCTTGTTGGGGAAGGCGTCGTGAAAGGCCTGGATGGCCCCGGTGACGAAGGCGGTCATTTGCCATTTTCTGACCGGGAAGTTGTCGTCATCGCCGTTGACGTAACACCAATTGGCGCCAATCTGCGTCTCGTTGTCGTAACCACCGGCAATGATGATGCCGGCGATGCGCGGGTCGTTGTTCCACTGGCGGCCGGCATCCATGACAAGGGTGCGATAGGCCGCCAGCAGATCGGGGTCATCGAAGGCCGGTACGTTGACGGTGTAAGGCGTCAGTGGGCGCGGCGGCTCATCCAGCGTCTGCGTGATCTGGATGACATGATCGGGCGCCAGGGCCTTGACTGAGTTGGGAACGTTGTTGTTGCAGAAGCGCTGGCCGCTGCGCTCAAGGCCCTGCGTCCAGAAGACGGGCAGGGTGAGCCAGACAGGACGGGAAATCCGGCGCCCGTCGGACAGGGTGATCTGCTGGGTCGCGATCTGGCTGACTTTGGCCTCGATAGCGGCCCAGTTGAAGGTGCTGCCCGTGGCCGAGATTTGATCCCAGTAGACATCAATGTGAGAGGCCAGGGCAGGAAGACTCGTCGGCAGCGGCGTTGTCGGCTGATAGTCGTCGCGACGCACCAGGATGTAGTTACCCGGCCCCCACACCGGCTTGGGCGCCAGCGTGGGCGTGGCGGTGGGCGTGCGGGTGGCGGTGGCGGTGGGCGTATGCAGGTCACGCACGCTCGTAGGCGTGGAGGTGCGGGTGGCCGTCCCCGGAATGATGGGGAGGAGCGGACGCAGCAGGAAATAGAGCACAAGACACAGAACGATCAGGATGAGGATCAGGATCGGTAGCCAGCGGCGTTGGTTCTGCATTGGGCGTTCTCCTGGCGCGTCTGGGGATGGCCTATTGTATCACATTTTGGAGTAGGGACAAGCGTCACTTGACGCTGGCGACCGCCATGACGGTGCCCATCACCGCGGCCAGGGGGGTTTCGCGCAGGAACGGCTCGACGTGGGCAAAGAAAGCATCCGCAAACCAACGCGGGAACATGGGCAGCGAAACCTCGCTGTTGAGCCACAAACGGGCGTTGGCCTGGAACAGCCCTTGCCCATGCAGACGTTCGATGGTCAGTCCGGCCCGCTCGAAAAAGTGCTTGAACTCCGGCGCCGAATAGTGCCACATGTAGCGCGGGGTGGTGGGCTGCTGCGCCAGGCCCAGCCGGCGGTAGAGCGCGCCGGGCGCTTCGCCCAACGCGTTCAGGCGCCAGCGGTTGGTCATGCTCAGGATGACTTTCCCGCCGGGCCGCGTCACCCGCGCCATCTCGTTCAGCAGACGCTGCGGATGCGGCACATGCATGATCGCTTCCATGCAGAGCGCCACATCGAAGGCCGCGTCAGGGAAAGGCAGTTGCTCGGCATCGGCCTGTAAGAACTGCACGCCCACGCCGTGCTCATCGGCCGCGTGCTGCGCCAGCGCCAGCATCTGCGGCGCAATGTCCAGCGCCGTCACCTCCGCGGCGAGCGCGGCCAGGTTGACGGCAAAACGCCCCTTGCCGGTGCTGATGTCCAGCACGCGCTGATCGCGCCACGTCTGCTGCGCCAGCACCCAGCGCAGTTGTTCGGCAAAATGCGCATAGAGCGGATGGGTGGGGTCTTCCGGAAACCACCAGTGCAGGACGGTGTCCGCCTGGCGAAAATAGGTCTTGGTTGCGTCAGTCATAGCTGTTATATCGTTTTCATGTCCATGCAGTGAACCCCGCGCGCAGCCAGGTGCGCCAGGACGCGCTCGAAACAATCGGCGTCCGCGCCCACGAACTCCGGCGGGCAGATGCCGGTGCGGCGGAAAGTCCCGTCCAGGAGCAGGCGTGCCACGCCGGTGCAGGTGTAGCCGGTGGTGCGGGCCATCGAAGAGGTGCCGCTCACCGCATCGGTTTCATCGTACAGATGGTAGCTGTAGGCGCAGGGCTGATCGTTTTCACGGCCACGAATCTGCACCCGCATGATGGTGAACTCCGGCTCGCCGGGCGTCAAGCGCCACTGCTCGAACAGCAGCGCCGCGGTCACCGCCAGCGGCTGCACCTCCGCGCCGGCAATGCGCCGCGGCGTCGCATCGAAGAAACCGCTCGCCTGCAGCACGCGAATCAGCTCGATGTGGCCGGGATAGCGCAGCGTCCTCTCACGCATGTGGGGCACAGAAACGGTGCGCAGCAGCGTGCGCAGCCCGTCGGTGTTGAAGGCTTCGAGTTCGCCGACCGGCGCCAGCGTCACCAGTTCTGCATCGGAGAGCGCCGGTTTGACCACGATCTCGCCGTTGACCACCAGCCGCGCCGGCCGGGTGTACTCCTCGATCACATCAATGGGCGAAAAGGGCGCTTTGTACTGCCAGGGATAAGGCCGCGCCGTGGGCAAACCGCCCACCATGCACTCGAACGAATCCACCGCCATGCGGCCATAGTGATAACCGAGGATGAGATTGCCCAGGCCCGGCGCCACGCCGCAATCAACCACCGCAGTGACCCCGGCCTGGCGCGCCAGTTCATCCAGGGCAAACGGGTCTTCAGGGAAAAATGAAATGTCCACGACGTTCTTGCCCGCGGCGATGACCGCGGCCAGCACCTGGAAACCCATGAAGCCGGGCACCGCGCCGATGACCAGGTCCGCCGGCGCCACGGCCGCGGCGATGGCCGCCGGCTGCATCAGGTCGGCCTGTTGAAAGGTCAGGCGATGGCGGCCGGCCAGGGCCTCCCCGCGGCCGCGGTCCGCGTCCACCACCACGACCTCGTACTCGGTGCAAAGATCGGCCGCCATGGCCCCGCCCACCATGCCCGCGCCCAAAACAACCACTTTTTTCATCATTCATGCCCCCACATGGTGAGTCATTTTACCACACCACAGAGGGGACTTCCAAGCGGTTGAGGGGCGCGCCAGCATTACGCCCATCACTACTGGCAATCTTGCCGACAGGCAGCCATCACAGTATACTCTGGGTAGTCCCCAAAATGCAGATCTACATTTTCTTACGTTTTCTTACGTTTTCTTACATTGTCTTACTTTGTCTTACTTTTTCTCGAAGGAGGGGCCGTTCCATGCATACGCTCAATGCCGCCATGTTCCTGGAGGACGCCGCACAGCGGGCCGGCGACAAACCTTTTCTGTTGACCGGACAGCAGCCCGTGACCTTTGGCCAGGTCGAAGAAAACGCGCGCCGCGCGGCGCGCATGTTCACCGACCTGGGCATTCAACCCGGCGAACGCATCGCGTTCCTGCTGGGCAATTCGCCCACGTTCATGGCCTGTTACTTCGGCGCGCTCAAGATGGGGGCCGTACCAGTACCCCTCAACCCGCAGTCGCCCGGCCCAGAAGTGGCCTACTATCTGACCGATTCCCATGCCGGCGCGTTCGTGGCCGCCGAGCCTTTCCTGGAAGCGGCCCAGGCCGGTTTTCAGGCGGCCGGCACCTGCCAGCACTTCCTGTTCGACAATCTGCCCGGCAGCACGGCCTGCCCGCCCGCGGCCCAACGCCTGGCGCCGCTGCTGAGCGCCGCCAGCAGCGACTTCACGACCGCGGTCACCCAACCGCAGGACGTAGCCGTCGTGCTTTACACCTCCGGCACCACCGGGCGCCCCAAAGGCGCGATGCTCAGCCATGCCAACCTGCACTTCTTCACCGAACTGCTCGCGCGCGATCAGTGGGAGCTTGGCCCCAGCGACGTCATCCTGATGACCGCGTCGGCCTCGCACATCTTCGGCCAGACCATCCTGCTCGTGGCCTGCGCCACCACCGCCGCGCTGAGCCTGGTCGGCCGCATTGACATCGCCACCCTGGCCGCCAACATCCAGCGCGACCGCGTGACCTACTTCGCGGGTGTGCCCATGCTGGCCAACCTGCTGCTCCACTCTCCGCAAGTGGCCGCCTTCGATCTCAGCTCCCTGCGCAAGGTGATGTTCGGCGGCGCCACCATTTCTTCCGAAGTCATGGCGCAGTTCAAGGCTCGCTTCCAGGTTGAAGTCATCACCGGTTACGGCATGACCGAGGCGGTGCCCCTGACCTTTGCCAACGCGGCCCTGATGCGCAGCGCGCCGCCCGGCTCGGTGGGCAAGCCGGTGTGGGGCACCTCCCTGCGCATCGTGGATGAGACGGACGCCGACATGCCGCCGGGCAGCGCTGGTGAAATTATCGTGCGCGGGCCGCAGGTTTTCAGCGGCTATCAGAATCGGCCAGAGGCCAACGCCGAAGCCCTGCGCGGGGGCTGGTTCCACACCGGGGACGCCGGCTACCTGGACGCCAACGGCTACCTCTTCATCGTAGACCGCCTGCGCGAGATGGTCAAGGTCAGCGGTTTTTCCGTTTTCCCTGCCGAGGTCGAGCGCGTACTGCAAGCGCACCCGGCCGTAGCCGAAGTCGCGGTCATCGGCCTGCAGCGCAAAAACCTGGATGAACGCCTGAAAGCCTTCGTCGTGCTCAAACCGGGCGCCGAAGCCGGCGCGCGCGAGCTGATCGCCTACTGCGAAGCGCAGTTGGCCGAGTACAAATGCCCGCGCCTGATCGAATTCCGCGCCAGCCTGCCCAAAAGCCCCACCGGCAAAATTGATAAAAAGAGCCTGGCCGAGTGATGGCAGCGCCTGAGGCCGACACCCTGGTTGATGTGCTGCGTTGGCGCGCTGCTCGACAGCCAGACCGCCCCGCCTACATCTACCTGACCGATGGCGAGACAGAGGAACAGCGCCTGACCTACAGCCAGTTGGACCGGCAAGCGCGACAGGTGGCGGCGGCGCTGCAGTGCGTGGCCCAACCGGGCGACCGCGTGCTCGTCCCCTTCCCCTCTGACCTGGCGTTCATGGCGGCCTTCCTGGGCTGCCTCTACGCGGGCATGATTGCCGTGCCCGCGCACCCGCCGGCCCTGCAGCGGGCGGGACGGCCGGCCACGCGGCTGCAATGGATCGTGCAGGACGCGGGCGCGACCGTGGCCCTGGCCGCGCCCGAGGTCATCGCCACTCTCGATCGCCGCATCGGCCAGACGCCCGGCCTGGCCGCGCTGCACTGGCTGGACCTCCAGCAGGCGTTGGCCGAACCAGGGCCGCCCTGGCAGCCGCGCCCGCTCACCCCGCAGATGATCGCTTTCTTGCAGTACACCTCCGGCTCCACCACCGACCCCAAAGGCGTGATGATCCCGCACAGCAGCATCCTGGCGAATGCCCGCTGCCTGCAAAGCGTCTGGGAGCAGGATGAAACGACGGTCGTCGTCAACTGGATGCCGCTGCAGCACGACGGCGGCCTGATCGGCATGGCCCTGCAAGCGATCTTCATCGGCGCGCCCTGCGTCCTGCTTTCGCCCACCGATTTTCTGCAAAATCCGGTGCGCTGGCTGCAGGCCATCAGCCGCTTCCGCGGGCACACCAGCGCCGCGCCCAACTTCGCCTACGACCTGTGCGCACAAAAGATCACGCCCGCGCAAAAGGCCGGCCTCGATCTCAGCAGTTGGCAGGTGGCGGTCAACAGCGCAGAACCGGTGCGCGCCGAAACGTTGGCCCGCTTCGACGCCGCGTTCGAGCCGTGCGGCTTTCGGCCGCAGAACTTCTATCACGCCTACGGGCTGGCCGAAGCGACCCTGTTCGTGGCGGGCAGCCGCAAAGCGACGGCGCCGTCCATCTTCACCTTCGACCCGCGCGGCCTAGAGCAGCAGCAGGTGCGCCCGGCCACGGGCGTGGATGGCTACGCCCTGGTGGGCTGTGGACGTCCGCTGAGTGCCCCTGACGTGGAACTGGTCATCGCCCAGCCTGAACAGCGCATCCTCTGCGGCCCCGACACGATCGGCGAAATCTGGTTCCGCAGCCCCAGCGTGGCCGCAGGCTACTGGAATCGCCCGGACGAGACGCAGCACACCTTTGGCGCCACCCTGGCCGACAGCGGCGCCGGCCCCTTCCTGCGCACGGGCGACCTGGGCTTCTGGCATGCAGGTGAGCTGATGATCCTGGGACGCATCAAGGACCTCATCATCGTCCAGGGGCGCAACTTCTACCCGCAGGACATCGAGCTGACCGTCGCGGCCAGTCACGCGGCCCTGCAAACCGATAGCTGTGCGGCCTTTGGCGTCACCGTCGCCGGCCAGGAGCGCCTGGTGATCGTGCAAGAGCTGCGTCGCGAGTTCCGCAAGCGCCAGGATCAGGCCGATGAAATCGTGCGCGCCATTCGCCTGGCCGTGGCGCGGCAGCACGGCATCCTGGCCTACAGTATCGCCCTGATCGCCCCGCTCAGCCTGCCCAAGACGAGCAGTGGCAAGGTGCAGCACCAGACCACCCGCCGCCTGTACCTCGACGGCGCGCTGGAGACCGTGGCCGCATGGACCGCGCCGCCGCCCACGGCCGCGGCCGCGGATCTGTCACGCGCAGCGGTGGAGCTGACGCTGCAGGAGCTTTTCCAGGCCGTCCTGGGCGCGGCCGTGCCCGATCGCAACACCAGTTTCTTCGACCTGGGCGGCGATTCCCTGGCCCTGGTGGAGCTGCACGTGCTGATCGAGGAGCATCTGCAACGCACCGTACCTGCGCAGACGCTCCTGCAGACGCCCAGCGTGGCCGGCATGGCCCAGGCGCTGGTGAGCGCAGAGCCTGGCGAGCCGCCCGCGGCTAAGCCAGTTTTGGAGAAAACCGCCCTTTCTACGCCGCCGCGGCCGCGCGTGCATACCATCCTGGCCCGGCCTGATCTGTCCACCCGCCAGAAGATCAGCGCGCTGGCGCAGGCGCTCATGCGCGGCGGACCGCAGGCCGTGGGCAGCCGGCTGCCCTACGCGACCGGCGCGCGCTTCCTGGCCTGGTTGAGCGGCCAGACCTGGCTGCAGCAGCGCGCGTTCCAGCCGCAGGTGGCCCTGCTGCGCCGCTGCCTGGCGCTGCTCGATCAGCCGGTCGCGGCGAAGGCGGTGATCCGCTTGAGCCTTTGCTCCAACCTGTGGCATGCCTGGCGCCTGGCCGCGCTGGCCCAGGCCACGCCGGCGGTCTTCGACGCGTACGTGCAGGTGCAGGGCCTGGAGATTTTGGCCGCGGCCCAAGCGCAGGGCCGCGGCGTCATCATCCTCAATCGCCATGCCGCCCTCAGCACACTCTCCCTGTTGATCCTGGCCCGCCAGGGTGCAGACGACTTGATGATCGTGGGCCGCGGGGGCGCCAAGCTCGATCTGCTCGGCCTGCACCGCTACAAGGGCCGTTTCCTGGTGGATGATGAGAGTCAGCGGGTGGATGAAAAGGTGGGGTTGGCCGCGCAGATGGTGGTGGGCCTGCAAACCCTGAACCGCGGCGGCGTGCTGAGCATCGCGGCGGATGGCTACCAGGTCAGTCAGGCGCTCACGCTGCCCTTCTACGGTCGCCAACGGCCGTTTGGCGTCGGTTTTGCCGAGCTGGCCGTGCGCAGCGGCGCGGCCGTGATTCCTGTCTTCGTGACGCTGAGCCTGTCCGGTCACGTGCAGATGCAGTGTACCGAGCCGCTGACGCCGCAGGGGCAGATGGCAGACGAACGGGTGCGCAGCCTGGTGCAGCAGTACGCGGCGCAGTACGCCGCCGCCTGGCCGCATGACCTGGGCAACTTCTACTGGGGACACTTGAGCAAGTACCTGGCGCTGCCGGAAATCGCGCTACTGCCCGCTCAAATTGCCTCTATGCAGGATCAAGCAGATGTCATTGCTCGTCGTCTATGCAGCAGTTCCAAATGTAGCCATCCATGTGACTGGCCAGCGCCAGGCCGTCCTGGTGGGCGCGACGCGTCCCGTAGGGACACCTGACCTTAGCCATCATCGCACGAGCCGTATCCGTCCCGTAGGGACGGTTGAATCCATCCCCCGCGGTCGTGGTATAGCGACGGATTGCGCTCGGGGCTCATTCAATCGTCCCTACGGGACGACGGGTGTGGGGGGGCATCGCTAAGGTCAGGGCGTCCCTACGGGACGACGGGTGTGGGGGGCATCGCTCGCTCAAGTCAAGGCGCCCCTACGGGGCGCCGCATTTCCAAATGTAGCTTTCCAACGCCCACAATCCCTCTTGCTGCCCACCTATCTCGGGGATCTTGGGCCAAAACCGCCCAAACGAGGAGCGCAGGCCCATTTACGGGCAGCCATTCCGTTCACATTTGGAATTCCTGTCGTCTATGACTTTAGGATGGCGGCGATCTCATGGGCGCGGCCGGCGATGGCGGCGGCGGTCTGACGGCGCAGATCGAGGCCCACAGCATCCGGCGCGCCGATCAACGCGCCTTCGACCTCGGCCAGTGCAGCGTAGATCAGGCGCAGCAGGCGCCGGGCTTCCGTGAGTTCGTGGCCGAGCGCCAGCAGCGTCTTGTCCACCTGGATGGTGTGCTGGCGCAGATGCGCGTCGAAGCGATGCAGGCGAAAGCGCAGCGGCATGTCGTACCCTTCCCAGTAGCGCGCGGGCCAGGCCAATTCCTCTTCTGTCACGTCGGCCAGTTCGGCCAGGACGCGATCGTGCCAAGCGGCGTCGAAAGCCAAAAGATCCGTAAACTCGCCTTCGAGCTGCGCGTTCAGCGCCTCGAAGCTGACGCCAGCCGTGGACTGCCAAAGCTCATCGGTCATGTCCGGCGGCTCTGCGACGCCGCCGCGCCGGCTGTCCAGCGCGCCGCGCACCACCGCGTAGAAACCGATCGTGGCCTTGGTCATGTGGGCCAGGGTTTGCTGCACGGACCATTCGCCCGCTGCAGGCGCCTGGGCGGCCAGGGCCGGCGACACACCCAGCAGCGCGGCCTGCAGATCACGATGCGCCAGGTGGTAGAGCGCCAGGATGCGCTGACCGGCCGTCGGCGCGCAGCCGGCGGCGCTGCGGGCGGTCAACAGGCGCACTTCCAGCTCTCGCAGTTCCTCGTAGGTGCGAAAGAAGGCAAAGCGCACACCTTCCTCGTCGTATGCACCCCACACCCAGGGACGTTCCAGGTCGGCGGCCGCAGCGCCCTGGGTAACGCGTGCAAACTCCTCCACAGCCTGGACAATGTTGATCTCTCCCATGTTGATTCTCCTTGATTCGTTAGCCCGGCGGCGTACAGACCGTGACCGCCGTGACGCGGTCGCCGCGCAGTTCCATCACATTGACTCCCTGCGCCACGCTGGTGCGGGGCGGCACCTCGGCCGCGTCGAAGCGGATCAGCTTGGCAAACGCGCTGATGCACAACATCTCATCCGCGGCGCGGACCGGCAGCGCGGCCACCAGGGATTCGGTCTTGATGGCGATCTTGCCTTGCCCGCCTGCGGATTTGCTGGCGGCAAAACTCTCCATCGGCCGGAACACCCCCTGTCCATCCGCGCTCACCAGGAGCACGCTGCCGTCAGCGGGCAGCGGCGCCATGCCCACCAGGCGCTCCTGCGGCGTCAGCCTGATGCCGCGGGTGCCTCGGTGCGACACCAGTTTCTCCTCGAAACGGATGCCCAGGCCGGTGTTGCTCGCCAGGAAAAGATCGCCATCGCCGCGGCTCAGACACATCACCGTCGGCGGGCCGCCATCCTTGGGCTCATACAGAATGGTGCCATCGGCCAGATTGGGGCCGACGAAGTTGCGGCGCATGCGGCGCACAGCGCCTGTGGCCGTGCCCAGCAGCACCCAGGGGCGATCGTTTTCATTGGCATCGTTGACGGCCAGCACTGCGCTGATCTTCTCGCCCTCAGTCAGGCGCAGGCGTTCGGCCAGGCCATCGCCCCGGTCACGCACCTCGCCCAGGTGCAGGCTGCTCACCGGTACGCGGTACGCGCGGCAGCGACTGGTGACCACCAGCAGCGTCTCGCTTTCCAACGCAATCAGGAGAAAGGCGGGCGCGTCATCGTCCTTCAGCTTGATGTCGTAAACGCCCATACCGCCCCGGCGCTGTTTGCCATACGCGTTGAGCGGCGTGCGCTTGACCATGCCCTGGCCGCTGATGCTGATGAGCATCGTAGCGGGCGAATACTGGATAGCCGGCAGATTGAGCGGCTCCGGCTCGGCCGCGGACGGCCGGGGAGCGCTGACCCGCGGCGCGGCCGCTCGTTCCACGCGGCGCACGCCCCTGGTCTGTTCCAACTCCGTGCGCAGGCTGCGATTTTCGGCCTGCAACATCTCGATGTACGCGCGCATGGCCGGGGCAAGCGTATTCAGGTCGGGAATAGGGGTGCTGTGAATGTCGTCAGGCATGGACTCTCCGTAGGCTGGTCAGGTTTCAGGCGGCGGGGGTACCCCCGCCGCCGGCTTTTTGCGGGCCCCCCCCGGAATGGCCTTCGGACCGGCCGCCGGGCCACCCCTCCCCCCCCTTTACGCTCGCCCCGGCTTTAACCAGCCCCCCCCGGCGCGGGGGGAGCGCCGGCCGACCGCCCCCCCCCCCCCCCCCCCCCCCGCCCCCGCCCGGGCGCCCCGGCCGCCGCCCGGCCGGGGCGCGGCGGGCCCGGGGCCCCGGCCCCCCTGCCCCCCCCCGGCCCCGCGGGGGCGCGCCTCCCCCCCCGCCCCACGCCCCAAGGCGCCACCCCCCCCCCCCCCCCCCCCTCCCCCCCGGCCCGCGCCTGGGCCGCCGCCCCCCCCCACCCCCCCCCCCCCCCCCCCCGCCCCCCCCCCCCCCGGGGCCGGGGGCCGGGGGGCGGCCGTCCCCCCCCTGTTCCCACTCCGGCACGCCGTCACTGTCATATCGGGCGGCACGAGTTGCATCCAGGTGTTGCCCGGCTTGAGCGGAATGACCTGGCCGTTGGCATCCAGGAAGGTCAAAGGCGATTGGCGCTCTGGCCGCACCCACTTGCCGGGGTAGGCCTTGCCGTCGCGGTAGACAGTCAACGCGCCCTCGCCCCACACCTGAATCTCAATCGAACGATTGATGCCCACATCCACCGTGCCGTGCTCCAAAATGGGCGTCGCCACATGAACGGCCGTGAGCACCACGACATTGGCCGCGCTCAACTGCGTGTTCGTCCCGGCGTCCTTGTGGATGGCGCCGCCCTGCCAGCGCAGCCAACGGCCCGCCTTGGAATCGTAGCGCCATTCGACGCGGTCGCTGCGGGTGGGATAGGGAATCTTGAGGTTGGACGCCGCGCTGCCGCCGGCTGGCGCGGCCGCGTCGAACGTCCAGCCGAGTTTCGGCTCAGGCGCTTTGTTCCAACCGCGCTTCTGCGCGACATTCCACAGAGTGGTCGTGCTGGCATACAAATTGTGTGGCACCGCGCGCTTGGGATCGCGGAAATAGGCCGGGCCGTTGAGCGCCTGCTCCAAAAGCCGCTCCTTGAAGTCCGATTCGTACAGCATCTTGCGCACTTCGGTGGACGCGCCGGAGAAGCAGAGCACAGCATCAAAAATCACCGGCCATTCCATGTCAGGCAGGCGTGCGCTGCGGATCGAACCGACGCGCTCCGCGCCCTGGCTGTGAAAGATGGCCGTCATGCGCGTCAGATTGTACTCGACGCGGTGCTCGATCACCACATCGGCCTTGCTCAAACCGCCTTGCGGCCGCACATTCACCGTATTAGCCACCTTGATCGCCAGCGGCCGCCGCGTCAGAATTTTTGAATCGCGCACCGGCAGCCCGGTAAACGGCGCAACTGCACCATCGGCCGGCGTCGTTCCCGCCGGCGCCGGACTTGCGGCCGCCGGGCTTAGCAAGCCCGTCAACAAAACCACCACCCCCATCAACACCCGCGCTACACCCCAAAGCCGTCGCATCCTCACCTTCCTCCCTCTTCCCCAAGTCAACCTTCTTCCTCAATCAACCTTCTTCCAATCAACACCCTCACCACCCGATCTCCGATCTCCGATCTCCGTTCTCCGTTCTCCGTTCTCCGTTCTCCGTTCTCCGTTCTCCGATCTCCGATCTCCGTTCTCCGTTCTCCGTTCTCTCTCCTCTTTCACCACCCGCTATTCATTGCGCACGAAGGCGTTCTCACTCAACAGGGCGAAGGATACTCTGCACTTTGTACTTTGTACTTTGTACTTACTGCGCCGTCACCGTCATATCGAGCGGCACGAGTTGCATCCAGGTGTTGCCCGGCTTGAGCGGGATCAGATTGCCATTGCCATCCACAAAGCGCAAGGGGTCCTGACGGCCGCCGCGAATCCACTTGCCCTGGTAGGCCTGGCCATCGCGATAGACGGTCACCGGGCCTTCGCCCCACACCTGAATTTCGATCGAGCGGTTGACGCCGCGATCCACGGTGTCGTGCTCCAGGATCAGGGTGGGCACATGATTGGCCGCCATGACCACGATGTTCGCGCTGCTCAACTGCGCGCCGATGCTGGCGTCGTTTTGCGCCACGCCGCCCTGCCAGCGCAGCCAGCGACCGCTGCCCGCGTCGTAGCGCCACTCCACGCGGTCAGTGCCGGTGGGATAGGGAATCTTGATACTGGTCACACTGCGGCCGTTGGCCGGCGGGTTGGCGCTGAAAACCCAGCCCAACGCCGGCTGCGGCCGCTTGTCCCAACCGCGGGCCGCGGTCACGTTCCACAGGGTGGTGGTGCTGGCAAACAGGTTGTTGGGCACCGCGATGTTGGGATCGCGGAAGTAGGCGCTGCCGTTGCGCGCCTGTTCCAGGATGCGGTCGGCAAAATCGGAGGCGTAGAGCTTCTGGCGCACCGGCTCGACGCCGCCGGAGAAGCAGAGCACCGCGTCGAACACCGCCGGCCATTCCAGATCAGGCAAGCGCGCGCTGCGAATCGAGCCGACGCGCTCCGCGCCCTGGCTGTAGTAAATCACCGTGAACCGGGTGAGGTTGTACTCGACGCGCTGCTCGATCACCACATCCGCCTTGCTCAGCCCGTCCTGCGGCCGCACGTTTTCGGTGTTCGCCACCTTGATCGCCAGGGGCCGCCGGTCACGCACGGTCGCGTCGGTCAACGGCAGGCCGGTGAACGGCGCCAGGTTGGGGTCTTTGGCCGGATCGAGATAATTGCCGGGCAGCGGCGCCGGCGTAGGCGTGTCAGTTGGGGCGGGGGTGTCGGCGGGCGGCGCCGGGGTGTCCGTTGCCGGCGGCGCCGGCGTATCGGTCGGCGGGACGGCTTTGGGCGCGTCGGTGGCCTGGGCCGCGGGCGCCTTCGGCGTCTTCGTTGGCGTGGGTGAAGGCGCGGGGGTGGGCTGGCCGCAGCTGGTCAGCAGCAGGATCGCAATCAGCAGCCAGGGTAGACCCCAGGCGCGGCGGTGATTCACAGTAGGTTTGATACGCATAGGACTCATTCTCGCAACAACAGGTTCAGAGTCACCGCCTGATACAACCAGAGCGGCGTAACGTGATTATAACATCGGGGTATCAGTGGCCCAAATGGCCGGGGGAGGCAGATAACGGATGGGCCAGTTGTGCCGCTCAGGGTTCACTTCTGCGCACGGCAGCCTCTGCTTGTGCCAGAACCACGCTGCCGCGCGCCGGCGGGCGTCTGGTCATGAGGTCAGCACATCTCCTGCAGACGGCCTGCGTCATCACAATGGGAAAACAGACGACTCTGGGCCTGGCCAGGTCGCCGTGTCCGCTGCCGGGTTGCCAGCACCTGGCTGGGCAACGGGTGGCAGCGATTCCCCTTGCGCAGGAGGATAGCATGAGATCCAAAACACTGATGCTCATCGGCGGCGCGCTGTTGGCCCTGTTCGTGCTTGCGAGCGTGGCCTCGGCGAGTCTGGGGCGCATTGCCCTCCCCAGGATCCCTGGTTCACTCTGACACCTCCCCCCGGTGGCCGACCAGTTGAGCCTCGGACGTTCTGGCTTTACCTACCCCTGTTTCAGTACAGCGTGCCCGCGGTTCCGCCGACGGCTACGCCGACGCCGACCGTGCAACATGCTGCACACGGCCACCCCCACACCCACACCCTCCGACTGCTCGAACATGCTGGTGAACGGCGGCTTCGAGACCAACGAGGCGTGGATCATTCGCACCAATCCGGTGCTGGCGGCCTATGTCAACGCGCCGGTCCACAGCGGTGATCGCGCCATGCGCACGGGCATCGCACAGGGTGGCGCCAATGTGGCGAGCTACTCGCCCGTCGAACAGGCCGTGGTCGTGGCAGGCTTAGGGAGGTCAGAGGTGCGCTTCTGGCGCATCAACGTGTGGGGTGACGGCGCCAGCGGCCAGGCAACGGCCGCGCCGCCCGATCCGAAGATGCTGCCACGCAGCGAGGCGGAACTTCGGCAGCTTCTCAACCGCGACGCCAGCGATCGCCCGTTGGCGCCGCTGGGCGCCGATTTCTTCTATGTCCTCGCCATCCGCAGCGACGGCAGCCTCGTCTGGCTGTTGACCGAGCGGATCAACAACCCAACCTGGCGTGAGGCCACGTCCCTTGACCTGACTCCGTACGCGGGCCAGACGCTGCGCTTGCAGTTCGGCACCTACAACAACGGCACGGGCGGCATCAGTCGCACGATCATTGACGACGCTTCGCTGAATATCTGCCCGCAAAATGCGACGCCATCCGCGACGCCGACGCGCACAGCGACACACACGGCGACCCCGACGCCGACGGGGGCAGGGGCAAGCCCTACTCCGACGGCGACGCGCACGGCTATCCCGACGGCCGCGCCCGGTGTCGTGAGGACACCCTACTGGGCCGGGCGGTTGAACCTGCCGGTCGGCAGCCGGCCGCACGGCGTGGCGGTCAACGCCTCGCACGATAGCGTCTACATGGACACTCGCGTCTACGTGGCGTTCCACGGCATAGACCACAGCGGTCACACGCTAGGGGTGGTCAACGAGTACCTGAGCCTGCAAGCGCAGATTGACTTAGGGTCAGCCACGCAGGGGCCTAACGGCGTGGCGCTCATCCCGTCCAGCGGCCGCGTGGTGGTCGCCAACCGGCAGACGAGCAATGCCACGGTGGTGGACCCCGTCTTGGGCGCTGTGGTCGGCACGATCCCAACCGGATCCATGCCTGATGGCGTGGTCATCGCGGGCAGCTATGGCTACATCGCCAACTACGGCAGCGACACGGTGACCGTGTTCGACCCGGTCACGCTGGCTGTGGTGCAGACGCTCAGCGGCGTCGGCCACGAACCGGCCATGTTCGCCAGCGATCCCGGGGGAGATGAAGTGTTCCTGACGGCCCACGGCTCGAACCAGGTGTATCACCTGCGCGGGACCAGCGTGCTGGGCCACTGGGACAACGTGCCGGCGCCGTACGGCATCGCCTATGACCCGGCCAGCCGGCGGCTGTACGTCGCCAACCGCGGGCCGGCGCACACGGTGACCGTGATTGACGTCTACCTGGATCAGATCGTGGGTGCGATCGAGGTTGGCAAAGAGCCTTACGTGCTGCTGGTCAACCCACGGACCGGGCGCCTGTTCGTGGCCTGCGGCGACGAGGTGAAGATCTACGATACCTTGAACTGGTCGTTGATCACCAGCATCCCCGTGCCGGCAGGTGCGGATGAGGGGATCGCCTCCGACCCGATGCTGACCAGGGTGTTCGTGACCAGTCAGGAGAGCGACGCGCTGACGGTAATTCAGGACGACGGGCAGCCGCAGGTGGTGTTCGCCAGCGATCGGGACGGCAACAGCGAGATCTATCGCATGTGGCCCGACGGCCGCAACCAGGTGCGCCTGACCTTCACCGCGGACGCCTTCGAGACCGCGCCGGCCGGCTCGCGCGACGGCCGCTGGATCGCCTACGAGCGTCATGACGCCGGCAGCCCGGCGACCAGTCAGATCTGGGTGATGAGCCGCGACGGTCGCGCGGCCACGATGCTAACCGAGGGGCCATTCAACCACCGCAACCCAGCCTGGTCGCCCGACAGCCAAAAGATCGCCTTCGAGTCGGACCGCGACGGCGACTGGGATATCTACATCTTCGATCTGACCACGCACACCATCAGCAAGGTGACGAATAACACCACCCACGAGATGCAGCCGAATTGGTCGTTCGACAGCGGCCGCATCGTCTACACCTCCGACCTGTATACGCCCAACGGCGAGATCTTCGTCATGCACGCCGACGGCAGCAACGCCCAGCGCCTGACGGTCAACTTCGGCGGCGACGGCGATCCAAGCTGGGAGCCTTCGTTCGGTCGCATCGTATTCTGGGGCAGCCGGCCGCAGGGGCAGGCGCTCTACACGATGAGGCCCGATGGGACAGACATCAGCCTGCTCGTGCCGCAGTTGCTGGGACCAGGCTCACCCGCCTGGGGCTTCGAGGGCGACGCCATCGTCTTCAGCGGCTACCGGCCCGGCAACGGCTACAGCGAGATCTTGCGCGTCCAGCCTGACGGC
The DNA here is from genome assembly GCF_016704685.1 of Candidatus Amarolinea dominans. Taxonomy (NCBI): domain Bacteria; kingdom Bacillati; phylum Chloroflexota; class Caldilineae; order Caldilineales; family Candidatus Amarolineaceae; genus Candidatus Amarolinea; species Candidatus Amarolinea dominans. The sequence continues at coordinate 156,744 of NZ_JADIZS010000002.1, forward strand.
AGCGGCCTGGTGCTGCTGACCCACAATGAGGTGAATTTCGACTACGCACCGGGGTGGTTGGGAGGATAGCGGAAAGGTGTTGTTGACCGCTGCGGCTGCATTTTCACCAACCGCATCCGGTTGTGGGAACAGCCGCAGTGGTCACAACACGAAATCAAGGTAGTTTTCCGGTGTGATGACCGCGAATTCCGCCTCCGGATAGGTCGCCGTCCAGTTGCGCGGCGCTGGTCCCACCCGCTTGGGCGACCATTTGCATTCGTAGCCGAACAGTTTGCCGTCGCGTTCCTCCACCAGGTCAATCTCCTGCTGGTCATACGTGCGCCAGAAGTAGATATTTGCGTAGATCGCGGCGTAGGTGCGGTGCTTCATGCGCTCCACAAAGACGAAGTTCTCCCACAACTGCCCCACATCGTTGCGTTGATCGAGGCGGTTGAACTGGGCGATGAGGGCGTTACGGATGCCGTTGTCGAAGAAATAATACTTTGCCTTGCTCGTCACTTCGCCGCGCAGGTTGCGACTGAAACCACCCACGCGTATGATGACGAACGCTTTCTCCAGCAGGTCGAGGTAACGCTGCACCGTGCGGACATCCACACTGAGCTGCGTCGCGAGTTCATTGAGTGACACTTCCTGCCCCACTTGAAAAGCCAACAGCTTGAGCAGGCTCAGCAGCGTGCGCGAGCTTTTGACCCGGTCCCACGCCAGGATATCCTTCAGCAGATAGGAGTTGGCGATTTCGGTGATGACCTCGATTCTGGCATTGTCTGTGGGAGCCACGATCACTTCCGGATAGCTGCCATAGACCAGGTAGTCCTCCAGGCGCTGGCGCAGCTCGAAGCGGTTGACCTGTGAATGCAGCAGCTCAGCTTGCGAAACGGGATACAGCGTCAGGGTGTGTTTGCGCCCGGTGAGCGGCTCGCCCACCTGGCCGGCCAGTTCGAACGAGGATGATCCGGTTGCCAGCACCCGGATACCCGGCGCCTGGTCCACGATGATCTTGAGGGCCATCCCGATGTTGGGAATTCCCTGGGCTTCATCAATGGCTAACAGCTCATAGCCTTCGACGTAGGCCAAGATCTGACTGAAGTCCTGTGAACTGAGGAGCTGCTGCGTGCGGATATTGTCGCCAGAGTCGAGCTTGTAGCGAAGCGTGGTCTGATTGAGAAAATTGCGAAGCAGCGTCGTTTTGCCGGCGCGACGAGGTCCGTAGATGAGCAACACCTTGTTCGGCTGCAAGAAACGATCGAGCGGTTCATATGCGCGTGCTATCATGGCGCCCATGATAGTTCAACTCCACAAATTTGGCAAAATTTATGGAGCTCGACTCCACAAATTTAGCAGAATTTATGGATTCCATCTCCATGAACTAAGGAGTTTCGGCGCGATCCTCGATCTCCCAGAGATGATCGAGCAGATGCCAGGCTACGCGGCGCACGAAGGTGGCCGGCGCCCAGAGGGCGCCCCCGCGCGGGCCTTGCGCCGGGATTTCGCCCCGCCCCGCCGCGGCCAGCGCGGCCAGGATTGCCCGGCGGGTGCGATCCAGCTCTGTGCCTGGATCGGCCGCTTCGCTGCGCTTGGTCTTCCAGGCCAGCCGGCCAAGATAGGCCGCGTCCGCGTCCAGCACGTGTTTGACCATCGTTTCCAGGTCGCGACCACCGCCGCGCGGACCTTTGCGCAGGGTCTTGCCCGCGGCATCCTGCAGCACAGCATCGAAGGCAGACCAGCAGGCCCGCAGAAGGGCCTGGGCGTTTTGAACATCAGTCGTGGTGAATGGACGGGCGTCGTCGGAAGGAGGGATGTTGGGCGCACCAAAATCGGTGGTGGCATTGCCGATCAGCCGTTCGATCACCACGAACCCCGACGGGTCGGCCGGCGGCTGAAACTCAACCTGCGCGGCGTGTAGAACACGCGCGTAGCGCGGGCCGTAATCGCACAGCGCTTGCAGCGCCGCGCGCTCATCACGGCCCAACCGACACCAGCCCGGCCACGTCAACGCGCCGGCAAAGATGACCTTCTGCCCAATCTCAAGGTACACGTGGATTGGATTGGCAGGTTCTTTCCCCGAGAGATATGGTGTGCCCCCCCCGCCCCCCGGCCCCCCCAACAGCCGGGGGGCTCCCCCTTGTTTTCCCCCCCCCGGGGGGTTTTTTTTTTTTTGCCCCCCCCCGGGGGGGGGGGGCCCCCTTTTGTTTTCCCCCCCCCCCCTTTTTTTTCCCCCCCCTGGGCCCCCGGCCGGGCGGGGGGGGGGGTGGGGCCCCCCCCCCCCCCCCCCCCGCTCCCTCCGCGGGGGTGATTCAAACCCCCCCCTCCCCCCCCTCCCCCCCCCCCCCCCCCCCCCCCCCCGCGGGGGGGGGGGGAGGGGGCCCCCCCGCTCCCGCCGGGCCCCCCCCCGGGCCGGGCGGGGGGGGGGGGGGGGGGCCGCGTCAATCGCCCTCTGACTCCTGCCTACGAACATGATCTAGTCCCTCGTGTGTATTAGACACAGCACGGACTAGATTTTACCACGCGCGACAAGCACAGGCAAACGATCCATGATCTGCTTCAGCGCGAGGCAATTCTCTGTCAGTGCGCCTTCGAGCAGCGCCAGGGCTTCATCCGCCGGCAGTCCATCGGGCCGGAAGGTCACCGACCACGTCAGCTCGGCCTGGTTCGGACCCAAATCACGCACGGCCATGCTCGTCAGGCAGTCGCCAAAGGGGGTGTCGGTCAGCAAGGCATAGCTCAACCGCAGGGCGGTCTCGTCCAGTGTTTCCAGGCGCTCGACAATCGTGCTGCCATCGGCGCTGGTCAGCGTGCGCAGCGCACCTACTCCTGCGCCCGCCACCGCGCAGTTGACAACCATTGGGAGATAGCGGCAGGAGGCGCCAAAGTCGCGGATCACTTGCCAAATGGCGTCCGCCGGGGCATGAATGATGATGATCTTGCTCAACGCCAGGGTCATTTGACAGCCTTGATATGAATGGGGAGAGAACGCTGGCAGAGGGGGCCAAACTGAGCGTGGACGGCAGCCGGGAGTGCTGCCGTCCACCCTGTCAGGTCATTATCTCCGTCTCATCAGTGGCAGATAAACCTTGCCGCTGACTGACGCCGGCGCCACGGTAATCGTGCCGCTCTGCCGTGTGAGATTGTTGCTGGCAAAGCTGGTAATGAAGTCGCGACCGTAGTGGTCGTTCAAACGGGCGCTGCCCAATGTCAGCGGCGAGGCGCCCACGGTTGCATTGCTGCGCAGCTTGAATTCGATGATCACCAGGTTGCCGCTGCCGCTGATCTCCTCATCATCACCCAGGGCGATGGTGAGCAGGCCGCTGCCGCTGTCGCGGAAGGCCACGCTGAAGTTGGTGGCGAGACCGGTCTTGGTGACGTTCACCACACTCTCGACCACGCGCGTGTCATAGGTGATCCCAAAGAGACCGCCGGCGATCTGGCTCAGACTATCCGCACCGAGGGTGATGAGGACATTCGCCCCTTGCTGCGCCTGGATGCTGCTGAGACGCACGTTGGAAGTCACTTGAATGCCGCTGGCGCTCTCGAGCGCGATGGGAACCGGCCAGGCGAGCCTCGCCGCATAGTAGAGGATCATGCTGGCGTCGGCGCTATCGAGGACGCCGTTGCCATTGACATCACCGGCGCGCAGCTCACGTGAAGTGGGTGTCCGGAAACCGGTGGCCAGCCGCAAGGCCAGGGCGGCATCTGCGGCGCGGATCACGCCGTCCCCATCCACGTCGCCCAGGGTGTAAGGCTCTGTCGCTGCTCCCACGGTGAAGAGACCATCTGTCAACCGCAGAGGCACATCTTGTCCTGGATTGGAGATATCCTGGATGCTGGAGCCGCCGATGTTGGTGATGAACTCCTTGAGGTTGAGCAGACTGGTATTGCCCGGCTGTCCCCTCACCCTGAAGGTCAACCAAAACAGCGAGCCGTTTCCATTCAACCGATCCGGGTTAAGGTTGATATAGGAAATGATCAGCCGTTTCGTGGGTGGATTGCCGGTATCATGTACGGCTTTCTCCCACTGATAGCTCTCCGTCAGCGCCGTGCGCGAAATCGCCACAGATTCGATGACGTCGCCGTTGAACTCCATCCAGATGTCGCTGGAGGTGATTGCCAGTCCGTCGGCGTTGCGAATGTTGACAGGCACGATCACGAGCTCGCCTGGCCGGCCAATCGTGTCGGGCACGTAGAGATCGAGCGAGCCAAAGGCGACGCAGCTCACGTTGGAAGTCATGACCACGACGCCGTTGCTGCGGCGCGCTTCCACCCGATAGCAGTAGGTGGTGTTGGGTATGAGGTTGTTACCGGCGTCGTGATCCGAGTCGAAGTAGACCGTATCGAGCCAGTGTTCGGCGATGGGCTGGAAGATGCCATTGGCGCCTTCCGCACGCAGGATGCGATAGTCGGTCACGGTGGGATCGTTGGTGACGTTCCAACCCAACTGCATGGCCCGGTTGCCGGAGTCAACCGCGAGTGTGATCGGCAGCAAGGACCCGACAGGCGTAGCCGTCGGCGTGCTGGTTGGCGTCCAGGTCGGCGCCTGCGTTGGCGTGCGCGTTGGCGTGCGCGTGGGCGTCCAGGTCAGCGCCTGCGTCGGCGTGCGCGTTGGTGTCCGGGTCGGCGTCCAGGTCAGCGCCTGCGTCGGTGTGCGCGTTGGCGTCCAGGTCGGCGCCTGTGTTGGCGTCCGGGTCGGCGTCCGGGTCGGCGTCCAGGTCAGAACCTGTGTGGGCGTCCGGGTTGGCGTGGGCGTGGCGGTCGGCGTCGGAGCCTCGACATCACCCCAAAAACCGCCCTGCAAGGTGTAACTACCGCCAAGCAGCGCGGCTGCGTCGGGTTGGCCGATCGTGCCCTGCAACGTGTAAGCGCCGCCTGTGCTTGTCCCGCCGCCGCCATCAACCGTCGCCCAGCTCAAGTCGAATCCGTTACCGGATTGGGCCAGGACCGCGCTCGTGATGATCAACATCAGAACAGGTGCAAAGAAAATGCGCAATCGTTTCATAGCGCCGCCTCTCATTGCGGGTTCACGAGCACCCAGATCAGCCCCGCCTTGCTTGCATCCAGGTTTTCCAGGGCCATGCCGATCGTGGGCGCGCTTTCGGCCAGCCGCACGCCGCCAACCTCGACGGTCTCGAGACCGCGGGCTGCACCGCTGCTATCAACGGCGAGTTTGTTGCCCACTGTTATTGCCGCGCCCAGGGCGCTGGCCTTGACCTGCACCGGGCCATAGATGATGATGTGTACGTAGTCGCCCGTCTGGGCGGCGCCCTGCCGCGGGACAAGTTGCGTGACCGTCGTTCCATCAGGCCCGACGATGCTCACCAGTTCACCGCGACCGTAGACCACTCCCACCACGGGAGCGCCGGCTTGGGTGGCCTGGCCCACTTCCATGAACATTGGCTGACCGATCGTGTCGCCAGGGCGGGTACCCTGAACGGCCACGATATCACCTGGCGCCAATGCTGTGGCGCCAGTGTTGATGCCAAACGTGGCGATGAGACAACCGGTGCAGGAAGTCGAGGAGATGGGGCCGTTGAAGAATCCGGCCCAATTCGAGGGAGACCAGACCACAACGCCATCTCTGACGGATCCTATCTCGATACCGGCTGTCGCCGCATTGGAGACAGAAACACCCGCGCTGCCCGCGCTCTCCACCCTGAGGCCGTAGGTCGTTGTTGAGTCCACCTGCACGCCGCGAGTGACCGATTGCACATGCAGACCATTGATGGCCGAACGCACTTGCACGCCGTCGTCGGCCGCCGATACGATGTCAATGCCATCGCCGCCCGCCTGCCATACCTCCAGGCCGGTGTCGCCTGCATTATCAATGAACACGCCGTCGGCGCCCGCATTGGTCACCCACAAGCCGTAATGCTCGGCATTGGCGATCTCGACACCGTTGTGCAGGGAATTATTGGGGGCACAGGTCGTGAGGGAGCCGGTGGCGCACACGAATAAACCATCCTGACCCGCGGTGTTCACGGAGAAGCCGCTGTTGACCGCCGCGTCCACCTGCACGCCGTTTCCGCCTGCCGACTGCACCTGCAGGCCGTTGTTGCCCGCGGAGCCTACCTGCAGGCCGTTATTGCCCGCAGCGTTCACGAACACCCCGGCGCCACCCGCCGATTGCACGTCCACGCCGATGAGGTTCGCCGAGTCCACCCGCAGGCCCGTATTGGCCGAGAGCACTCGAATGCCGTTCAGCGCGGAGTTGACCTGCACACCGTTCTCCGTGGCTGTCTGTACGAGAAAGCCGTTCCTGGCGTTGACCACAAACACGCCGAGGTCCGCATTGTCCACCTGCATGCCGGCTATGCTTCCCGTCCCCACATACACGCCGCGGACGGCCGAGTTCACGGTAATGCCAGGGCCAGTGCCGTTGTTCGTCAAATTCAAGATACCAGACGCGGCATTTTGCACTTGCCCCACACTGCCGACTATGACGGCGCCTGGCTGTAGACTGAGCGCATAGGGCGACGCGGTCAGCGACTGCCGCGGCGAGAGCGTCGTGAAGCCGCCGACCCCGCTGGGACAACGCACAGCGATCTCCAACCAGCGAGCCTGGCCGTCGAACGCGCTGACGCCGAAATCGAGCTCACTTGCGAAGCGGCCCTGGCTCACGGGCTGCCCGTTGCGTGCTTGCGTCGCGCCGATCTGCGCGCCCCCGGCCGCCGCGCTAAACAGTTTGAACTGGAAATCGCAACTACCGCTGAACGGGGCGCTGTTCTGCTGTAATGAACCCTGGTAGGTGAAACTGCCGCTGACATCAACGGCTGGCGCCAGGACCGCGCCAGGCTGTTCTTCCTGCGCCCGGGCCTGGCTGTCGGGCAACTGCACGGCCAGGCCGGCCAACAGGATGACGCCCACCGCAACAAACAAGACGGTCAACAGATGCTTTCGAATCATGGAACTCTTTACCTTTCATACGTTGCGGGGAGTTGCGGGGAGTTGCGGGGATTGGTTGATTGAGGACAGTATCATCTTACGCTCATTCCCCGCGCAGCGATAGACATGAATCAATCTTCTTTTGGGGCAGTTTCGCTACAATAAATTGTAATTACTGGAATCTTCGGGTGATGCGGTGCGGGGCAATCTGCCTCATTATCAATAATGGGCGCCTTGTGCTAGAATGCGCCCATGCGCTACTTCAACACCCACGGGCCAGTCAACGTCCAGGAACACTATGTGGTGTCGCGCCGGGCATTGGTCGAAGAGTTGACGGCCCAGATCGAACAGGGCAAGTTTTTTACCATCTACGCGCCGCGGCAGATGGGCAAGACGACGCTGCTGCGCGCACTAGACGATGCATTGGACGCCCGTCCCGATTTCCTTGCCATTGCACTGAGCTTCGAAGCGTATGAAAGCTGGCCGTTAAGCGATTTTTGGGCCGATTTCAGCGAACGAATGGCGTATCAACTGAGCACTGCATTGCCCGGCAAGAATCATCCGAACAGCGAGGCCATCAATGCGCTGCTTGCCGGACAATTGGCAGTGGATGAACGCAGTTTCCAACGCTTTTTCCGCCAGCTTCATCAACTGGCGCCAACTCTCAAAGTGGTGTTGATTATTGACGAGTTCGATGCCACACCGCAGGATGTGCTCTCGCCGCTCTTGCAAACCTGGCGCACCATGTACTTGGACCGACAGCCGCCTCACAGCCTGCATAGCGTCGTACTGGTTGGCATTCAGAATATCGCCCGCCTGAACTTTGGCCGCAGCTCGCCCTTCAACATCGCCTACCAACATCGCCTGGAAGACTTCTCGCCGGACGAGGTGCGTGATTTATTGGGGCAATATACAACTGAAACCGGGCAGCCCTTTGCCGCCGGTGTGATCGAGAAACTGGTTGAGCAGACAGCGGGTCAGCCTTTCCTGGTCAACCGCGCCGCCGCGATCCTCACGCAAGAGGTGGTGAAAGAGCGCACGCGACCGATCACGATGACTGATTTGCGTGTTGCCCTGCAGAAGCTGACGCGTGAGAGCAATTACAACTTCGAGACTGTCATCCGCCGCGCGGCCGAATATGAAGAAGATGTGGTGCGCATTCTCTTTGGCGCCGATTATCCTTTTCGCCTCAATGATCCGCTCGTCAATTCACTGCATCTTTTTGGCATTATCAAAGAGGCGCCAGCACAACTTTGCCGGATTGCCAACCCGATCTACAAACAGGTGCTCATTGATGCCTTCCAACCACGCCAGGCGGGACTCCAGGGGGCGATGCTGGTCAATGGCTATGACTTCCGCCCCTATGTGGTGAATAACCATTTGCAGATGGATGCGATCCTCGCCCGCTTCCGCGAGTTCATCGAACGGCGCGGGCGCGAAGCCTTCAAGGTGACGCCCATGCCGCACGAAGCCACCGGGCAATATCTGCTCATGGCCTATCTCGACATCGTGGTCCGCCAGATCGGCGCGGCGCACTTCACTGAAATCAACAGCGGTGAAGGACGGCTGGATTTGATTGTGGTGCATCAGGGACGTCGGACGATCATCGAGACCAAAATCTGGCGTGGGCAGGCGCTCTATGAAGAAGGGTTGACCCAACTGGCCGATTACCTGGCGAGTGAGGGGCAAACGACGGGCTATTACGTGCTCTTTCACGCCCGCCCCACCGTCTATGGCAGATTACCCGACGATGCGCTGGAGTACACCACGCAGGTCGCCGGCAGGACGATCCATGTCTACCTGGTGCGCTTGGGGCATCTCTTTGCCGATGAACAGGTTGCGAGCTAAGAGCCAGGAGCGGAAGCCGTCGGCGTTTATTCCAGCGACTCGCCCAGCGCGGCCCAGCCCTGGCGCAGAGCGTAGAGCGCAGCCTGGGTGCGGTTAGTCACGTGCAGTTTCGCGTAGATGGTGCGCAGCCGATTGGCCACGGTGTAAACGGAGAAGTTGAGCAACTGGGCGATCTCATGGTTGTCCACACCCTTGGCTACCAGGCGCAGGACGACCATCTCGCTCTCCGTCAACGGCTCGACGTGCGGCAGTTTCGGCATCGCCAGGTGAAGTTCGCTCAACACACGGGCGGCGCTGATGGGGTCAATGAGGTAGTCGCCCCGATGCACGGCCTCGATGGCCTCGATCAGGTCGCGGGCGTCCACGGTCTTGAGCAGATAGCCGCGGGCGCCGGCGCGGATGGCGTCGAGCATGTACTGCTCCTGGCGATACATGGTCAGCGCGATGATGCGAGCCGCGGGGGTCTCAGCTATGATCTGGCGGATAGCCTCCACGCCATCCATGTCGGGCATGATGATGTCCATCAGGATCACGTCCGGCCGCGTCATGCATGCGAACGTCACCGCCTGCGCACCATCTTCGGCTTCGGCGACCACGGCGAACCCGCCCATCCCTTCGCAGAGCTGGCACAAGCCCTGGCGCACCAGGGTGTGGTCGTCGGCAATCAGAAGCCTAATCGGCGGCATGGTGACCCTTCTGGGCGATCGGTGGCAGGGTAATGACCAACTCCGCGCCCAGGCCGCGCGCGCTGTGAACGTCCAACGTGCCGTCGAAGTCCAGGATGCGCTCGCGCATCTGGCGCAGCCCAAAATGGCCGGAATGATCGGCCGGGCCGCGCTGGCTGGGGTCGAAGCCGCGGCCATTGTCACACACCGAGACGACCACGCCACCGGCGGCATCCACCGTCACGCACACCAACGCCGAGCTGGCACGGGCGTGCTGGCCGATATTGTTCAAGCCTTCCTGGATGATGCGGAAAATGGGTAGTTCGTAGACCGCGGGCAGGGTGTCCTGCGGTCCGGATATCTCGAGCCGGGCCGCCAGTTGGTTCTGGTCGCCAAAGTCATCTACCAGTTGTGTCAACGCCGGGAAGAATCCCAGCGCGTCCCAATCCAACGGGCGTAGGGCGAAGATGACGCGCCGGATGTCCACGATGGCCGCGGTGAGCACGGTATGCAGTTCGTCCAGCGCGTCGCGCATACCCGGGGGAGCCGCATCGGCCAGGTGCGACCACAGCGCCGACTTGAAGCGCAGTCCGGCCAGGTTTTGCGCCACGCCGTCGTGAATCTCGTGAGCGATGCGGCGGCGTTCGGCCTCGATGGCTTCGGCCTCGCTCCGACGCTGTTTTTCGGCGCTAATGTCTTCGACAGTGACGATCATGCGGCTGTCATCGGTCGGATCGGGCGCAGCGATGACACGCCCGGGAAAGCGCGTGTCATCCCGGCGCTGGCCGGCAATCTCGGCCGTCACCGTTTGGCCTTGCCGCACCCGCTGCACAAGGGTCAAGACGGCCGACCTGGCATCGTCGGGCGCCAGGTTGCCCACAGGCATGCCCACCATCTCGGCGGACGTATAGCCGTAGGCCAACTCTGCCCGCCGGTTGACCTCGATGATGGTCACCGGGGCCATGGTCAGGTCAGTCACCAGGATACAGATCGGCATGTGATCGAACAGGTGACGGTAGCGTTGCTCGCCGGCCTGGCTCGCGCTGTCAAAATGGCTGGTCTCCAAGCTACACCAATTCCTTGAAGCCCTCTGGAGCTGCTCCGCGATCCGCAATTTCCTGTCCGCTGTCGCGCTCAACCATGTTTGATTTCCCGGAGCGATCCCCCTGCGTTGCCGCGGCCGGAGCGGCTCGCTCTACCAGGGCCGCGGCTACGGCCAGGCCAATGTACAGCCACAAGAGGCTGCTCATGTGCGGATAGGTCAGGTTGAACAGATAGTGATCGAGGGTGGCGGCCGCGAGCGCGCCGGCCAGCGCGCCGCCCAGGCCCAGCAGCACGGCATCGCGCCCGACCGCCAGGCCGCCGCGCCAGGTGCGCCAGAGGAAGGCAAAAAAGCCCGCGAGCACGGTCAGGAACACCAGGAGCCCGGAGAGTCCCATCTCTTCGGCCATCAGCAGATAGGCGCTGCTCACGCCGATGTAAAGATCAATGTCAGGCGTGCCGCTGAAGCCGACGCCAAACCACGGATAGCGGCCGATGAGCAAGAGCGCGTCCTTGTATTCGCCAAAACGCATCTGCGTCGCCAGGTCTTCGCCGCGCAGGCCGGCCAGCAGACGGGCGACGTAAGCCTCGGTTTGCGGCAAGAGCAGCAGCAGGACCGCGCCCAGCAGCCCCAGCCAGAGCAGGCGGCGGTATTTCAGGCTGGCCAGGATGAAGAGCGAGATGCCCAGGCCCATCAGCGCGGAGCGCGAGTAGGTCAGATAGAGCGCCAGCACCTGCACCAGGAAAATAACGCTGGTCCAGAAGCGCGGCAGCAGCGGCGAACGGCTGAAGAACTGCGGCGCGGTCAGCCCGGCGGCCAGGATCATCATGCCGCCCAGCACATTGGGGTCCACGGCCAGGCCGATGGCGCGCATGGGGTTGTTCGGGTCGTCCTCGATGTAGCGCAGCGCGCCGTAGCCGCCGGGGTATTTCAGGCGCGCCAACGCATCCAGAATACGCACAGTCCAAACGTCGGGGATAACGTAGAAGATGATGGCGATCAGCGCGCACAGGCCGCCGCCGATGATCAGGACACGGGTCAGCCAGTCCACATCCTGACGGGTGCGAATCTCATTGACGGACACAAAAAAGAGGGCAATGCTGATCACCACTTCGATGAACTGGCGCAGGACTTGTTGCGTGGGCCGGGCGTGCGTGCTGCCCAACACGAAGGTAAACATCGCCAGGGCCATGAAGAGCAGCACCAGGCCGCCCAACGGCGAAAAGACAAAGGTGCGATCCTGCCCGGTGGCGATGCGCACCAGCCAGACGAAGAAGAGCGCCAGCAGGGCCGCATCGAGAAAGGTGGGCGTGAAGCCGAGTTTGAAGGGGAAGGCGGCAAAGGGCAAAATCCAGATGACCGCGGCGAGGAGGATGAAGCCCCAACGCGTGCTGCGCAAGACCAGGTAGGCCGCGGCCAGCCCCAGCGCGCCGGCGATGGCGTAGGTTGGCCCTAACAGCGCCACGTAGAGGCCGAGCAAGAGCGCGGCCGCGACGATTAGCAGCCACAGGGTACGGCGCGCCGCGCGGGAATCACCCTCCACCAGGGTCGTGGACAGGTGCTGCCAATGCCAACGTGGCGTCGTTTTGGCGTCCAGGTGAGAGGCACGCGCGCTCATACCACATGCACCTTCATCACGTCGGTGGCGCCAGGCTGACTGCCCACACTGCCGGCCGTGACCACCACGGTATCACCGAGACTGACGAAGCCCTGGTGCTGCGCCGTGCGGATGGCGCCGGCAAGCATGCGGTCAGTGGTGGTCTCGCGCTCGGCCAGCAAGGGATAGATGCCCCACGAGAGCATGAGCTGGCGCTGTGTCTGCGCGCTGGGCGTTACCGCGATGATCGGCGTCTGTGGCCGAAACCGCGCAACCAGCCGCGCCGTGCTGCCAGAGGCGGTCGGGGTGATGATCGCCCTGGCCCGGAGGTCGCGTGCGGTTTCGCAAGAGGCATGGGCCACGGCCTGCGCGACGGTTACTTTGGCCTCCGGCGCGTCAGTGAAGCGCACGCCCCAGGCCATGGCCCGTTCAGCCTGCTGAATGATGTGCGCCATCGTCTGCACGGCCGCGACCGGGTATTGACCGCTGGCCGTCTCGCCGCTAAGCATGACCGCGTCGGTGCCATCGAAAACAGCATTAGCCACGTCCGAGGCTTCGGCGCGGGTCGGGCGTGGGTTGCGGATCATCGAGTCGAGCATCTGCGTGGCGGTGATGACCGGCTTGCCAGCCTGATTGCACAGGCGAATGATGCGCTTTTGGATGACCGGCACCTCTTCGGTCAACATTTCGATGCCCAGGTCGCCACGCGCCACCATGATGCCATCGGCGTCGGCGATGATTTCCTCGATGGCGATGACCGCCTGGGGCTTCTCGATCTTGGCAATCACCAGCGCCGGTTGATCGAACGGATTGGCGGCTCGAACAAGCGCCTTCAGTTCCCGTACTTCCGCGGCGCTGCGCACGAAGGAGAGCGCAATCCAGTCCACGCCCTGGTTGAGGGCAAAGGCCAGATCGGCGCGGTCCTTGTCGGTGATGGCCGGAATGCTGAGGGAGGCATCCGGCAGATTCATACCTTTCTTGGAGGTCAGCAGGCCGCCGGTCAGCACCTGGCAGGTGATCTCCGGGCCGGAGATGCTGCGCACCTCCAGTTCCAGCAGGCCGTCATCGAGCAGGATGCGCTCGCCCCGACGCACGACGCGGGGCAGTTCTGTATATTGGATCGGCACCAACCCCGGTTGCCCCGTCAACGGCGCGGTGGTGAGCACCACCGTCTTGCCCGCTTCCAGCACAAGGCCGGCGCCCATGTCCCCCACCCGCAGCTTGGGGCCTTGCAGGTCGGCCAACAGGGCCACCGGCTTTGCGGCCGCCAACGCAGCCGCGCGCACGCGGGCGATGATGTCCGCGTGCGCGGGGTGATCGCCATGCGAAAAATTGATGCGCGCCACGTCCATGCCCGCGGCGATCAGATGGCTCAACACGGCTGGCTCGCGGCTGGCCGGGCCAATGGTGCAGATGATCTTGGTGCGCAAACGGATCTGGTTCATTGGGCAATCATCTCTCGTGTCGGTTCAAGAGCGGTATCATCCAGGGTGAGCAGCGACGGTTCTATATGTGGGAGCGGTGGGGGCGGCGGGAACGGCGATGCGGCGGCCTCGGTGGCAGCTTCGATCGCCGCTCTGATGGTGCGCGTGACCGCTTTGACGACCCGCGGCAAGGGGCGTTCACTGTGGCGCTGGGCAAAATGGGCCAACGCTGTCTGCAGGTCAATGTCCACGCCGTAGCGTTCGTGCAGGCGATCGCGGTGGTAGGAGATCCACAGGTACAGGTCGGCCTCGCTGCGCTTGGGAAAATCTGTGAGAATGTCACTGTCACGAATGATCTGCACGTTCGGCAGGTAAACATGGTCGTACCAGCTCGCCACCGCCTCGCCGTAGGGAATGTCACGCTTTTGTTCCAGACCCAGGTAATACTGATGCACATGGATGTGCTCCAGCAACTGCTGGTAGCGCCCCGGCTCGGTCAACTCGATCAGCGCACCAGGGCGGATGTCGTGCAGCTGCGTCTGATCGAGGAAGTGCGCATATTCGATCTTGATGATCATCTCATCGGGCTGCACAGCGGACGTCAGCTCGATCGGCACATCAATGACCGTAACCCATGCCTCGATGTGACTCAGGCCGTTGGCCCGCGCGACGGAGATTCGGTGATTGCCATCGCGCACAAAGTAGACCTCGGCCAGTTGATAGACCTCGATGGGCGGCAGGTCCTCCAGGCGGTTGAGGGCCATGTCGAGCCGCTTCCAGCGTTCGGCATTGGCGCCCCCCAGGGGCAAGAAGTAGCGGTCGAAGTCGCGGTAACGTCCCACACTGCCGACGATGCGGTCGAGCCGGATCATCTGCGTTTCGGGCATCTTGATCTGCCCGCGGGCCAGTAGCAGTTCCTTCACTTCATCGTAAGACAGGAGGCGCTGTGACTTGCCCGTCAGCGAGTTGAGGATCTGCCTGACAAGCGCCTGGCTCTGCACGCGATTGAAGCGTTCGAACGCGGCCGTGGGAGAATAAATTGCACTGCTTTTCATGAAATCAGCCTGTCTCGAAACCGGTTCATTGAGGAGTCGGTTCATCAAAAGAGTTTAGCACACATCAGGATGGTTGTCTAGCTCGCCGCCCGATTCACACGGCGAACGGATCCGCCGCATTGTCCATGAGTTGATCCAGGATGCGCAGCTCGCGGTGCTGGATGGTCTGCAAAAAATAATCGGCGCCCTGCATGTGTTTGAACGCGGCAAAACCCTGTTCGAGAAAGTCCTGCAGCTCGATCCAGCCGGCGCGGTGGGCGGGGCCGTGCGCCAGGCGTAAGGTCGGGCCAATGAGGAGCATCCGCGTGAGGCGATCAATGCCGCGGCCCACCTCACCGATCAGATCGATCTGATGGCGACGCACGTCCAGGTTGTCGCACAGTTGGTAGCCCTGGGCGTACTGCTGCGGGGTCAAGGTGTCAGTAACGCCCACCTGAGTGGTCAACACAGTCAGCAGTTGGGCATCCAGATCGCGCGTCAGATTGTTCAGCTCGATAGTCAGGGTCAAGGTGTGCAGCAGACGCTCCGGCAAGAAGCGCAGCATGAATTGATACATGCGCTCCACGTCGTGGTCGCGCTGGCTGAAATCGTGCGGGGCGTAGACATGATCCAAAAAGAAGCGACAGCCCGGACCGTAGCGCTCGCTGCTGAGCAGGTCGGCGTAGGCGCCTGCCAGGCGCTGCGCTTGCCAGGCGCGAAAGAACAGCTCCGCAGGCGACAGCGCGTTCCCGGCCAGGGGCTTGTGGACGGACTGCTGGTGGCGCTGCAACTGCGCCAGCAAACGGGCAGCATCGGTTGGCTTAGGTGCTTGATTCATGCGATCACCTCGTTGACTAATTATACAAAACAAGGGGCCGATGAGACAAAAGTCGCTGCCTGACGCGTAGGCCTTGCCTATACTTGTGCATGCAAGCACAAACGAGGCTGGTTCGAGATGAAATCTTCTGTGAGATTGCCAAAAGAGGATGACCTGCCACTCCCCAGGGTCATCGAAGAGAAATGTACCGGTTGCGGCCGTTGCATCGAAGCCTGCCCCACCAATGCCCTGGCCCGGGTGGGTGAGGTGGCGTGCCTGGTGCGACCCGATGCCTGTACTTACTGTACCATCTGTCAGGATCTGTGTCCAGAAAACGCCATCGAACTGCCATTTGTCATCGTTTTTGTTTGAGTGTCTTATGCGGATGGGCGTTTGTGTCACGAGGTCCGTGCAGCCCGTAGCCTGCACGCCCACGCGACGACGCCCTGAGTTCCAAAACCTATCTCGTAAGTGTCTGTTTTCGGAAAGGAGGACGAAAGTCCAATGAAGCGTATGGCGATCAAGCGCACCGTGTTCCTTGTCCTGCTCATCACCCTGCTCACGCTGACCGGCTGTAACCGGGCGCAGCAAACACCCACCCCACAGGCGGCCCTGCCAGCCGACGGCGGCCTGCCACAAAGCGCAGCGGCCATCGCCGCCGAGCGCGGCCTGACACCCGATGACGTTACCGCGGCCCTGAAGACCTATGTACCGACCGGCAAGTACGATGACTATGTCATGTTTGCCTCTGGCGGGCACGGTGGTCAGATCCTGGTCATCGGCCTGCCCTCCATGCGTATCTTGAAGATCATCGGCGTCTTCACGCCCGAACCGTGGCAAGGCTGGGGTTATGGCTCGATCGAATCGGAAGCGGTGCTGGACGGCGGTAATGTCGGTCCCAACAAGATTCGTTGGGGCGACACGCACCATCCGGCCCTCAGTGAAACCGCGGCCGAATACGACGGCAATTTCCTCTTCATCAATGACAAGGCCAATGCGCGCGTGGCCGTGATTGACCTGCGCGACTTCGAGACCAAGCAAATCATCAAGAACCCCAACGCTATCAACGATCACGGCGGCAGCTTCGTCACGCCGAACACCGAGTACGTCGTCGAAGGCCCGCAGTATGCGGCGCCGATTGGCTTCGGCTATGCTTCGATTGACGAGTACAAGGATGAGTATCGCGGCCTGATTTCGTTCTGGAAGTTCGATAAGGAAAAGGGACGCATTGACATGGCCGCCTCCTTCCAGATCGAGCTGCCGCCCTACTGGCAGGACCTGTGCGACGCCGGCAAGCTGGAGAGCGATGGCTGGGTCTTCTGCAACTCGTTCAACACCGAGATGGCGACCGGCGCCGGGCCGGACGGTGCGAATCCGCAGTTCGAGGCCGGGGTGTCCAAGAATGACATGGACTACCTGCACATCATCAATTGGAAGAAGGCCGAAGAGGTCTACAAGGCCGGCAAGTTCGAAACCATCAATGGCATTGCCGTGATCCGCATGCAGACCGCCATTGACGAAGGGCTGCTCTACTTCGCACCAGAACCGAAGAGCCCGCACGGCGTGGATGTGACACCGAGGGGCGATTACATCACCATCGGCGGCAAGCTCGACCCGCACGTCAGCATCTACAGCATTGCAAAGATCAAGGCTGCCATCGCCGCGGGCACGACCGAAAAGGATGCCTACGGCGTGCCGGTGCTGAAGTTCGACGATGTCCTGCAGGCGCAGGTGGAATTGGGCCTCGGCCCGCTGCACACCGTCTATGACGACCAGGGCTATGCCTACACCAGCCTGTTCCTGGACAGCGCCGTCGCGCGCTGGAGCCTGGGCGAGCCGTACCGCACGGACGGCTGGAAGCTGGAAGGCAAGCTGCCGGTGCATTACAACATCGGCCACATCGCCTCGGCCGAAGGCGACACCGCCTCACCGGATGGCAAATACGTGGTGGCGCTCAACAAGTGGTCGGTAGATCGCTTCGTCAACGTCGGCCCCCTGCTGCCGCAAAACTTCCAGCTCGTGGACATCAGCCAGCCCGGCGACAAGATGCAACTGCTGTACGACATGGCGGTTGGCGAGGCTGAGCCGCACTACGCGCAGATCATCAAGGCCGACAAACTGCACGCCTGGGAAGTCTACCCTGAGGTGGGCTTCAACACGATCACCATGGCCAAGGATGAAAACGCCGTTGAGTCCGGTCAGGAGCGTGTCGTGCGCAATGGCAACCAGGTCGAAATCTGGATGACCGTGGTGCGCAGTCACTACACGCCAGACCGCATCGAGTTGCAGAAGGGCGACCATGTGATCTGGCACCTGACCAACGTCGAACGCGCGCGCGATGCCACGCACGGCTTCGCCCTCTCCGGTTACAACATCAACCTGAGCCTGGAGCCTGGTGAGGCCACGACCATCGAGTTCGATGCGAACCTGCCTGGCACCTTCACCTGGTACTGCACCGAGTTCTGCTCGGCGCTGCACCTGGAGATGTTGGGCTACATGCTCATCAAGCCGTAACGTCACGCATTGCGACTGCCCTGCTGCGTGATGCGGTTGCCGCCGCATCACGCAGCCCCCCGCCCGACGCCATGTCGAATAGTGAAATTCATCACAGAAAAGGTTGACAAAAAAAGAAATAATGGCAAACGAAAATAAACAACCTATGACAACACCTTCCAGTTCGCCACAGCCACGCATGGTCAATCCCAACACCTACGTCATGCCCACCGTCATGTTCATGTTGGCGGCCATGCTGGTTGTCGTCTCGATCTTCCTGCCCTATTGGACCCTGACCCTTCATGCCCCACAGTACCCGAAGGGACTGACGGTGCAACTGTATGTCAACCGCGTGGGCGGTGACGCCAAAGAAATTGACGGCCTGAACCACTACATCGGTATGCCCAAGATGGAAGAAGCCGCCGCGTTCGAGCGTTCATTCGCCGTGATAGCCATTGTTGCGCTCACTCTGTTACTCATTGCGGCCATCTTCATTCACAACCAATGGGCGGCCCTGCTGGCGCTGCCGGTCATCGCCTACCCGCTGGTTTTCCTGGCCGACCTCTTCTTCTGGCTCTACAGCTTTGGTCACAACCTGGACCCGGCCGCACCGCTGTCGAGCAGCATCAAACCATTCACGCCCACCCTGTTGGGCACCGGCACCGTCGGTCAATTCAGTACCACCGCCATGGTAGACACCGGTTTCTATCTGGCCATGGCGGCCTCGGTGGTCATTCTGATTGGCCTTTGGCTGCATCGCGCGGCCTACAAGCCGCTGCTAGAGGCCGAGAGAGCGCGCCAAGCTCAGGCCGTTAGCTAAGGAGTCGTTACGAAACAAGTGTTACATCTGTGCCCCTTTGGCAAGCGTGAGAGTTGCGATCATTATTTCATGACGGCTCCTGACATGACCCCCGTGGAAATTTGAGCATGATTTTGTTCCTGACCGTTTTGCTGAGCATTGTCCAAGCCCAGGCCCTGCCCAGCACCATCACCGTCGCGCCCAACAGCCCGGTAACCAGCATTAGTGCGGCCATTGCCCGGGCTGCACCCGGTGACACCATCGAAGTGCAGGCTGGCGTCTACCCGGAACACGTGGTCATTGACAAACCGCTGACCCTGGTGGGCCTGGGCAACCCGGTGATTGACGGCGGCGGCGTCGGCATCATCGTCCTCATCACCGCGCCTGACGTCACGTTGCGCGGCTTCACCCTGCGCAACAGCGGCCGTTTGCTCGAACATGAAGACGGTGGCATCGAAAGCCAGGCCGAACGAACGGTCATCGAAGGCAACCACCTGGAAAATGTCCTCTTTGGCATCTACCTCAACAACGCCGCGAGCGGCATTGTGCGCGGCAATTTCGTGCGCGGCATGGATCTGCCCTCCGCCCATCGCGGCGACCTGGTTCGCTTCTGGTACAGCCACGACAGCCTGCTGGAAGATAACACGACCGAGAACGGCCGCGATGCGGTGATCTGGTTCTCCAGCAACGTCATGATTCGCAACAACGTGATTCGCAACGGGCGATACGGCCTGCACTTCATGTTTTGCGATAATAACACGCTGATCGGCAACCGACTGGAAGGCAATTCGGTCGGCATCTATCTCATGAATAGCAAGAACCTCACCCTCACCGGCAACACGATGGCGCGCAGCCGCGGCCCCAGCGGTTACGGCTTGGGGCTGAAGGATATGGACGGCGTGCAGGCCGAGGGCAACCGCTTCCTGGATAACCGGGTGGCGATTTACCTGGACAACCCGCCGTCAGCCACCGGCATTACCGACCAGTTTCACCTGAACCTGTTTGCCCACAATGACATCGGTATCCTGTTTCTACCACACGTGCGCAACACCCAGTTGTGGGACAACATCTTCTGGGAAAACACCGAGCAGGTGGCAATTCAGGGCGGCGGCGAGCTCAAGGGGAACCTGTGGCAGAAGGATGGCCGCGGCAACTATTGGAGCGATTACACCGGTTTCGACGCCAATGAGGACGGCATCGGCGACCTTGCTTACAAGTCCACAAGCCTGTTCGAGAACCTGATGGACCGCTATCCGGGCCTGCGCCTGTTCAATCTCAGCCCGGCTACCGATGCCATTGACCTGGCCGCGCGCGCCTTCCCCATCACGCAGCCGCGGCCCAAGATGAGTGATGCCAACCCCCTGATGAACCCGCCGGTCATCCCGCCCGGCCCCGGTATGACGCGCTCGCCGCGGGCGCCGGCGCTGGCCGTGGCCCTGGGGTTGCTGGCCCTGGCCGCCGCCATCCTGACGATCGCCTACCCCCAACCACAAATTCGACGCCGGCTGACCATGTTCCGGCACAAGCAGGCCACACCATGAACACCTCACCATCCTCCCCGCTTCCTTCCACCGGCATGATTCGGGTTGCCAACCTTGAAAAGCGCTTCGGCAAGACGACGGTTGTCACCGACCTTAGTTTCGAGGTTGCCGCCGGTGAAGCATTGGCGCTGTGGGGTGCCAACGGCGCCGGCAAGACGACAGCCATCAAATGCGTGCTCGGCTTGCTCCACTACCGGGGCAGCATCAGCATCAACGGTTTGGATGCCCGTCGGCGGGGGCGTGACGCTCGCCGCCAACTCGGCTATGTGCCCCAGGAACTCGCCTTTTACGACGACCTGACTGCGCTGGCTACCGCGCAGTTCTATGGTCGTCTCAAGCATGTGCCGCCCGCGCGGGCGCATGCGGTCCTGGCCCAGGTTGGCCTGGCCGACCATGCCGGCAAGCCGGTCAGTGCGCTCTCCGGCGGCATGAAACAACGGCTGGCCCTGGCCCTGGCCCTCCTGGCCGACCCGCCGGTGCTCGTGCTCGATGAGCCAACCTCCAACCTGGATACCCTGGCCCGTGACCAGTTTCTGCAACTCCTGGTTGAGGTCAAAGCATCCGGCAAGACGATCCTCTTCACCTCGCACCGTCTGGAAGAGGTGGAGGCCCTGGCCGACCGCGCGCTGGTGCTTGAGAAAGGCAAACTGATCGCCCAAGTGCCGGCGGTCAATCTGGCCGGGACGGTCGGCCTCAAGAGTCGGGTCAAGCTCTATCTGCCCGATGCCGCGCTGGACGCGGCGCTGGAGGTCCTCACCCGCGATGGCTTCAGCGCCTCGCGCAACGGTACCGGCATCTACGTGGATGTGCAGCCCGGTCACAAGGCGCAGCCGATCCAGGCCCTGGCCGCGGCCCAGATCACCGTGCGCGATTTCGAAGTCATCTGAGGCAAACCCATGGATTTCCAGAATGTGGCAACGCTGCTGCAAAAAGAACTGCGCGATTCCCTGCGCAATCGCTGGTTCGTGCTCTACACCGTGGCCTTCACCGTGCTGGCGCTGGGGCTTTCGTTCCTGGCCCTGTCCGGCGCCGGCATCGTCGGGTTCGCCGGTTTTGGGCGCACAGCCGCCAGCCTGATCAACCTGGTCCTCCTGATTGTGCCCCTGATGGCGCTGACCGTCGGCGCGCAGAGTCTGGCGGCCGAGTCCGAGCGGGGCACCCTGAGCTACTTGTTGGCGCAGCCCGTCACCCGCCTGGAAGTCTTCGTGGGCAAGTACCTGGGGCTGGCCCTGGCTATCCTGGCCGCGCTGACGCTCGGTTTCGGCATCTCCGGGCTGGTCATGGTGGCGAACGGCATGGCCTACGCCGAGTCGTACCTGGTCCTCGTTGGCCTGGCGTTCCTGCTGGCCCTGACCATGCTCAGCGTCGGCTTCGTCATCTCGGCCTTTGCCCACAAGGCCGGCATCGCCATCGGCATCTCCCTCTTCCTCTGGTTGACCTTCGTCTTCCTGGGCGACCTGGGCATGATGGGGACAGCCGTTTCGATGCGGCTGAAAATTGCCGATCTGTTCCTGCTGGCCAGCGCCAACCCGCTGCAGGTGTTCAAGATGGCCTCCATCCTGAGCATCAACGCGACGCTGGATGTGTTGGGACCGGCCGGTCTCTACGCGCTGCAAACCTACGGCGACAGCCTGCTGTGGGTGTTCCTGGCCGTGCTCCTGGTTTGGGTTCTCGTGCCCCTACTGGTGGCCTATGGTCGGTTTAGGCAGCGGGGTGATTTTTGAGCGCCCCGCGCTAGTTTTCTATGATGAACTGTGCCTCATCACGTTGAACCTTTAGAAAGGCAAGATTGATTGGCTATGAAAATGCGTGTTACCCTTCTGGTGATGGTTGTTCTGACTCTGCTGTTGGCGGGTTGCAGCCAGGCAACCGAGATCAAACCGCCGACGATTCGCTATGGCGAAGACAAGTGCGCCGACTGCGATATGATTATCAACGACGAGCGTTTTGCTGCCGCGGCGATTCGTGAAATCAGCGCGGGCGACTATGAGAGCCTGCTCTTCGATGACATCGGCGACCTGGTGCGTTACCTGACGCAGCACAAGGATCAGACATTCGTGGCCTCCTATGTCCACGATTATGATACGAAGGCTTGGATCGAGGCCGAGAAGGCCGTTTACGTGGACAGCGATACCCTCAAGACGCCAATGGCAACCGGACTGGCCGCCAGCTCCAGCCAGGGTGGAGCCGAGGCCCTGGCCGCTCAATGGAACGGCAAGGTGATGGACTGGGAAGCAGTCAAGGCCCAGGGCGGCACCATGCGGCACGGCGGTATGGGCGGAATGGGCGGCAGCAATCAGCCGACGCCCACCAAGTAGGCAGGCTCATAGAGCGGACACGATCTCCCGATCGTGTCTTCCCTGCCACCTTGTTCGCACCTTGCGCAGTGTGTCACAAGTGTTTGCAGGATTGACGAAATCGGCGCTTTGTAGTATGCTTTGGTCTGCGCTGCGCAAGACGCAGTCTCTGCCCAATGTGGCGCAACAGAAAATACACCTTTTCTCATTGACATGGAGGAGAACACATCGTATGCGAAAATTGTGGTTGATTGCAGTATTGGCGATCGTCGTTTTGTCCCTGGCTGCCTGCGGCGGAGGAGCCGCGACGCCCGCTCCGGCCAAGCCGACCGAAGCGCCGAAGGCCACTGAGGCGCCCAAGGCACCGCCGGCCGCAACGGGCGACGCGGTCGCCGGTAAGAAGCTGTACGACTCGGCCTGCATTGCCTGCCATGGCCCTGATGCCGTGGGCGTGCAGGGTCTGGGCAAATCCTGGGTCACCTCGGAATTCGTCAAGACACAAACCGATGCCCAGATCTTAGATTTCGTCAAGAAGGGTCGCCCCGCTACGGATCCGGCTAACACCACCGGTGTGGATATGCCTTCTAAGGGCGGCAACCCGGCGCTGACCGATCAGAACCTGCAGGACATCATTGCCTACATGCGCAGCATCAACAAGCCATAACGACGTTGCGTCTCAGCCAACAGCAAGTTGACTGCTGACGCCGCACATGAAGCAGAGAAGGCCGGAGATGAAATTCATCTCCGGCCTTCTCGCGTCCCAACGCCGTCCGGCCAGGAGACCAGGCCTACAGGTGAAGCGAGTTGGGGCAGGAACCGACATGACAAAAGTCGCAGACAACGGCCGGGCATGGCGCGATGATTTGGACGAGGGTTCACCCTCATCAAGAACTGAAGGACACGATCTTCCATGCCTACGTTTACCCGTTGGTGCATCAAGACTGCATTTCTTTACTTCACCATCGCTGTCTTGATCTTCGCCGTCTTGCTCTGGTCGCAGGTGCTTACGCTGCCGCCGGTTGTGGCTGCGCTGCGCCCCGTGGCCTACCACCTGTTGATGGTCGGCTGGGCCAGCCAGCTCATTTTCGGCATTGTCTTCTGGATGTTTCCACGCCTCAGCAAGGAACAACCGCGGGGTAACGAACGCGCCGCGTGGTTTGTCTACGCAGCCTTGAACAGCGGACTGCTGCTGCGCCTGTTGGCCGAGCCGCTGCAGATCATCCAGCCAGCGCCGGTCTGGGGCTGGACTCTGGTAGCGTCCGGGCTGCTGCAGGTCAGCGCAGGCTGGGTTTTCGTCTGGAACTCGTGGTCGCGCGTCAAGCCGCTGGGCGGAGCAACAGGGAGCAAATAATGCCCACCCTATCACGCTGGTTGGTACGCACGTCGTTTCTCTACCTGGCCGCCGGTTTCGGGCTGGGCGACCTCATCCTGACGGCCAAAGGGCTTGGTATCCTGCCCGGCATCTGGGTCTGGCTGCCGGCGCATGTCTTCCTGGTTCTCTTCGGCTGGATCATTCAGTTCACCATGGGTGTTGCCTACTGGATCTTGCCGCGCTGGGGTGTGACCGAAGGCCGCAACCGCGGCAACGACACGCTGCCGCGCCTCAGTTATGTCAATTTTAACGTCGGGCTGCTCTGCCTGCTGCTGGCGCCGTGGCTGGCCAGCGCCTGGTCAAAGCAGGCCGCCGCCTGGTTCAACGTTGTTGGGGGCACACTCCTCGTCCTGGCCGTCGCCCTCTTCCTGACCCACGCCTGGCCGCGCATCAAGCCATTTTTGACGTGAGCAACAATTTCTTCATCTCTCGTCTTTTTCTATTTTCTATTTTCTATTTCCTATTTTCTATTTCCTATTTCCTATTTCCTATTTCCTATGACCGCGCTTGTGGTATGATCGGGCTACACCCAGTTGCCTCCCGATCGCTCAACATTCCAGGTTTGCAGCATCCATTTCAATCTCTCTTTGACAATTACGGAGGTAGATCATGTCTGAGACAGTGTTACCGCAAGCTGATGAAGAACTCGTCGCACAGGTGCGTGGACTATTGGCCGGTGCGCCATCTTCATTTGAGGAGTACGAGGCCGGCGAGGGACGACGCGCCGTCGTTCCAGCCGATGTAACGCAAGCCACCGAGGCTGAACGGGCGCTGGAGCATCCGCAGGGTATCCTGGGCTGGCTCTGGGATCAGGTCGCACGGGTGGCGAAAATGGTCATCTGCGGCCCCGAGGTCTACGACAGGCTGATCGTAGTCTCCGCGGATGAGATCAAGGCCAAGGTGGACGAACTGCTTGGCGAACTGATCGCCCGCATCACCGACCGGCTGCCGGTGTGGCTGCGCCCACTGGTGCCGCTGATTCGCCCCATCGTCGCGCAAGCCATCGCCTACGAAATTCATCGGGCGCTCAACCAGGGCTTGCAGACCTACTGCGGCGTGGTTTGAACGAACGATCAAACAAGAAACCCGTTTTCTCTCAGAAAACGGGTTTCTTGCGAATATCCTGCCGGCTGTGCCTTATCCGACAGGCAAAGCGCCCAGGCTGAAACCGCCATCCACCACCAGTACGCTGCCGGTCGTGAAGTTGGACGCGTCCGAGGCCAGGTAGAGCGCCGCGCCGGTCAGCTCCTGTGCAGGGGCGATGCGATGTTGCGGCGTGGCCTTCTCCAGCATTTGCTTCAACTGCGGATTGCCCCACAGCGCGGCCGAAAACTTGGTGCGGATGAAGCCAGGCGCCAGCGCGTTGACCTGGATGTTCTCCGGTCCCAGCTCAACCGCCAGGACTTTAGTCAACATGATGACCGCGGCCTTGCTCGTGCTGTAGACACCCATCAGCGGCCCAGGGTTGATGCCGGCAATCGAGGCCACATTGATGATCTTGCCGCCGCCCTGCTTGCGCATGACCGGTACCACCGCTTTGGCCAGGTAGAAATAGCCCTTGACGTTGACCTCGAAAATCTTATCCCAATGACTGCCTTCGGCCGTCAGCAGCGGCCCAAAGTGCGGATTCGTGCCGGCGTTGTTGACGGCAATATCCACGCGGCCAAAGGTGGCCACGGCCTGCGCCACCACCGCCTCTGTATCGGCCTGTTGACCCGCGTGCGCGGCCAACGCCAACGCCTGCCCGCCGGCCGCCTTGATCTTATCGGCCACCAGGCTGACATTCTCCAGCTTGCGGCTGGTCAGCACCACCGCCGCGCCGGCCTGCGCGTAGGCCAGGGCGATGGCTTCGCCGATGCCACGCGACGCGCCGCTGATGATGGCTACCTTGCCCGTGAGATCGAACTGATTCACGTATCGTCCCTCTTGAAGAGATACCAGGCCGAAGCATGCGCCCCTTCCTGGCCGCGTTGAACCCACAGCGACTGCCAGGCCGGCGCCAACAGCGCTTCGACTTGCGGTTGGTCCAGGCCAAACGAGGCCGCGTCCCCGTTCAGGCGCTGGGCGCCGCGGGCGTAGAGCAAAAAGTGTGCGCCTGGCTTCGTGTAACGCGTGAGATACATGGCATAGCTCTGCTGTTCGGCCGGCGTCAGGCTGTGCAGGCAGCCGATGTCCAGGGCCAGATCATAGCGGATACCGGCCCAGCGCCAATCGGTCACGTCAGCCACCATGAAACAGGCCTGCTGGCGCAGGGCAGGCACTTCCTGTGCGGCCCGCCGCCTGGCGCGCCGGATGGCGATCGGCTCGCTATCCACCCCGACCACCTGCCAACCATGACGAATCAGAAAAATCGCATTGAGACCGGTGCCGCAGCCCAGGTCTACGGCGCAGCCGGGCGTCAGCTCACCCGATTGCACCAGGCGAATCACCTCCGGCGGGGTGACGCCGGTGTCCCAGGGCGCTTTACCGGTCAGGTATGCCATCCAGAACAACATTTTGCGTTTCCACGCCATACGCGTACCACCTTATGTGCTGTGCCGGGCGAACGAACGTAGGGGCCAGGCTTGGCCGCATGGTGCGGCCAAACCCAGCCGAGCTAAGGACGTCGCTGCATCTGTACGACTTCCCAGATGCCCTCACTCAGGTTAATCACGGACAGGCAGGAATTGCAGTTTGCCACATCCGTCGCCGCCTTGCGCGCCAGATGACCGCAGGTGGGGCACACCACTGCCTTGCGCTGCGCTTCCTGGCGCACCAGCAGCCGGATCACATCATCGGTGGATGCGAGATGCATCTCGTCCTTCAGCATCTCCACCACTTCCTGCTCCTGGTCATTCAACTGCATACTGACATGAAATTCGTTTGCCATCATCTTCCTCTTATTGATTAGGGAACTCGTCTGAATATAGCCGAAAAACAGGTTGTTGTCAATCAGGCAATCAGCTTGCCCGGATTGAGTAAGCCGTCCGGATCGAAGCGCCGGCACAGGTCGCCCAGCACGGCCATGCCCAATGCGCCTTTTTCCTGCGCCAGGTACGACTTGTGGTCCAACCCCACGCCATGCTGATGGCTGATGGTGCCGCCGTGTTGCAAGATCACCTGACTGGCAGCCTCTTTCAGCACCTGCCAGCGGCGCAGGGTCTCTTCTGGATCGGACGCGACCCGGTACAGATAGGTCGTGTAGACACTGGCGCCGCTGGGGTAGGTGTGCGAGAGGTGGGTGAAAACATGCGTGCGCTCGCCGCTGTCCTGCAGGCCGCGGTGGAGTGTCGTGTCCAGGGCCGCAATCAGCGCGGGCGCCGTGGCCCAGTCGGTTACGGTCTCCACGGTATCCAGCGCGTAGCCCATGTCCCACAGGGTGTTGCGCAGATAGGGCGCCCGGAAACGGTTCTTGTGCCACTGCTGGCCGAAGGTGCGGCCCACATGGACGCCGCCATGCTGCCGCGCCAGACTCAGGGCCACCTGGCGCGACAGCTTGACTTGCGCCTGCGAGCCGCTGAAGCCCAGGATCAACATGCACTTCTCGTCACGGATACCGCTCACGGCCAGGAAGCGCGCCAGCGCCGCGATGAGGCGCCGGTGGCCGGCCAGGGCCAGGCTGGTTTGCGTCTCTACCGTGGTGCTGAGGCGCAGCATGGACAGGGGCGTCCGGGACTGCGCGATGGCACGCACGGCCGCCTGCCCGGACTCGAAGTCGGGGAAGAAGACGGCCCGGAAATCCTCGCAGGCCGCGACCGGCGTGATGCGCACCGTCGCCGTCGTCAGGATGCCCAGGCGGCCCTCGGAACCGAGCACGATCTCGCGCAGGTCTGGCCCCGCGGCCGAGGCAGGGAACGCGGGCAGATCCAGGACGCCAGCCGGCGCTTCCAGATGGCCGCCGGCAAACAGGCGCTCGATGCGCCCAAAGCCCAGCGATTGCTGTCCGCTGGAGCGCGTTACGATCCAGCCGCCCAGGGTGGAATACTCGAACGACTGCGGGAAATGTCCCAGGGTGAAGCCGCGGCCGCGCAGGTGCGTCTCCAGGTCTGGTCCGCTGATGCCGGCGCCAAAGGTCGCCAGGTGGTTGCGTTCGTCCAGGTGCAGCAGTCCGTTCAGACGCCCCATGTCAACCGTCACCACGGGCGCAGCCTCCGCCAGCGGGTTGATGTGACCGACCACGCTGGTGCCGCCGCCGTAGGGAATCAGGCGTGTGCCGGTGGATTGCGCATAGGCGATGAGCGCGCGCACCTCGCGGTCGCTGGTGGGATAGGCTACGCCGTCAGGCAAGGCGCCCAGGCGGCCGCTGCGCAGGGCAATCCAGTCGGGCAGGCTTTGGCCGCGGCTATGGCGCAGGCGGTCAGCGGGTTCATCGAAGACGAGGGGATGGGGAATCAGGCGCGAGCGCGGCAGCGCGGCCATGACTGCCGGCCAGGTTGCATCGCGCGGCCGCGTCCCTGGCCCCACCAAATCGCGCAGAAATTGCCCGGCTGCTTTGGGCAGCCGGTAGGTGATCGCGTCGTCACCCCAGCCATTCCAGCGTCGCATCGAGGCACCTCCTTGAGTTTGTCACAAGCGCCACTCCCCAGGATTCCGGCGCCGTGTCGGGTTGAGTGCGCATACCCGCGCGCGCCTTCATGGCGCTGGTTCCGGCGGCAAAATCTGCACGCGCAGCGCGGCCGCGGGTCGTACCAGGGGCAAAACCTCGATGCCGGCGCGCTGCAGCGCGGCCAACGTGAACCTGCGCAGGGCAGGGGCCACCTGTTCCTGTTTGCCAGGCAGGGTCTTGGCGGTCAGGCGCACAAGCACCGTATCGTCCTGCACGCTCACGGGGCCAACGACCAGGGGTGTCTCCAACAGAGTGGTGCGCAGCGTTTCATCGGCAAAAGCAGCCTGCGCCGCCGCGTCCAGGGCTGCCAGCGCCAGGCGCAGGTCGGTGGCCAAAGGCAGGCGCGCTTCCACCACGGTGCGCGCCCAGCCGCGCGTGCGATTGGCCACCACTCGAATCTCGCCGTTGGGAACAACGTGCAGACGCCCGTCGCTTTCATCGCGCAGGTAGGTGGAGCGCAGGGTGATGCGTTCGACGCTGCCGCTCACGCCTGCCACCACGACCCCGTCGCCCACGCGGTAGAGATCATCGAGCAGGATCAGGATGCCGGCGATGTAGTCCTTGATGAGCGTCTGCGCGCCCAGGGAGATAGCCAGGCCGGCCACACTGGCGCCGGCCAGCAGGGGCACCACGTTGATCCCCAGCGCGTTCAGGATCATGAAGACGGCCAGGATGATAACCAGCGCCTCGATGCCGCTGCGCCCGGTCTGCAACAGGGTATGCACCCGCATCATCTGCTGCTGATCGCTCTCCGCGGCCTGCAAGCGACGGTCCGCGCGGCGTGCGAGCAGGCGCACCACGCGCAGCAGAATCAGGGTCAGCAGCACAATGACGCCGATGCGAATGAGCGCGTCGCCCCAGAAAAAAGCAGAGGCCGGTAGAGAGCCGGGAAACAGAGTGGACATGGTCAGTTCACAGCCTCACCGGCCGGTTGCTGTGCGCCGATTCCAGCAGCGCGGTGATGGTGGCTACGTTGCCGCGGCTTTCGGCCAGGCCGACACGCGGCGGCTTGCCCAACAGCACCGCGTCGGCCATATCCTCAATTTCGCCGCGATACAATGGTTCGCCGGCGATCTTGATAACTTCGATGAGATCGTTCTTATGGCGCAGAATCAGCTCTTCGTTGGTCTGCGGTTTGAACGGCGCGGCCACCGTCAACGTGCGCTCACTGCCCGCGATTTCCATGAAACTACGAAAGGGCAGTTGAAAGGCCGAATCAACCTGGGCCAGCAGGCCGTTGGCAAAGCGCAGCTGACCGGCGAACAGCTCATCCACGCCGCTGGGACCGCTGACCTGCCAGCCAAACACCTCAACCGGTTCCGCGCCGGCCAGGAAGCGGGCAAAACTGATGGGGTAGCAGCCCACGTCCCAGAGCGAACCGCCGCCCAGTTCAGGCAGCAGGCGCACATCCGAGCGGTTGGTCAGCAGGTAGCTGAAGGCGCCGCGCAGCAGGCGCATCTCGCCGACTGCGCCTTGCCCGATCATCTCTTTGACCCGCAGGGTCTGCGGATGATGCCGATACATGAAGGCTTCGGCCACCACAACGCCGGCCTGCTGCGCCGCCGCGGCGATAGCATCCACATCGGCCACGGTCAGGGCCAGTGGTTTTTCGCACAGCACATGCTTGCCGGCCTGCACCGCCTTGAGCGTCCATTCCGTGTGCAGGGCGTTGGGCAGCGAATTGTAGATCACATCCACGTCTGGATCGGCCAGCATGGCTTCATAGCTGGCGAAGGTGCGGGCGATTTTCCATTCTGCGGCATAGGCGGCGGCCCGGGCTGCGCTGCGGCTGGCCACCGCGGTCACCACATTACGCGGGGAGTGGGGCATGGCCGTCAGAATGGCCCGGTTGATGCGCGCGGTGCTCAAGAGGCCCCAACGCAAAATTCTTGACATCGAATTCCTCCTTTTTCAGGTTACGATGACGGCGTTCTCTGCGCCAAAGGTTGCTTTCTTGCGCCAACGTCGTCCGGCCAGGAGACCGGACCTACAGAAATGGCTGTTTGCAGCGCCCGGATGACCTTGAGGTCGGTCACCGGAAAGGCATAGGCCGCCAATTCCTCTGGCCACGCCCAGGCCCACGCGGCCACGCCCAGGGCCTGCGGCTCCCCGTGCAGCAGACGGCAGTGAAATGCGTGCAGTGTGATGCGCAGGTGGGTGTAGGTGTGCTGAACAGCCGTCAATTTCTCGCCCACCTCGATAGCAATCCCCAGCTCTTCCATGATCTCGCGGCGCAGGCACTCTGGCAGGCTCTCGCCTGGCTCCTGCTTGCCGCCTGGAAACTCCCACAGCCCGCCCAACATACCGTGGGGTGGACGCTGCGCAATGAGCAAACGACCGTCGCCCTTCCAGATCAGGCCGCAGGTCACATCGAAGTAGGGCAGCGCCTTGCGCGGGGTGCGCACGGGGCGGCCGGCCTGCACGCCGCGTGCCTGCGCCAGGCAGTGGCCGGTCAACGGGCAGGCCAGGCAGGCAGGGCTGCGCGGCAGGCACACCGTGGCCCCCAGATCCATCAACGCTTCGTTCAGCGGGCCGGCCTGATCGTCCCGGTCGAGGGCCATGACCAGCGCTTCGCTCAGCGCCCACAAGCGCGCCTCGGTGGCAGCCTGCCCCAGGGGCGTGTCCACATCGAAGACACGACTCAGAACGCGCTTCAGGTTACCATCGAGGACGGCGGCGCGCTGACCGAAGGCCAGGCTCAAGATCGCGCCCAGGGTGGAACGACCGATGCCCGGCAGGCTGGCCAGTTCCGCCCGCGTGTGCGGAAGGTGGCCGCCCTGCTGCGCGACGACGATCTGTGCCGCCCGATGCAAATGGCGCGCACGGGCGTAGTAGCCCAACCCCTCCCAGGCTTTCAAGGCGTCGTCTGGCGGGGCCGCGGCCAGCGCCTCCACGGTGGGAAAGCGCGTCAGCCAGCGTTCGAAGTAGGGGATCACGGTGCTCACCTGAGTCTGTTGCAGCATGATTTCGCTGACCCAGGTCCGGTACGGGTCACGGCGGCCCTCGGCGTCCACGGTGCGCCAGGGCAACGAGCGCGCCTGGTCTTGCCCCCAGGCCAGCAGTCGCGCAGTCAGGGTCGCCGGAGAGGGAGGCTCAGACAGGGGAGCGGGAGGCAAGGGAGACAACGGAGACAACGGGGAAGCAACGGAAGCGGGACGCACGCGCGGTGTCATGCCAGCCCCTTAGCGGCCAACGGGGCTGAGCACGAAGAGTTGAAAGAACAGCCAGCTAATCAGAAAGAAGGCGCCAACAACCAACAGGATCGTGGTGCTGGACAGTTGACGTTTACGCCGCGGCGGTTCGGGCTTGGGCAGGGGGGTCTGGCAACGCCAGCACACCAGCTTATCGTCTGGATTCCATGTCTTGCATTTGATACAATCAGCCATAACAGGTCACCTCATGCAAAGGCCTCACAGGTGCGGACTCGCAGAGGAAGGATAAACGACAAAGACGCAAGATGCAAATCAGCGGGCCTGTGCAAATAGACTGCAAGCGGGCACGAATTGCGCCTGTTTCCTTAGGCGGAGAAGTGAAGTCTATTCCCGCTTGCAGTATAGGTCACAATCATGCAAAGACCGGGCCTGCGCGGCAGGCCCGGTCTTGTGGTCACTTCTCAGGTGCTGGGCGCAGGTCGGCGCTCAGCGCGTCAAGCAGACTTGGGCGTCCACTGCGCGGGCGATCGCCACAGGGCAGAGAGTATCAACTCGCGCATGAAGATCATTTCCTTGGGCAGGCGATCATACAGCTTGATGAACAGTTCATCGTGTGACAGCATCTCCTGCTTCCACAGCTCGCGGTCAACCGACATCAATTCGGTGTACTGGTCGCGCGAGAAGTCGTCCATGCCGCGCCAATCCAAATCCTCGTAGCGCGGCATCAGGCCCAACGGGCCTTCCACAGCAACGGCTTCGCCATTGGCGCGCTCCACGATCCACTTGAGGATGCGCATGTTGTCGCCAAAGCCCGGCCAGAGGAAGCGGCCGCTCTTGTCGGTGCGGAACCAGTTGACACCGAAGATGAGTGGCGGGTTGGTGATGGTGCGGCCAAACTGCAGCCAGTGGTCGAAATAGTCGGCCATGTGGTAGCCACAGAAGGGCAGCATGGCGAACGGATCGCGGCGCACCTGGCCCACTTGCCCGGCCGCGGCCGCCGTGGTCTCTGAACCCATCGTCGCGGCCAGATAGACGCCGTAGTTCCAGTTGTAGGACTGCATGATCAGCGGAACCACGTTGCTGCGCCGGCCGCCGAAGATGAAGGCCTTGATCGGCACGCCGTTCGGGTTTTCCCACTCTGGGTCAATCACCGGGTTCTGATAGGCCGGCGCGGTGAAACGGGCGTTGGGATGCGCGGCCTTGCGCCCTGAGTCAGGCGTCCAGGGCTTGCCCTGCCAGTCAATCAAGGAGGGAGGCGGCACCTTGGTCATACCTTCCCACCAAACGTCGTTATCCGGCGTGAGCGCCACGTTCGTGTAGATGGTGTTGGCCTTGATGCTGGCCATGGCGTTGGGGTTAGTCTTCTCAGATGTGCCTGGCGCCACGCCAAAGTAGCCGGCTTCGGGGTTGATGGCGTACAACTGGCCGTCCGGACCAGGTTTGATCCAGGCGATGTCATCGCCCACCGTGGTGATCTTCCAGCCTTCGAAGGCCGCGGGCGGGATGAGCATGGCGAAGTTGGTTTTGCCACACGCGCTGGGGAACGCGGCGCCTACATAGGTCCTCTCACCGCTGGGCGCTTCGACACCCAGGATCAGCATGTGCTCGGCCAGCCAGCCTTCGTCGCGGGCCATGGTGGAGGCGATGCGCAGCGCCAGGCATTTCTTGCCGAGCAGGGCGTTGCCGCCGTAGCCGCTGCCATAGGACCAGATCGCGCGCTCTTCCGGGAAGTGTACGATATACTTCTGATCCTTGTTGCAGGGCCAGGACACATCCTTTTGGCCAGGCGCTAAGGGTGCGCCCACGGAGTGCATACACGGCACGAACTCGCCGTCTGTGCCCAGCACATCCCACACTGCCGCGCCCATGCGCGTCATGATGCGCATGTTGGCGACCACATAGGGTGAATCGGTCAACTCAACGCCGATGTGCGCAATGTAGGAGCCGAGCGGCCCCATGCTGAAGGGGATGACATACATGGTGCGCCCGACCATGCTGCCGTCGAAGAGGCGATTGAGCGTCGCCTTCATCTCCGCAGGCTCGATCCAATTGTTGGTGGGGCCAGCGTCCTGCTTGTTGACGCTGCAGATGAATGTACGGTCTTCCACGCGCGCCACATCGCTGGGGTCCGACAGGGCCAGGAAGCTGTTGGGGCGCTTCTCCTCGTTCAAGCGGACGAAGGTGCCCGCCTTCACGAGAGTTGCGCACATGGCGTCGTACTCGGCCTGGGAGCCGTCACACCAGTAGACGGCGTCGGGCTGGCACAGGGCAGCCATCTCGGCAACCCAGGTGCGGATCGTTTCGTGTTTCAGGTTCGATGGGTAGTTGAGCATAATCCCTCTATTCTGCATCGTGTGGCATAAGAATCCACGTCAAGTTGTCGTCCACTTTGGCAACCGGCCCCTGGCTGGTCAGCCAATACGCAGGTATTCTACTCGATAGCTCTGGCGGCAGGTATGATACGTATCATCGTTCTCGTGTTGCGGGCGCAAGTCGTTACCCCTCGCGCCGGTACGGCTTGAGCAAGGCGGCGGGGTATGAGGCGTTGCGGCCGGCCAGAGCCAACGCGGCAATCGTAACCAGGTAGGGCAGCGAGAGCAAGAACTGATAGGGCACGTTGACGCCGATGGCGCGCAGCCGCAGTTGCAGGGCCTCCACACCACCGAAGAGCAGCGCGCCCAGCATGACGCGGCCTGGCTCCCAGTTGCCGAAAATGACAATGGCAATGGCTACCCAACCGCGGCCAGCCACGATGCCGAAGGTGGCGGTGCCCAGTTGGGCCAGCGAAAGGAACGCGCCGCCTGCCCCCATCAACGCGCCGCTGAGCGCCAGCGCGGCGTAGCGCACACGCCGCACATCAATGCCCACAGAATCGGCCGCTTCGGGATTTTCGCCCACGGCGCGCACCCACAGGCCGAAGGTTGTGCGGTACAAGACCCAGGTGGCCAGCGGCGTCAGCAGGAAAGCAACATAGGTCAGCCAATACTGCTCGAAGATAGGCGCCACGGGGCCGAGGGCCGGCAAGTGCGGCTGCTGAAATGGCGTCATGGCGGGCGGGTTGGCGCTGCCCTTGAAGAGCACGCGAAAGATGAAGAGCGCCAGGCCCGAAGTCAACAGGGTCAAGCCCAGGCCCGACACGTGCTGATTGAGTCTTCGAGCAGCTTGGCGTAATCCATCTCGATTCCTCCATTTTCCAATGATTTCCAGCCATTTTCAGGCCATTCCAAACTATTCTTGGGATGCAGACGATCACTGACAACGAACAGATCTGAATCATAGACAGAGAGCGGGGAGGTCACAAACAGTGGGTGCCATGAATTATAGCAAGGATTGCATCTGCGTCAATTCGGTCGGCCAAGCGTCAGCAGTTCCAAATGTAGCACACATTCAACCACAAAAAGCACATGCGGGGGTTGGTGAACACAAAGAAACGGCAGATCAGGCGCAAATCGGCAACTTCTCTGCGTTCTTTGTGATCTCTGTGGTAAAAAACCAGGCTACATTTGGAACTGCTGGCCAAGCGTCCGGTTCAACAGCGTTCGATCACCAGCAGGTGCGACAGGCCAAAATAGCGCAGGGGCGACCGTTCCAGCGCATAGGTGACGGTGCGCAGCACGCGCCCCAGGCGCGGGCGGCGTGCGCTGAGGTTGTCATAGCCGGGGTAGACCTGGCCGTGGGTAACGACGCGCAGCGGCAGGCCGTCGAACAGGCGGCGCAGACCAGTCGCGGTGTACGCGCGCACGTGCGGAGCCAGGCGATTGCGCAGCGGGTCGGGCAAATAGTTGATGAGTGGGGTGTTGCCAAAATGGTAGCGGCCGCGCCAATAGTGGCCGTGGGTTTCGAAGGGGTAGAGGCGGTTGGGCGCAAAAATGACGGCCCGGCCGCCCGGCTTGAGCACACGTATCATCTCGGCCGCGGCCAGGCGATCGTCCTGCACATGCTCCAGCACCTCGTGCGAAAGCACCACGTCGAAGGTGCGGTCGCGATAGGGCAACGCCTCGCACGCGCCGACGTGTAGAAGTCCGTGCTTCGGCGCCTGCCTGGCCTGCTGCACACCCTCGTGAATGCGCTCCCACTCGATGTCAAGCCCGATCACCTGGGCGGCCACCGCTTGCATCTTTTGCACATAGGCGCCAATGCCGCAGCCGTCCACCAGCACCACGGCGCCTTCCAGCCCGGCCCACTGCCGAATCATGTCCAGGCGCCGGTCCTGCCCAAAGCGCCAAACCAGCGAGGGCACGCCGCGGTCGGCCGCCCGGTCGTATGGCGCTGTCGCTGTCGCTGTCGCATGTTCCATGCTGACTGATCCTTTCCCGCCGGGTTCATGCGCTGCCGGGGACGCTAGTACACCTGTTCCTCGCGATGCCCGAAACCAAGCGTGTTGTCAATCAGGCGCAGCCAATCGGCCTCGATGACGTAGAAGGCGCTCTCGGCCAACGGGCCGGCCAGCTCCAACGGCCCATCCGGCGCGCCCGTCTGCGCCGCCGCCACGAAGGGGAATTTGGCAAAATAGACCATCGTGGCCTGCTGAGCGTCTGCGCCTGGTGTTGCCCGGCGGGCGCGGCCTTCCAGTTGCAGCCCGCGAATCTGACGCCATTCCTGCCCATCCTGATAGATGGCCGCGGCAATGGTCGGCTGCGTCTCGAACGCCTGGCAGTGGTTGGAAGTAGGGTTGGAGATGAAATAGAAGCAGAGCATCGTCTCCCCGGCGGAGTCTGTTACCCAGGCGTGTGCATAAAACAGCGGCGCGGCCTGGGGGCCTTGCGGCGTCCAGGTGGCCAGGGTCAGGGTGGTGTGAGCCTGCAGAAAGTCGTCAACTTGTTCCTCGAATGACGTAGTCATGAGCCTCTCCTACCCGGCCGCCGCAGTGCGGCCGGTGTCATGTAGTCTGGGGGGTGTGGGGCCGGCGCCGGCCCTCTTGCGCCGCGGCGCGCATCCCTTGCCAGCGGTGGTACAGTTCATTCTCCAGCCCCATGCGAGCCAGGATGCGGCCCACCGTGCCGTTGACGATGTCATCAACGGTTTGGGGCCGGCCGTAGAACGCCGGCACGGGCGGGAAGATCACACAGCCGATCTCAGCAGCCTGCACCTGCAAGCGTAGATGCCCCAGGTGCAGCGGCGTCTCGCGCACCACCAGGATCACCGGCCGCCCCTCTTTGAGCTGCACATCGGCCGCGCGTGTCAACAGGTCGGCGTCGTAGGAGTTGGCGATCGCGGACAACGTCTTGATACTGCACGGGGCGATGATCATCCCTGCCGTGCTGAACGAGCCGCTGGCGATGGCCGCGCCCACATCGCCAGGCCGATAGACCACGTCGGCCAGCGCTTCGACCGCCGCGGGGTCCCAATCGGTTTCTTGCGCAATGGTCATGCGTGCGGATGGGCTGATCACCAGGTGTGTTTCGATGTCAGGCGCCGCGCGCAAAACCTCCAACAGGCGAATGCCGTAGATTTGCCCGCTGGCGCCGCTGAGACCCACAATGATCCGTTTCATGCTGATACCTCGCCCACATGCAGCGCGACCGTGCCGAGCATCATCACCTTGTAGCGCACGCGGCGCAAGCCCACCCCTTCCATGATGCCCTTGAGCGCCTGTGGCAGGGGAAAAGCCAGGGTCGAATGCGGCAGGTAGGTGTAGGCCTGCCGCTCGCCGCTGAGCAGGCTGCCGATCAACGGCACCAGGCGGAAGAAATAGACGCCGAACAGGTCGCGCCAGAGCGGCGTTTGGGGTCGCGTGATTTCCAGGCAGACCACGCGTCCGCCCGGCTTGACCACGCGGCGCTGTTCCGCAAACGCGCGTGCGATGTCGCTGACGTTGCGCATCAGGAATCCGGAGCAGACCGCATCGAAGGTGGCGTCAGGAAAGGGTAAGCTGAGCGTGTCCGCGTCGGCAAAGCGCAGGCGCGAACCATGCACATCGAGCAATCCTTCGCGGTCGGCCTTGCGCTGGCCCACGAGCATCATCTCGTGGGTAAAATCCACCCCGGTGACATGCACATCCGGCCGCAGGCGCATCGCCTCGAAGCCAATGTCGCCCGTACCGGTAGCCACATCCAACAGATGCCCGCCGCTGGGCAAGCGACATTCCTTGACGATCAGGCGCCGCCAGCGCTGATCCTGACCGCCGGTCATCACCCGGTTCATCACATCGTAGCGCCCAGCAATCGCGGCAAACATCTGATTGACATAGGCCGATTTTCGTACCTGATCGGGCAGAATATCCGAGGGTCTTGTTACTTCGATGGGTTTCGTCATGACAATCTCAATATTCCAAATGATGACTGGCGCGAAGACTTGATGAGTGTGATGATACCAGAATGAACACCTTCGATCAAGTTTGCTATCTGCTGCCTTTGCCGCTTTGGTAAAATTGACAGGCCGCTGAATATATGCTATAAGCATCATAACAATTGAATAGCGCTGATGCTCTTATCCAGAGAGGCTGAGGGACCGGCCCTATGAAGCCTCGGCAACCAGACTACTGGTGGCCAGACACAAGTCATGCGACGCATCGCCAACGGCGGCGAAGTCATCGCACAACTTGCTCGCTGCCAACAGGTTATGGTGCCAAATCCGGCAGAGGCAATCTGGAAGATGAGAGGCAGTGACTGACGCGATGCGTTGTCATCCCTCCTCACTTCGAGGAGGGATTTTTTGTTTCCAGTCGCTCAGTCGTGCAACGATGCCTGCCCTCTTGACCACATTCCGAGACGGTTTTTGTTACCCCAAGCTGACGGGGTACCCGCGAGCAGCGGCGCTCGCAACCGCATCAGTGCAGTCGGTCCGCACCGTGGCCCGCGCAGCCACCGGGGAGGACCTGTCCGAGTTACGTCTATCAACATGCACAGGAGATCAGAACCATGTCAAGCGCTACCGACAGCCGCACCCTGGGTTTCACCACCCGTCAACTGCACGCCGGGCTGACGCCCGACCCGACCACAGGCGCCCGCGCCCTGCCCATTTACCAAACGACGTCGTACCAATTCCGCGACGCGGACCATGCCGCACGTCTCTTTGCCCTGGAAGAAATGGGCAATATCTACACCCGCATCATGAACCCCACCACCGATGTCTTCGAGCGCCGTATGGCCGACCTGGAGGGGGGCGTGGGCGCCCTGGCTTTCGCCTCCGGCCAGGCCGCAGAGACGGCTGCCATCCTGACCCTCTGCGAAGCCGGCGATCATGTCGTCTCCAGCAGCACCTTGTACGGCGGCACCTATTCCCTGTTCGCGTACAGCCTGCGCAAGCTGGGCATCGAGTTTACGTTTGTGAACGCGGCCGACCCGGAGAATTTCCGCCGCGCGGTGCGCCCCAACACCAAGCTCTTCTACGGCGAAACCCTGGGCAATCCGCAGATTGATGTCTTCCCCTTCGAGGAAGTGGCCGCCATCGCGCACGAGGTGGGCGTGCCTCTGGTCATTGACAGCACCTTCGCCACCCCCTATCTGTGCCGACCGTTCGATTGGGGCGCCGATATTGTCGTCCACTCAACCACCAAGTTCATCGGGGGCCATGGCACCAGCATCGGCGGCGTCCTGGTGGACAGCGGCCGTTTCGACTGGGGCGCCAGCGGGCGCTTCCGCAACTTCACCGAACCGGACCCAAGCTATCACGGCCTGATCTTCAACAGCCTGGCCCCGGCCGCCTTCATTTTCAAGGCACGCCTGCAAGTGCTGCGCGACATGGGGGCCTGCCAGGCGCCGTTCAACGCCTGGCTCTTCGTGCAGGGGCTGGAGACGCTGAGCTTGCGCCTGGAACGCCATGTCGCCAATGCTCAGGCCGTGGCCGAATACCTGCGCGACCACCCCAAGGTCAGTTGGGTCAACTATCCCGGTCTGCCCGGCCATCCGTCGTATGAGCGTGCCAAGCGCTATCTGCCCAAAGGCCCGGGCGCCATCCTCGGCTTTGGCATCCAGGGCGGGCTTGCGTCCGGCCGGCGCTTCATCAACAGCCTGAAACTCTTCTCGCACCTGGCCAACGTCGGTGACGCCAAGTCGCTGGCCATTCATCCGGCCACCACCACCCACCAACAGCTCAGCGACGCGGAACAGCTCGCGGCCGGCGTCACGCCTGACTTCGTGCGCCTGAGCGTGGGCATCGAGGACCTCGACGACCTGCTGTGGGACCTGGAGCAGGCCCTGGCCGCGGCTTGATTGGATTTTGTAGGTCCGGCCTCCTGGCCGGACGACGTTGGATGAGGGAAGCAAGCTCTGCGGCGGACGGCGTTGTCACGCCGGAGGCGTGACCTACGGCTATCGGTTCACCGAAATGGTGCGAGAATGGAACCAGAAACTATCGCGGTCGGCACAGCGGGCATCGTGCATGCTCAATTCGTTACCTTCGCGCAACCGCCGCACCCCATGCGGTTGGAGAGCGGGGTGGAGCTAGGGCCAATTACCCTGGCCTATGAGACGTATGGCACGCTCAACGCCGCGCGCACGAACGCCATCCTGGTGCTGCATGCCCTGAGCGGCGACGCGCATGCGGCCGGTTGCCTGGACACGGCGGATGGCCGCGTCGGCTGGTGGGACGACTGCATCGGGCCAGGCAAGGCCTTCGACACCGACCGCCTGTTCGTGATTTGTTCCAATGTGCTCGGCGGCTGCATGGGTTCCACCGGGCCGGCCTCCATCAACCCGGCCAGCGGACGCCCCTACGGCCTGCAATTCCCGGTCATCACCATCAGGGACATGGTGGAAGCCCAGCGTCATCTGCTCGATCACCTCGGCATCGAGCGGCTGCTGGCGGTGGTTGGCGGTTCCATGGGCGGCATGCAGGCGCTGCAATGGGCGGCCAGCTACCCGGAGCGCCTGCGCGCCTGCCTTCCCCTGGCAACCACCGCGCGCCTGTCGCCGCAGACCATCGCCCTGAGCGAAGTCGGACGCCAGGCGATCTATCGCGACCCGGCCTGGTGTCAGGGCAACTACTACGACGGCCCGCGACCCGATGCGGGCCTGTCCCTGGCCCGTATGATCGGCCACATCACCTATCTGAGCGACCAATCCATGCAGCAGAAGTTCGGTCGCCGCCTGCAATCACGCCAGCACTACGGCTTCGACTTCGCGACGGAATTCGCGGTGGAGAGCTACCTGGCGCACAACGGCGACGCGTTCACCCGCCGCTTCGACGCCAACACCTATCTGTATGTGACGAAGGCGATGGACTATTTCGATCTGACAGACAACGGCGCCGGTGTCAATCGCACCCTGGCCGAGGCCTTTAGCGAGGCCAGGGATGTCTGTTTCCTCGTCGTCTCGTTCAAGTCGGACTGGCTCTATCCCTCGTATCAAGCGCAGGAGATCGTCAAGGCCCTCACGCAGGTCGGCGCCGATGTCACCTCGTGCGACCTCGAATCAACCTGGGGACATGACGCCTTCTTGCTCGAAGTGGATACCATGACGCAACTGCTGCGCGATTTCCTGCGCCGCGTCGAGCAGGAACAGCACTGATTGCAGGCGCCGGAATGCACACCGAAAGGGGATCATGACCATGACTGTCCAGCTACCCTCTGTGGAAACCTTGCACGCAGGGCGCTATGCCCAAAACCCCGGTCAGACCACGGACCGCGCGCAGACGCAGCCTCGTCTGCGGCCCGACCTGCGCGTGATCGCCGATTTGATTGCGCCCGGCAGTCGCGTGTTCGACATTGGCTGCGGCAATGGCGATCTGCTCGCCTTTCTCAAGGCCGAGCGCCAGGTCATCGGCCGCGGGCTGGAGCTGTCCGAAAGCGGTATGCTGACCTGCGTGCGCCGCGGGCTGAGCGTGCGCCAGGGCAATCTGGAGACCAGCCTGCCTGATTATCCAGATCACGCCTTTGATTATGTCGTGTTGAGCCAGACGATCCCCTTCGTGGATGATCCGGCCCACACGTTGGCCGAAATCGTGCGTGTGGGCGAGCGCAGCCTGGTCAGTTTTGCCAACTGGGGCCATTGGCGCAGTCGCCTCAGCCTGCTGCTGACCGGGCGCATGCCCGCGGCGCCCACTGATCTGCAGCCCTGGCACGCCTCGCCGCGCGCCCGCGCCCTGACGATCCGCGATTTCACGGAGTTCTGCGCCAGTCAGCGTATTCGCGTGCTCAATGTGCGCTTCCTGGCCGGGAAACATGCGCGGCCAATCACCTGGGCGAGCAACCTGCTGGCGACTGTGGCGGTGTTCGAACTGACGCGATGGGAGTAAAGAAATTATGTTAGTGTTGAAATTCGGCGGTACGTCCGTGGGGAGCGCCGATGCGTTTAGCCAGGTGGCTCACATTGTGGCGCAGGCGCGGACGCGGGATCCGCAGGTTGTCGTTGTGACCTCGGCCATGAGCGGGGTGACGAACACGTTGATTGCCGCGGCGCAGGCGGCGGCGGGCGGGCAGGAGGAAGGCTATCGCGAGGCGCGGGTTGCGCTGCTGGTCAAACACCAGGTGGTGGCCGGCCAACTGGTGGCCGATGGTGTGGAGCGGGCGGCGCTGGGGCGTCTGTTCGATGAGCGCCTGCGCAGCTTCGAACGCCTGTGTCGCAGCATTGCGGTGCTGGGCGAACTGACCAACCGCGGGCTGGATGTGGTTTCCGGCCTGGGCGAGCGCCTGGCCGCGCCGCTGCTGGCGGCCGTGCTGCGCAGCCAGGGCGTCCATGCCGAGGCCATTGATGCGACCGAGGTGCTGGTGACCGACAACAGCTTCGGCGCCGCCAGCCCCTTGCTGGCCGAGACACGCATGCACTGCCAGGAGCGCCTGCGGCCGCTGCTGGAAAGGGGGCGTGGTGCCGGTCCTCACCGGGTTCATCGGCGCCACCGCGCAGGGGATTCCAACTACCCTGGGCCGCGGCGGCTCGGACTATTCGGCCGCCATCTTCGGCGCGGTGCTCGACGCCGATGAAGTGCAAATCTGGACCGATGTCAACGGCGTGCTCACGGCCGATCCGCGCATCGTGCCGGAAGCGCGGACTCTGCCGGAACTCTCCTACAGCGAGGCGGCCGAGCTCTCGTACTTTGGCGCCAAAGTGCTGCACCCCAAGACGATTCTGCCGGCCATCGAACGCGGAATTCGCCTGCGCGTGCTCAACACCTTCAACCCGGAGCACCCCGGCACCTGTATCGTCAAGGAACTGACAGAGACCGGGCGCAAACTCGGCGCGGTTAAAGCCATTACTGCCATCAAGAACCTGACCCTGGTCAACGTG
Organism: Candidatus Amarolinea dominans; assembly: GCF_016704685.1. Taxonomy (NCBI): domain Bacteria; kingdom Bacillati; phylum Chloroflexota; class Caldilineae; order Caldilineales; family Candidatus Amarolineaceae; genus Candidatus Amarolinea; species Candidatus Amarolinea dominans. Next base: position 199,448 of record NZ_JADIZS010000002.1, read on the forward strand.
GCCGGCAAGGGCATGATGGGCGTGCCTGGCATCGCGGCGCGCACCTTTGCCGCGGTGGCGCGTGCGGGCGCCAACGTCCTGATGATCTCGCAGTCGTCGTCGGAGCAGAGCATTACGTTCGTCGTGCCGCAGAGTGATGCGCCGACCGTGCTCGATGACCTGCGCCATGACCTGGCGCGGGAGTTGGCACAGCACTGGGTGGATGCGGTGACCGGCCGCGATGACATCGTCATCGTGGCGGTGGTGGGCGCGGAGATGGCCGGCACACCGGGCATCGCGGCGCGGGTATTTGGCGCCCTGGGCGAGGCGCACGTCAACGTGATCGCCATTGCGCAGGGGTCATCGGAGGTCAACATCTCGCTGGTCGTGCTGGTCGGTGATGCCGACACGGCTGTGCGTCGCATCCACGCGGCCTTTGCCCTGGATAAGTTGGGTGAAAACCTGTAAGCCAGGGCTATGACGGCGACTCGTTACTCGCAGCGATGTGATGCTGAATGAGGTCAATCAACAGAGACAGGTCGTAGGGCTTCTGCAGAACGGCGGTGGGGCGCAGCGCGGGGTCTTTGGCAAAGCGGCGCAGCACTTCTGTTTCATCATAGGCAGAGACCACAAGGATGCGCAGGGCCGGATCGAGCTGGCGCAGGGCCGTCAGCGTTTCCTCGCCGCCCATCACCGGCATCAGCAGGTCGAGCAGCACGACGCCAATGTGGGCGCGGTGGTCATGGAAGACCTCCAGACCTTCGCTCCCGTTGGCGGCCGTCAACACCGGCCAGCCCATGTCCTCGAAAATGTCGGTCAGGGCTTCGCGCACCGGCATTTCGTCATCAATGACCAGGATGGTCGAGCGCGGCTGCGTTTGCACCGACGCGGCGGGCAGCACAGGCACAGGCGCAGGCAGGTCCTCGGCGGAGGCCGGTGTAAAGACCGCGGGAAAGACCGCGGGAAAAAAGACTCGGAAAGTCGTGCCCACGCCCGGCGTGCTCTGCACCTGCAATCCGCCATGCATCGCGCGCGTGATGCCCAGGGTGGCCGAAAGCCCCAGTCCGCGGCCGGTGAACTTGGTGGTGAAGAAGGGGTCGAAGATGCGCGAGAGAGTCTCCGCGTCCATCCCAACGCCGTTATCGGTCACCGCGACGGTGACGTAATGACCCGGCAACGGGCGTGCGGTGGGCAGGAAGTCGGGCAGATGTTCCTCGGTCACGGTCTGCACGCCGGTCGTCAGCGTCACCTGGCCCTGGCCGTTCTCGGTGGCCTCCGCGGCATTCATGACCAGGTTCATCACAACCTGCTGCACCTGTCCCAGGTCGCCCACGATGGACGGCAGATCAGGCGCCAGGTGCTGGGTCATCGTGACATGGTGCGGCGTGGTGGCCTGCAGCAGGTCAATGTTGTCGCTGATCAACCGGTTGAGATCAACGTCCTGCACCTGGAACTGGCCCTTGCCGGCATAGGCCAGCAGTTGGCGCGTCAGGTCGGCGGCGCGCTGCGCGGACGTCAGCACTTTTTGCAGGTGGGTAAGCGCCGGGCTGTCGGGCTGCAGCTTGGCCTGGGCCACCGTGATCTGCATCATCATGCCGGCGAGCAGGTTGTTGAAGTCATGGGCGACGCCGCCGGCAACCACGCCCAGGCTCTCCAGCTTTTGCGCCTGACGCATGGCATCCTCGCTGCGCCGCCGCTCTGTCACATCGTGCGAAGCCATGACCGCGCCCATCGGCTCTCCGTTTTCGCCGTAGAGGAGATTCCCCACCGATTCCAGCCAGACATAGTGACCCTCGGCGTGCCGATAGCGGTACTCGATGTGGCTGGGAATGCCGGTCTGCAGCCCTGTCTGCGCCGCGGACAGGGCCAACTTCACGTCGTCTGGATGGATCAACTCATAGGCTGAGCGCCCTAGCAGCGCTTCAGGCCGGTAGCCCAACACCGGGTAGTGCGACGGGCTGACATATTCAAGGACGCCGTCCAGGTTGATCTGGCTGACCATGTCGAGCATGTTGTCGGTGATCTGCCGCAGACGAGCCTCACGCTGGCGCAGCAGATCCTCGACCCGCTGACGGGCAATGGCCGCACCGAGCGCGTCGGTGGCGGCGCGCAGCGCGCCAATTTCAACCTCGGTCCAGGTGCGCGGTTGCCCAACCTCCTCGAACTGAATGAAACCCCACCACTGCTGACCGGCGAAGATCGGGGCCGCCAGCAGCGAACGGACCCCGCAGCAGGCAAAGGCGTCCCGTTCGGGGGCGGGCAACTGGTGTACGTGGGTGTGAATGACCTGGCCCTGACCCAGGATCGCGGGCCAGCGCGCCAGGCCACGCGCGGCATAGGACTCTGGCACGGCCAACGCGCCCGTCTCAAGAGTCGGTGCTGTCCAGGACATCTCCTGGCTGAGCAGCAGGTCGCCGCGGTCCGTCGTGCGATTGGCGAACAGGCTGACACGACTGACCTGCATGGCCTGACCCAGCCGCGCCACCACCGCTTCGATGCTGTCACGCCAATCCGGCGCCTGCAAGAACTGCGCGGCGGCAAATCGCACCGCTTCCAGGATGGCATCGCGGCGGCGCAGCGCCTCTTCGGCCCGCTGCCGCGCCACGAACTGGCCGATCTGGCCGCCGATGTCGCTCAGCAGCGCGATCAGATCGGGCTGCGCCGGGCGCGTCTCGCGCGTCAAAAAGATCAGCACGCCGATCGTCTCGCGATCATCGGTCACGGGGACGCCCAGGCCGGCCTGCAAGCCCCATTCCTGCGCCAGTTGACCGCGCTGCAGGATGGGCGGCTGCGGCAGGGGGGACCACCAGGCGGTGTTCTCCTGCTCCCATACCGTGCCGGCCAATCCCACCCCGCGCGCCAGGGTCATGCCGCGGCTTGCTTCCACAAAAGCCTGCGGCAGCGGCTCGGCCACATGCCAGACCGCGCCCCAGCGCAGGTGCTGGCTGGCCTCGTCAACCCACCAAACCTCGCCCAGGTCCCAGGCCAGGTCGCGACAAACCCTGCGCAGCAGGCGCAGAACGGCCGCCTCGCTCGACTCGGCTTCGGCCAGCACGCGCGTCACCGCAAATTGGAGAGCCTGGAAAGTCTCGGCGCGTTTGCGCTGCGTGATGTCCATCGCCATGCCCAGGATGACGCGCTCGCCGCCCATCAGGATGGCGTTGCCCAAAATCTCCAGGTCAATCGTATGCCCATCCTTGCGCAGCATCTGCACCTCGGTGCGGATGCTCCCCTCGGCGCCGCTGAGCAGGCGTCCCAGGGTGTCTTCGGCCTGGGCGCGGGAAGCCGGCGCCACCAGGTCCAGCGGGCCGAGGCGGGCGATGACGCTGATCGGCTGATAGCCAAGCATTTGGGCCAGGGCTGGGTTGATGTAGCGGAAGAGGCCGTCCTGCACCAGGAAAACCCCGGCCAGCGATTGCTCGCTGAGGGTGCGGTAACGCGCCTCTGATTCGAGCAAAATCTGGTCGTTAGCCACGCGCTCGGTCACATCTTCGATCACGGTAATGGCGCCGACGCTGTGGCCCCCGTGATACAACGGTGCGATGCGTGCGCTCTGCTGCATCATGGCGAAGTGGTCCTCGTGCGGACCGGCGGCCATGGGCAGCAGATAGTGATGAAAGCGCTGTGAGAGGACAACAACCTCGCCGGCCAGCGCTCGCGCGTAGGCCTGATCGAGACGGCGGCTGAGCAAGTCCGGGAAGACATCGAAAAGGTGCCGTCCCACCACCGACGCGACCGAGCGGCCGCTGTGGGTCTGCAGCCAGGGGTTCCAACTGCGAATGATCAACGCTTCATCGGTGATCATCACGCCCAGCTCGCCGACGTTGTTCAGCCAGTTCAAGCCTAATGTTTGATAATCAATGGTCATGTTTGCTTCATGCCCCCATTCTTCCACACTCAACCCAGCCCCTCCACTGCTTCGATCAGACGATCGAGCGAAGCCACCCCCAGAATGATGACCAGGTAACCGCTGACCGCGCTGTCACGCAGACGGAAGTTGGTGAAGATGATGAGGGTGTAGCGCAGCTCGTCCGCGCCGATCAACAAGGAGTTGAGCAGCGTGTTGAGCGAATCGAGATGCAGCCGCGGCACAGCAAACGAGATGTGCGACTGCAGCATGTTGCCGAAGGTGCTCAAGCAGGTGTTGAGAATGATGTTGCCCACCTCGGTGAGCGCCTCCCGGTCCGAGGCGTCGAGCCGGTGCGTCTGCGGCCGATCGTCCATCAGCAGGCTGACCAATGTCACCGCGCCTTCGTAGCTGAGCACCAGCATGGCGTCTCCGGCCACCTGACCGCCGAAGATCTGATGAACCGTGGCAATGTCGCCGCTGACAAAGCCATCGAGGGCCTGACGCAGTTGATCGAGCGGGGTGATTGTCACGTGGGGCACGTCCAGTAGAACGCGCTGTCCGGTTAGTTCAGACAGAGCAGCCGCGGCTCGACCAAAGCCAATGTTGATCAGTTCAACCAGGGCATCCTCTTGTTGCGCCGTGAGATTCATACATCACCTCCAGAAAGTGCAGCATCCACTGCGTTCAGCACGGCAGCCTGGGTAAAGGGCTTGCCCACGAAACCGACGGCGCCCGCAGCCAACGCCATGCCTTGCGTGGAGTCCTGGATGTCGGCCGAGCCGATCAGGACGCGCGCGCGGGGGTCGAGCCGGCGCAATTGCGTCAGCACTTCCATGCCAGCCATCTCTCGCATATTGAGATCGAGAATCGTCAGGTCCGGTTTTTGCAGGAAGTGGCATTCGAGCGCAGTCATGCCATCGCCGGCTTCGATGATCTCGTGACCGGCCGGCTCGAGGATCGAACGCAGAATGCGTCGTGAAAGATTCGAATCGTCAACAATCAAGATACGCGCCATTGTGATTTGCCTCATTGGCTCAGACCATGTCCAGGATGGTTTGAGCCATCATTTCCAGAGGAACGCTGCGATCGCTGAGGCCGGCTTCGACCACCGAGCGTGGCATCCCATAAACTACACAGCTCTCTTCGGCTTCGGTCAGTATGATACCACCCTGGGCCTTGATCCAGGCCGCGCCCTGACGGCCATCGGCGCCCATGCCGGTCATCACCACGCCCAGGGTGCGGCTGCCGAAGACCGCGGCCGCAGACTGAAAGAGCACATCAACGGCCGGCCGGTGCGGGGTGTCGAAGGGGCGCGCATCGAGATGTGCGAAAACCTGCCCGTCCTGGCCGCGCTGCAGGTGGAGATGGCGGCCGGCCGGCGCCAACAGGGCCGTGCCAGGCACGAGCAAATCGCCCTCCTGGGCTTCGCGCACATGCAGCGCGGTCGTTTCATCCAATTTGCGTGCGTACATCTCGGTGTAGCCGACCGGCATGTGCATGACCATCGCAATGGGGACAGGGAAATCGGCCGGGAATTGCGGAATGAGCACCTTCAGCGCGTACGGCCCGCCGGTGGAGATGCCCAGGACCACCACATCGGCCTGGTTGCGGCGCACGCGCGGCGTGGGCGACGAAATGGGCGCCGTGGCAGCAACGCTGGCGACCGGACGTTTTTGCACCAGGTTGACTGCGGCGACCGCCTTGACCTTCTCGATCAGTTCATCGGCAATCTCGTAGATGCGATCGGTGGCCAGGGCCGTTGGCTTCTGCAAGAAATCAACCGCGCCGGCATCGAGCGCGGTCAGGGCGGCTTCGCCGCTCTCGCTGGCAATGCTGACCACGAGCACCGGCACGGGCCGGCGTGCCATTTGCGTGCGCAGGTAGGTGATGCCATCCATCACCGGCATGATGAGGTCCAGCGTCACCACATCAGGCTGCAGTTGTGCCGTCAACTCCAGGGCTTCTGCGCCGTCGTGCGCCGTTCCCACCACCTCGATGAAGGGGCTGCGGGCCAGCATCTGCTTCACCACCTTGCGGACGTAGGCCGAGTCGTCTACGACCAGCACGCGTATCACTCGATCCATGTTGTCTGTTCCTCCCTGTTCTGAGCTTTCCCAGGTCATCTGCGCCTTAGCGCTTGACATAGACAAATGTGTTGCCGATGTCCTCCAATTCGAAGCGAGTGCCCAGGCGCAACAACGACTCCGAAGTGCCGACGAAGAGATAGCCCGGCGACGGCATGAGCCGATAGAACGTGTTGACCACTTTGGCGATTGCCGCGTCCGAGAAATAGATAAAAACGTTACGACAAAAGATGATATCAGCCGTTGCCAGCGCGGCCACATCAGCTTCCACCGTCAGGTTGGCTGTTTGCCACGACACCGCACGCAGGATCTGCGGCGCCACACACCAACCGCTGCCGTTCGGTTCGAAGTATTTGGCCTGCAGCACCGGCGGCAGCGCCCGAAATGAACGTTCGCGAAAGACCCCCGCCCGCGCCTTGTCCAGCAGCGCCTCGCTGGCGTCACTGGCGCGAATCTCGATCGGCAGACGCTCCATCCAGCCGGCTTCGGTCAGGGCCAGGGCCAGGGTCAGCGGCTCCTCGCCGCTGGCGCAGGCTGCGCTCCAAATGCGCAGCGGCCGCCCCTGCTGCGCCAGGGCGGGCACAACCACATTCACCAGGGCATTGATATGATCGGCCTCGCGCCAGAAATAGGTCTCCGGCACCGCCAATGCGTTCATGAGACGCCGCCACTCGCCCGCGCGCGCCGTATCATACTTGAGCAAATAGTAGTAATCAATGAATGATTCAAAGCCGCAATCCACCACGCGCGGCGACAGCTTGTCGGCCAATAGCTCGCGCCTGTCAGACCCGAAGAAAAGCCCCGTGCGCTCATGAATGAGGTCACGTAGTAAGATAAAGGTGTTTTCGGCCAATCCCAGGGTTTCAGCATAGAATCGCATAGGTACCCGCTAGTAGGCCAACGCGGCCAGCGCGGCCCGTCGTACGTTGATATCGGGGTCCGTGCGCGCCATGTAGGCCACCTGACGCCCTGCCGGCAAGTTACCCAAGTGTCCCAGGGCCGTGACCGCGGCAAACCGCACGCCGGCATCCGCATCCTCCAGCGCACGCGCCAGCGCCTCGGAGGCGCGGGGATGTTTCATGCGCGCCAGGGCGGCCACCACGGCGCTGCGCACGCCGGGATGGTGATGGCTCAGCCCACGGCCAACGGCCGCGATCTGTTCAGCGCCCAACTGCGCCAGGGCGCTGATACACAGCTCACGACGGCTGACATCGGCCAGGAGTGAGATGAGCGAAGCGGTGGCTTCGGGCGTCGCCAGGCGGGTCAGCGCTTCGATGGCGCTGCGCACGACTCTGTCGTCAGTATCGGTGGCGGCCGCCCATTCCAAAACCCCGACGGCATCCAGGCCTCCACGACCGCCGATGGCCTGCACGGCCTCGACGCGGTGTTCGGGATCAGCGGCATGCAGGGCGGCCAGTAACGGTGGCATGGCATCGGGATGTCCGATGCTGCCCAGGGCCTGAATGGCCGCACGCGCCACGTCGGCATCCTCGGCCTCAGCCAGCGGCGCCAGGATCGCCACCGCGCGCACGCCGCCCACACGGCCCAGCGCTTCCAGCGCGGCCAGGCGCACCTGGGGCGCGGGATCGGCCTGCGCCAGGACTTGCAGCGCGGGCAGCGCCTCCGGATAAGCATGACGACCGAGGGAGCGCGCGCTGAAGTAGCGCACCCAGGGGTCGGCATCGGCCAGGGCGGGGACGAGATAGGTCAACGACTTGATCTCGTCGAGCTGGCCGAAGGCGCGAGCCGCGGCCGCCCGCACCCTGGGCGTCTCCTGCATCAGGGCGGCGCCCAACACGGCAACCACGCGCGGATCATCCAGGTAAGGCAGGTGTTCGATGGCGACGCGGCGCACCGATTCATCCTCATCGCGGCAGCAGGCAAAAAGCGCCTCGATGCAGTTGGCATAGCCAAAGTAGCCGGCAATGCGCACGGCTGATTCACGCAGGAGCGGGTTGGGATCGGCCAGGTAACGTTCGATATAGGTTGGCATGTCAGGATGTCCCAACGAGTTGAGGGACGAGGCAATGGCCTGGCGCACGGCCGTATCCCCGTGACCCAGCAGCGGCAAGAGCGCGTGAAACGCCCGCCGGTCGCCGATCTTGGCCAGGGCGCCGGCTGTCACCACGATCAGGTCGGGCGCGGCCGATAGTTGTTCGATCAGGACTGGCACGGCCAGGCTGTCTCCAATACGCCCCAACGCGATGATCGTCGTTTGCCGGGTCTCCATGTCGCCCCGGGCGAGCTGCTCGATGAGGTGCAGCGTGGCAACCTTGCCGTGGCGCACGAGGGCTTCGACCACCTCGCGACGCACCGATGGCTGGGCCAGCAGGCCGGTCAAGGTGCGGTCCACTGCGGGGCCTTCCAGCCAGCCCAGGACCAGCGCCAGGCTGCGCAGATCCCCCTGGCCGGCCTGCGCAATCTCGGCCAGCAGGGCCTGTTCTCCGCCGGCGGTGACGTGCTGGCGCGCCAGGTCGGCAATGAAAGCGCCCTCCTGGTATGTTGCCTGGTAGCGGTCGTAGAGGCGGGCCAGCGCTGAGGCGACGACGCTGGCCGGCGCCTGGGCCAGGTTGAGCAGATCGCACAGTGGGGCCACGGTGGTATGATCGCCCAATTGCCCCAACGCGTCCACGACCGCTGCGCGTAAGAGGCTGTTGGTCAGGAGCGGCGCCAGGGCGCGGCGATCTGTGGATCGGCAATCAGCGCCAGGGCGTCGAGCGCGGCAAAAGCCAGGAAGAAATCGTCCTGCTCGGCAATGGTGAGAAGCAGATCAACTGCCTCGCTCGCCTTGCATTTGCCCAGCGCTTCGATGGCATGGAAGCGCACGTTGGTGTCGGCGTCGTACTGCAGGGTATGAACCAGGGCGGGGATCGCGGCCGGCGTCCGTTGTTCGCCCAGCGCCTGCGCCGCGTAGGTGCGCAGATGGGGGTCGGGGTCATCGAGAAAATCCACCAGTGGGGTAATGACGTCGAGATCGCTCATGGCCAGAACTTGCAGCGCGCTGTTCAGCAGGCTGGCGTTCTCGTGCTCGTCGTGCAGGGCGCGCAGTAGCGCGCTCACGGCGTCGGCGCTGCCGCGGCGCGCCAGGCCATCCACCGCGACCCGGCGCACGCGCCAACTCTGATCGCTCAGTGCGCCGACCAGCGGTTCTGCCGTATCCAGGTCTGTGTCCGCGGTGAGGCGCTCGGCCGCGTCCAGACGCTGATTTTCGTCCGGGCTGTGCAATTGCTCGGCCAGGTCACGCTCGCGATCCATGCGCGCCGTCACATCGCGAATCGTCACCAGTACGCCGGCCATGTCGCTGCCGTCCCGGATGGGCGCCAGGGTGACATGCTGCTGCATGGCGTCGAAATGCGCAGACGGCTCCTGGACAGGGCAGCGGATCAGGTAATGATGAAACGCCGGCGCCAAAATCTCGGCGACGCCTGCGCTGAGCACGCGTTCGAAACGGCTCACCAAGCCGCGTGTCGCAATTTCGGGGAACAGGGTCTCCAACGGCTGACCCAGGGCAGCGCGCTGACTCACGCCGGTAACGTGTGCCAGCCAGTCGTCCCACGTGCGGATGACCAAATGAGTATCAGTTGTAAAAATACCTACCCTATCATCGAATGCTGCCATGTGATGCTCTCTTCCTATCTCGAGCTCTCTAGCGGCGCTGCGTCAGGCGATTGGTGATGTCGCCCAGCGCTTTGGCACGGTCCTGCAGGCTGCCGACGCCGCGCCGGGTGTCCCTGACGCCCTGTGTGTTACGTTCCGTGATCCGGCGCACATCGGCCAGGCTGGAAAGCGTGGTGGTGGCGTTGACCGAATGTTCGCGGTTGGCCCGCGTGATCTGCGCGATTTGCTTGCTGACGTTGTGTGAGGCAATTGTCATCTCTTTGAGCGCACGGGTTTGCTCAGCCATGGCCTTGGAGACCTGTTCAGCCTGCCGGCGAAGATTATCCACCGTGGTCGAGATCTGACTGGCGGCGGTGGCCTGCTCACCCATCGCTTTGGTCACACCGGCCACCATGCGCGCCAGGCGTTCGGCCTCCTTGCTGATCTGATCACCGACCGTCACTTGTTCGGCCACGGCACGTTCGGTGCGGTTGGCGCCCTTACGCATCACCTCGACGGCCTGTGTGATGTCAGCGGCCGCACGGAGTTGCTCGGTGCTGGCCTTGCGCATCTGGTTGGCCAGGCCGGTCGTGTTTTGTGAGGCCTTGATGATGTCACGCGCGGCGCGCGCCTGTTCGTTCATGGCCTGCATCACCTGTTGTGAGATACGACGCACATGGGTTGTGGCCTGCACAATGCTTTGCGCGGACTTGGCCTGTTCGGCCGTGGCCACCGTCACCTGTTTGACCTGCGCCAGCGTCGTGCTGACGGAGGTGACCACATTCTGTCCTGCGACCAACTGCTCATCCGTGGCGCGGGCAATCTGGCTCACCACCTGCGTGGCTTCGTTGACACCCCGCAAGATCTTCTGCAGACCGGCCATCCCATCTTCGGCCTGACGGCTGCTGTCTTCGGCAATGCGCAGGCCGTCGTTCGATGAGATCACAGCCTCCTGCGCCACTTCTTGCAGGGCTTTGATGATGCCGGCAATATCCGCCGTGGCCCGCGCCGAACGATCGGCCAGGTTACGAATCTCCTCCGCCACCACCGCAAAGCCGCGACCGGCTTCACCCGCGCGCGCGGCTTCGATGGAGGCGTTCAACGAAAGCAGGTTCGTGCGCTCGGCAATCAGATTGATGGTGTCCACAATGCTGCTAATCTCGTTGGCACGCTTGCCCATCTCGCGCACGACACTGGCCGACGCGGTCAGCGATTCGCGTACCCGGCCAATGCCTTGAATCGAGCGGTTGATCGTCGCGCCGCCATCCTCCGCGTCACGCGACACGCGGCGCGTAATCTCATCGGCCTGCTTGGCCAGCGCGGCCACCGAGCGGATGCTGCGATCGAGCTGGGTGGCGCCAATGGCCGAGGCGTTCGCCATCTCGTTGATCTTTTCGGCGTTCTGGGCCACGCTGGTGATGGAACGACCCATCTGTTCGATGGAGGTTCCCGTTTCTTCAACCGAGGCGACCAACGATTCGGTGGTGGCCGTCACTTCCTCGATCGAAGCGGCCATCTCGTTGATCGCGGCCGAGGTTTCTTCAGCCGCCACCGCCACATCGTTGGCATTGCCCGTGACTCCCTGCGCCGAGCGCGCCATTTCCTCGATGGACGCAGCCGTCTCATTGACCGACGACACCAGCACCTGGGTGTCACCGCTGACCGCCTTGACCGAAGCGGCCATTTGCACCATCGAGGTGGTGGTCTGCTCAGTCGAGGTCGCCATCTCCTGGGCCGTGGAGGCTACATCCTGAATCGAGGCGCTGACTTCCTTGATGGCGGTTGCGTTCTGGGCAATCGCGCTGGTCAGGCTCACCGCATTGCTCGTCACCTGCTCCACCGAAGCCGCCATTTCATTGACCGAGGAGGCCAGCTCTTCGGTTGATGTCGCCACCGATTCAGCCTGGCCGGCTGTCTCCTTGAGCGAGGCGGCCATCTCGTTGACATTGCTGGCCAGGCTGTCCAACGAGCGCATCTGCGCTTCACTCCCCTCTTGCACCTGGTCGGTGGTGCGCGTGATCTCGTCGGCTACCGTGATGATCTGCGTGACCTGATCGCGTACCCGCTCCATCTCCAGTTTTGTCTCATTGCTTGACTGACCTAGTCCGAACATAATATTACACTCCTGTCCCTTCAATGGTTTCGCCTGCGCTGGCGGCTGCATTCGCGGACGCATGCCGGTCGGCGCAGGCCGACATGGCGGCGGCACGCCCTTGCGCCCCGAATTCATTCGGCGGCTGCCGGTCGGCGCCGGATACCTGAGCAGTACCCTCAGGCGCTCATGGGCGCCGCGGCATCGGCGCCCAAGTCGGCGTCATTCAGAATCGCTTCCACGTTCAAGATGAGCACCAGGCGTTCCTCGAGGGTGGCAATGCCTTGCAGATAACGACCGCTCAGGCCGGCGATGGCGTCTGGCGGCGGCTGAATGGTCTCAGCGGCAATGCTGACGAATTCACGCGCGGTGTCCACAATCAGCCCGGCCGTGCGCCCGGCCGAGGTGACCACGATCAAGCGCGTGCGCAGGTCATACGGCGCCTTGTCGAAGCCAAAACGCCGGCGCAAATTCAGCGCCGGAATCACCTGACCGCGTGAAAAGACGACTCCATCCACGAACGGGCGCGCATTGGGCACCGGGGTGATGTGTTCAACCATCTCCATCTGTTTGACGGAGCGGCTGCGCAGGCCGTAGGTGGTGCCAAGCAGCTCGAACAGGATGTAGGGTTCTGTCTCCTGCTTCGTCTGCTGCTGTTTATCGAGATCGGCGCGTCTTTCTGACATTCATCCTCTCCTTTTTGCTCCCTCAGCGCATACGGGCGGCGCGCAGCAGCGATCCGGTGTCCAGAATGAGCACCACGCGGCCATCGCCCAGTTCTGTGGCGCCGGCCACGCCCTGCACCTGCACCAACGGATCGGTGACCGCTCGCACAACGATCTCGCGCTTGCCCTGGATACGGTCCACCACCACGCCCAACAGGTTCGAATCGCTGCCGACGACAATCACCTGCTGCTCATGGCCGGCGCCGGAGGGGGCGGCCGCGGCGCCGTTCAGGTTGAAAAAGTCGGCCAATCGCAGCAGGGGCAGCACGGCGTTGCGATAGGCCATGATTTCATTGTGTTCGAAGCGGGTGATGGCAGCCGCCGTCAGTTGCAGCACTTCGCGCACCACGGGCAGGGGCACGGCAAAACGCTGTTCCCTGACACGGACGATGAGCGCATCCACAATGGCCAGGGTCAGCGGCAGCTCGATGACGAAGCGCGTGCCCTGGCCCGGCTGCGTTTCCAGGGTGAGCGAACCGCCCAGCCCTTGTACCGTGTCCCTGACGACGGACATTCCCATGCCGCGACCGCTGGCCAGATCCGCCTCATCACGCGTTGAGAAGCCGGGAGCACAGAGAACATCGAGCAGGCTGTTGGCGTCCAACTCTGCGTCGCGGCCGAGCAGGCCGTGGGCGCGGGCGCGCACCGCTACAGACTCGATGTCCACCCCACGGCCATCGTCGGCCACTTCGATGATGACCGCATCGCCGGCAGCCGCTGCGCTGAGCAGCAAATGGCCCTCGGCCGGCTTTCCCGCGGCCACGCGTTCGTCCGCCGATTCCAGGCCGTGGCTGAAGGCGTTGCGCACCAGGTGCAGCAAGGGGTCAATCAGACGTTCGACCACGTATTTGTCAATTTCGGTTTCCTGACCCTGCAAGGTCAGCCGTACTTTCTTGTCGCTGTCGCGGGCCAGGTCGTGGATGACAAACTGCATGCGGGTGAAGACTTCGCCCACCGGCACCATGCGCACGCGCATCAGGCCTTCGCGCAGGACACGCAGTTGGCGCTCCAGGGCCAGGTTGATCTCCTGCAGGTTGCGCATGCCCAGCGCAGGCGCCTGGGCCTGCAAGGAGGTCAGGCTGTCTTCCAGGCGGGCGCGGCTGATGACCAGGTCGCCCATCATGCGCATGAGGTCATCCAGGCGCCCCAGGTCCACACGCACGACATTGGTGGGCGCCAGCATGGTCGCTGCCGTATCGAACGCAGGATGGGACGCCGAGGCGGCGGGGGTGTGGTTGGTGCGCGGCGTGACCGCCGGCCCGGCAGGGCTGAGGAGCGCAGCGGCGGAAGCCGATTCGACCGGCGCCGCAGGGTCGCTTGAAGACGCAGCCGCGGCGGGCTGCTGATCGGCTGTGAAGGGGGCGGTCAGGCCCGGTGGCGGGTTGGTCCAGTCCACCGGCTCGCCGTAAAGACCATCCTCTTGCCAGGCAGCAACCAGGGCCGGGGTAGGCGAGCCGGCTACCACGAACTCGAAGGCGATGGCGCCATCCGAGCCAATCTGCGGCGCGGCGTGGATCAAGGCGCCGACCTGCTGCAGGCGGGCGCGAACCTGGTTGACGGTGATGCCTCGACCGGCCAGTTCCGGGCTGGGGACGAAGTGAAAGCGCCAGGCGGCCTGGCCGGGAAGAAGCGGAAGCGATGGGGATGGAAGCGACGGGGATGGAAGCGACGGGGATGGAAGCGACGGGGATGGAAGCGCTGGGGATGGAACGGCGGCCGAAGGCGCGTCGTACACTGGCGTCGGGGGGACGGGACGCGCCGGAGGTGTGCCATCGCTTCCGAGGCTGAACAGGCGCTGGCTGATCGGGCGAATGTCCGGCCCGCTGCGCTCGTCACGCCGCGCGGCGATGACTTGCGCCAGAACGACGGCGCCAGCATTCAAGGCAGCCAACACGGCCGCACTGAGCGCCAGTTTGTCCTGATGCACCGCGCGCAGGGTGTCTTCCATCTGGTGCGCCAACTGCTCGGCATCTTTGACGCCCACCATGGCCGACAGCCCTTTGAGCGTGTGAAAGCTGCGGAAGAGGTCATCCAGCAGGGTGTGATCCAGCGCTGGCGCGTTGACAAGTCCCTCCAGAACCAGCAGGCGCTGCCGCACGATCAACAGATGCTCGTCGCACTCCGCAAAGTAGTCGTTGAGGAATTCGGCAAAGAAGGCGCTGTCAAGAACGGTCGGTGCAGTCATGGGCGGCTCTCCTGCCCCGATAACAGTTTTTCCACGGTGGCGGGGAGGGCGAAACGGCAGGGGGGGGGGCCTTTCGGCCATGGTGGGGAGTCACAAGAAAATACTACGCATGACACGATCCCCTCTCGCTACGCAACGCTGACCGCCATGACGCGGCTGGGAAACAGACTGTGCAGCAGCGGCAGCAGCGTCAGCGCCAAGTCAGGCTTGACCAGGTAACCGCTGGCGCCCACAGCCACGGCCGCCACACGGTATTCGAGATCGTCATACGAGGTGACAATGACAACCCGCGGGGCCAACGCCCGCTGACAGAGCAGGCGGGTGGCCTCCAAACCATTCATGCCGGACATAATCAGATCAATCAGAACCAGATCGGGGTGCAGGTCGTCGTCCAGGTCGAGCGCTTCGGGTCCTGAAAGGGCCTGGCCGACCACCGTAATGTCTGAAAAAAGAGTCAGGAATTCGGTGATGGCGTTGAGAAAATCCGGACTATCGTCTACCAGTAAGACACGAATCATGATGGGTTGAGCCTCTCATGCCAGTGTCGCGTACCACGCGGGCAGAGGCCATCAGGAAAAGGCGAATTGGATTCAGGGAAAACCTGATTTGTACTAACTTCAGTCGTCGAGGCTGACCAGGCCGGTGTGAACGGCGTAGCGCACGAGGCCGGCGATGCTGTGGATGTTGAGGCGTTCCATCAGTTGGGCGCGATGGGTTTCGACGGTTTTGATGCTGATGCTGAGTTGATTGGCAATGCCCTGGGTGGTTTGACCCTGGGCAATCAGGCGCAAAATTTCGCGCTGGCGCGGGGTCAGTTGATTGGGCGTTGCGAGACCTTCTTTGAGGTGACTCGTGGCCCGGCTGCGCGCGCCGTTGGCATCCGCATCGCCGCCCTGTTGTTTGACAAAGGCCGAGACGACATGCCGGGAGACGAGAGGGCTCAGGTAGGCCTCGCCACGCATGACGGCCCGAATCGCCAGTTCAAGCTCGCCAATGCTCGAATCTTTGAGGAGGTAGCCCTTGGCGCCGACGCGCAGGGCCTGCAGCACATACTCTTCGTCGGCGTACATAGAGAGGATGATCACTTGCAACTGCGGATGGGTGCGCCGGAAATGGGCGGTTAGTTCCAGGCCATTGACGCCCGGCAGGGCAATGTCCATCAGCACCATGTCAGGGTTCTGCTGCGCCACCTGCCGGATGGCGCCCTCGGCATCGCTGGCCTCGGCCACCACGGTCATGTCGTCCAGGCCGGCGAGCAAAGCCCGTATGCCGGCGCGTACCAGGGAATGATCTTCAACCAGGAGAATGCGTATCATCTACACAAGCCTCAGCCTCCGCCATCAGGGGGCGATAACACCCAGGGAAAGTCGGCCTGGATCGTGGTGCCAGCGCCAACCGCCGATTCAATGACAAGATGGCCCCCGGTGAGTAGGGCGCGCTCCTGCATACTCAGAAGGCCAATACTATTGCCAAGCACCGCGCGTTCACGCGCGGCCGCCACATCGAAGCCGCCACCGTCATCGCGCACAGTCAGCGATAGACGGTCGGCCGTGCGCTGCAGCGTCACCCAGACCGTGCTGGCGGCGGCGTGACGCGCCACGTTGGTCAGCGCTTCCTGGGCGATACGAAAACAGGCCGTTTCGAGGGCTGGCGGAGGCCGCTTCTCTTCCAGGTTGACTTCGACATGGGCGGTCAGGTCCATCACCTCGGCCTGGCGGTTGACATACCAGCGCATGGCCGCGGCCAGGCCCAGGTCATCCAACAAGGAGGGGCGTAGGGCGAGAGAGAGGTTGCGCACCTGCTGCAAGGCGCTCTCCACCATCCCGATGGACTCACGTAACGGTTTGTCGAAGACGGCGGCGCCGGGCCTACGCTGCATGGTTTGCAGGTTGATTTTGATGATGGTCAAGATCTGTCCCACTTCATCGTGCAGTTCACGCGCCAGATGACGGCGCTCAGTTTCTTGCGTGGCCAGCAGGCGCCGGGAGAGGCCCTGCAGGCGCTCGCGCTCGCGCTGTAACTCCAGGCGCAGGCGCACGTTTTGGAAGCCGACGGACAGCAAATCACAGACCTCCCGCACGATTTCGACATGCTCGACGGTGAACAGGCCACGTGTGGTGGTCGCCAGCACCAGGCCGCCCGTCGCCTCTGTGCCAATGTGGAGGGGCGCGCTGAGTACGCTGTGCAGACCGCTGTCCACGAACGCACTGAATCCAGGGTAACGCTGCAGGACCGCGCCAATATCGTCGAACGCCAGGACCGCAAACGCCTGCTGTGTACGCAAGAGACAAGGCTCTTGCAGGGGCCAGGCCTGGCGGGGAAATTGGGTCAGGGCCGGCCCGCCCTCCTGGTGCAGGACGTAAACCGTGTTGCGGACCAGGTCGAACTCAACCACAGCCGCGTAATCGTAGGGGACGAGGCGATGGATACGCGAGACGACGTTGACGGCCAGTTCCTGCAGCGTGTTGGCCGTCAGAATGGTGCGGTCCACGTCATGGACAAAGTTGAGTCGTTCAACAAAACGCGCGAGCAATGGCTCAACGCGCGTCAACTCAGCATCAGGCTGCTCGCGCGCGGCCGCCTCATGCATGAGACTGCCGTTCGACGAGCAAGGCATCCATTGCCCGTTGCATCTCGATCCACATCTGCCCAATCTTCTCCTGCGCCTCGCTGAAATGCCCGGGCACCGCGATGATTTCAAGCGTTTGGCAGAGGGCCGTCAAGCGCAGCGCGCCAAACATGGCGCTGCTCGATTTCAGCGTATGCGCGATACGCCGCAGCGCCACCCAATCCTCAACGGCCAAGGCCCGCTGCAGCGCCTGCGCCTGTTTGGGCAGGTCATTGATATAGCCTTCGATCAATTCATTGAGCACATGCGTGTCCTGGTCGCCCACCAACAGCCGCAGCTCATCCAGGGCATGGCGGCTCAGAACCACTTCCGCGGTCAGCGTTTGCGGCGCCGGCGCCACTGGCGCCGGCAACGTGCGTGCGTGGCCCAGTACAGCCGTCAGAGCTTCGATGCGGACCGGCTTGGCCACATAGTCGTCCATACCAGCCGCCAGACAGATCTCGCGGTCCTCCGACATGGCGTGGGCCGTCATGGCGATAATGTGCGGCTGCCGGCTCAGATCGAAGCGTTGGCGAATCAGCCGCGTCGCCTCCAGGCCATCCATCTCCGGCATCTGCACGTCCATCAGGACAACATCGAACGACTGGCGCTGCAACGCCTCCAGAACCTCAAGCCCGTTGGCCGCCACCTCGGCCCGATACCCCAGGCGCTCCAGGGTGCGCAGGGCCACCTTCTGGTTGATGGCGTTGTCTTCAGCCACCAGGATGTGCAACGGATGGCGCTGGGCAAAGTTGGCATCAAAACGGGTCAATGCAGGTTGGGTGGCCGCGACCTGGGCAGCGCCCAGCGCCGTCAGGAGCACCGACTGCAATTGGCTCTCCTTGACCGGTTTGTTGAGAAACGCGGCCAGGTTGAGACCGGCGGCTTGGCGGCGCACATCTTGCGCGCCCAGGGAGGTCAATACGATCAGGGGCAGGTGCAGGCCATCGGGCAAGCGCCGAATCTCGCGCGCCAGCGTCACGCCGTCCATCTCTGGCATCTGCACATCCATGATGACCAGGTCGAACGGCGTATTTAGGCGCAGCAGAGTGAGCGCCTCCTGGGCGGAGGCCACGGTATGGCCGATCATGCCCCAGGCCTGTGTTTGCAGGAGCAGGATGCGCCGATTGGTCTCATTATCATCCACAATCAACACCCGCTTGTCGTTGAGCTGCGCCAGGTTGCCCACGGGTGACTGGCCCAACGGCGCGGCGGCGGCCGCTGCATAAATCGTAAAGTGAAAGATGGAGCCGCGATTCACTTCACTCTCGACCCACATGGCGCCGCCCATCAGTTCGGCCAGGCGTTTGCTGATAATCAGCCCCAGGCCCGTGCCGCCGTAACGGCGCGTGATCGAGGCGTCAACCTGGCTGAAAGCATGAAAAAGCCGATCCATCCGCTCCACAGGGATGCCGATGCCGGTATCGCGCACAGAAAAGTGCAGTTGATAGGCCGTAGATGCGGTGGGCAGCGCTCCTTCTTCTGTTGGCGGGCGTGCCGGCACAGGCTGCGCCGCGACCGATAGCACCACCTCGCCATGCTGCGTGAACTTCAAGGCGTTACCGATCAGGTTCACCAGGATCTGACGTAGACGCGTCATGTCACCGACGATATGACTGGGGACGTTGGCATCCACATAGGATACCAACTCCAAACTCTTTTCCGTTGCCTTGGCCGCAAAGAGATCGAGCGCCTCTTCGACGCAGACACGACTATCGAACGGCTGTTGCTCCATCTCCATGTGTCCAGACTCGATCTTGGAAAAATCGAGAATATCGTTGATGATCGTCAGCAGGGCATCGCCGCTGGCGCGAATAGTTTGCACAAAATCGCGCTGTTCGCCGCTCAGCGTCGTGTCCAGGAGCAGCCCGGTCATGCCGATGACCGCGTTCATGGGCGTGCGAATTTCGTGGCTCATGTTGGCCAGAAATTCGGACTTGGCCCGCGTCGCGGATTCCGCGGCCACCAGTGCGGCGTCGAGCGCCTGGTTCTTGCGTTCCAGTTCTTCACGCGCCTGCTTGCGCGCCATGACGCTGCCCAGGCTGCCGGCTACCGTGAACAGCACCGATTCCTCATACTCTGACCACTGACGCTCACTGTGACAGTCATCGAAACCGATGAAGCCCCAGAATTGCCCGGTCACCATGATCGGCGCCACCAGCAGGGAGCAAATGTCCTGCGGTCCGAGCAGGAGGCGTTCATTGGCAGGAAAGTCGCACACACGGCCGCAGAGCGAGGAACCGGAAGAGAGAACTTCATACCAGCGGGGCATCAACGCGTAGCTGGCGTGCTGTAAGGCCGGATTGTCAATCTGCGGCGTGGTCTGGTCACTGACCCACTCGACGCGTTGACTGACCAGGTGTTCACCGGTCAGAGAATTGTCGTGGCTCTCGAAGATGTAGGCGCGGTCCACATTGGCAGCCTCTCCCAACATGCCCAGCGCCTGTTGGATCGTCTCGTTGTCGTCGGCTCGCAGCAGGTGGTTGACCGCATCGGCCACGCCGCGCAGGAGGCGATCCTGGGTGCGCAAGGCTTCCTGGGCGCGCTTCTGCTCCGTGATATCGTGACTCAGGCCGACCAGGCCCACGATCAGGCCGCTGCTGTCGCGCAGGGGAACTTTCGTCGTCGCGCACCAGGAAAGAGCGGCGGTGACCTGGTCAATCACCGGCTCTTCATGATTGATGAGCGGTAGGCCGCTGCGCATCAGCTCCTGCTCATCGGCATAGTAGCGGCTGGCATGTTCCTGGGAAAAGAACTCGAAATCGTTCTTTCCCAGCACCGCTTCCTGGGTGGCAGCGCCTAAGAGCCTGATGTGGGAGCTGTTGTTGAGCAAAAAGCGGCTCTGAGTATCTTTGACGTACACGTAGTCGGGCAGATTGTCAATCAAGGTGCGTAGCAGGTTGCGCTCCTCGGCCAGCATCATTTCGATGCGTTGACGGTCGAGCAGGTCCCGCTGCAGGGCCACGTAGAACTGCGCGTGTTCCAGCGCCTTGCCCGCGGCCGAGGCCACGTTCAACGCCAGCGCAATCTCCTCGTCACTAAACTCCCGCCACGTAATGGCGTCAAGCCCGATCGTTCCGATCACCTGGTCGCGCACCAGAATTGGCACAATCAACAGGGAGATCGTGCCGCGGCGACGCTGCATATCATGAATCACCGCCTGGCGTTCGTCGTGCTGAGCGTCGCGCACGACCAGCGGTTTGCGCTGCGCCAGCACGTACTGCGATGCGGCATTGTTGGCAACCGGGATTACCACGCCTGCGGCCGAAGGCCGCCCGGGTGCGCAGTATTCGGCCACCACGCAGATCCTTGCCGTCTTCGCTCAACAGGGTGGCGGCCGCCTGTGGCACATCGAAGGCGCGCGCCAGTTCCTCGCAGAGGATGGTCAAAATGGCCGTGGGTTCCAACGCGGAGGAGGTGGCGGCCAGCGCGCGATTGAGCAGCAGCGTCTCCCGCAGGCGTCGCTCCAACTCTGTGTCAGACGACTGACACAGGCTGTCGTAGTCCAGGCTGAGCCGCGTCAGGAAGTCGAGCCAGGCTGCGTCGTTGGCCGGCAGAGCTTCTGACGTCAGGCCGGTTGCCTGCAACTGGCGCTGGAGCAAGGGATTGATCATAGCGCAAGCCCTTTCATCACGAATCAAAAGGCGCGACCGTCAAGCGTCGCTCAACTGGGCCACCGTGGCGAGCATCTCTTTTGGGCTGAACGGTTTGCCGAGGAAGCCATTGGCGCCGGCGCTGAAGGCACGGTCGAGGTCCCGCACATCGCCCAGCGCCGTCAGCATGATGATCGGTACATCGTGCCAGGCTGGATTACTGCGCACGGCCTGCACCGTCATGAATCCATCCATGACAGGCATAGCCACATCGCAGAAGATCAGGTCGGGCTTTTCGGCCGCCAACAGGAGTAGCGCCTGCTCTCCGTTGTTTGCAGTGCGCACCTTATACTTGGCGGACTCGAGTATGAAGCGCACCAGGCGACTAATCTGAAGATCGTCGTCAATCATGAGGATAGATTTGATGGCCATCGTCGTCTCGCTGTTCTGAAAATAGACCGCAAATTGCATGGACGGTCTCTTCTTCATGGCTTGGCTGTGTCCCCGGCGCTGTCTTCAATCGAGCTGAGACAAGGGCGTCTGGCAAGGGATAGCCAACATTGTAAACGGAAACGTTCAGCCTGACAAGTCAGTCGTCATACCGGATGCACAACCGCGGGAGGAGGGGCCTCACCTCATCCCCCGGCCCCTTCTCCTCTCCGCGCGGCGGAGAGGAGAAGGGGGGAAGATGGCGGCCCTGCGGGCGGCCTGCGAATCCAAATGTACCCGGAATCGAGGCTTCAGCCGGTCTGCCACAGAGTTCTCAAGTGCGGGAGGAGGGGCCTCACCTCATCCCCCGGCCCCTTCTCCTCTCCGCGCGGCGGAGAGGAGAAGGGGGGAAGATGGCGGCCCTGCGGGCGGCCCGCAGGGCGAGACGCCCGCGCTCCTAGCCGTTGATTTTCAAGTCGGCCACAAGCAAAGACGCAGACATGCGCCTCAAGGTGCGAGTATGGGGCTTGTGGGCTATTGCTATCCAACAATCAGTAAATTATACTGACTGTTGAACGTTGAGGTTTGCCAACGTGATCTGCCAACGTTGCAGCCCAACGCGATATTCTGAACCAGGCGGTATTATTCTATGAGTCAAGTTCTTGACAGCCACGAACTGTGGCAACGGTTCGATCATGACCATGCTTTCTTGAGTGAACTGGCCGGACTCTTCTTCGAGAGCTCTGGTTTGATGCTGGCCCAGGTCTCCGAGGCGGCGCGCTGTGGGGACCGGCAGACCGTCATGCAGGTGGCGCACTCGCTCAAGGGCGTCGTCAGCAACTTCGCGGCCAAGCCCGCATTCGAGGCGGCCCGTCGCCTGGAAGAAGTGGCACGCCACGACAACCTGGCGCGCATGACAGAAGCCAGCACCACCCTGGAAACAGAAGTGCAGCGCCTATGCATGGCTCTCGATCAGATCAGCCGGCCAGGCATGCAGGGCTGGGCTGGGCTACAGTAGGTTGACCGGGTCAACATCAATGTGCCACCCCGCGGGCAGGGTGATGAGGCGCACCACCGCGCTTGGATCACTGCCACGTCCCCGCACCAGGATGTGCCAGCGGTAGCGATAGCGCAGCCGCGCAAAAAAGCAGGGCGCCGGCCCAATCATCCCCACATCGCTCATCCCCAACCGGCTGATTTCCCCTTGCAACAAACGTGCAACTCGCTGCGTCTCCGCCTCTGCCTGCTCTGCGTTGCTGTGACTGTACACCAGGCGCACCAAGCGCGTCAGCGGGGGATAGTCCAACTGTCGCCGATAATCCAATTCCCGCCTGAAGAAACTGATGTAATCATGCTGACTGGCCGCGCTGACCGTGTAATGGTCGGGGGTATAGGTTTGGACAATCACCTGTCCGCCGCGTGCGCTACGGCCGGCGCGCCCAGCCACCTGCATCAACACTTGAAAGGTGTGTTCGGCGGCGCGCATGTCGGGCAGATACAGCCCCATGTCAGCGCTGATCACCCCTACCAACGTGACCATCGGCAGATCAAGGCCTTTGGCAATCATCTGCGTGCCGATGAGCACATTGGCCTGGTGATTGCTGAACTGCTCCAGGATTTCGGCATGGGCGCCCTTGTGCTGCGTGGTGTCACGATCCCAACGCAGTGTGCGCGCCTGCGCAAACTGCTCGCGCACCGCCTGTTCGATGCGTTGCGTGCCAGCGCCCAGGTAGCGGATGCGAACACTGCCGCAGGCCGGGCAGGTGGTGGGCACCGGCCGGCGACGATTACACTGATGACAGAGCAAAAAAGGCGTCAGCACCGCCTGCTCCAGGCGACGGGCGCCCTGCGGCGTCAGCTCAACCCCTACCGGCTGCTCCTGCTCCGCCAGGGGGCCATGGTAGGTCATGGGCAGTTCGCAGCGGGTACACTGTTCCACATGGCCGCAATCCCGGCACATCACCACCGTGGCATTGCCGCGGCGGTTGAGGAACAGAATGGCCTGCTCGCCCGCGTCGAGCGTTTGCTGCAGAGCGGCTTGCAGGGCGCGGCTGAGAATGCTGCGGTTGCCGGCGCGCAGCTCCTGGCGCAGGTCCACCACCGTCACCTCGGGCAGCTCGATCGTCAAGGGCTGGACATCCCCACCCTCCGTGCCTGGCCGATGCCCCATCACCCGGTTGTGCAGCGACAGGAGCTGCAACTGACCGCGCTGCGCGGCATAGAAGGTTTCCAGCGCGGGCGTGGCACTGCCCAGGATGACCGTCGCCCCCGTCAGTTGACCCAGGCGCAGCGCCACCGCGCGCGCCTGATAGCGGGGCTGGCGTTCGTGCTCCTTGTAGCTGCTATCGTGCTCCTCATCCATGATGATGACGCCCACATTGGTCAGCGGCGCAAAAAGCGCGGAGCGCGGACCGATCACCACCGGCAGCTCGCCCCGACGTATCCGCCGCCAGGTGTCGAAGCGTTCGCCGACCGAGAGATCGCTGTGCCACACCGCGATCCGATTGGGGAAACGCACCGCGAAACGGGCGATCGTCTGCGGCGTCAGTGCAATTTCAGGCACCAGCACAATGGCCTGCTGCCCCTGTGCCAGCGCCGTGGCAATGGCACGCAGGTAGATTTCCGTCTTACCGCTGCCGGTGACACCAAACAAGAGAAAAAAACGGCTACTCATGTTGGCCGGCCGCGCTGCGGTCAGCACAGACTCGATCGCGCCCCAGGCCTTCTCCTGCTCGGCGGTCAACAGCGGCGGCGTTTGCTGAGCAAAGGTGCGGCCGGCCAGGGGATCGCGCATCACTTCGACCGATTCCAGCGCAATCAGGCCGGCGCCGGCCAGTGTACGCAGGGTGGGCATGTCCACATTGGCCGCGGCCAGCACGCGGCCCACCCACAGCGGCTCGGCGGACTCACGCAGAACATCGAGCACTCGTTGATATTTTTCGCCCCCGCGCAGGCTGATCACGGCCGCGTCGGCTTCGGCGGGCGTCAGCGCCAGGGAGGCCTGGCGGCCGTGGGTGTCCGGGGCAGAAACGATGCGAATCGAGCCGCGATCCGCCAGGGCCTGCAATGGCCCTGGCCCACAGCCAGCCAGTTTTTGCAGCGCGTCCATCGTCAGCACCGGGGGCGTGTGGCGTGCCAGCATCTCCAGGGCATCAGCCTGCTTGCTGCGGCGCCCCAGCGTGGGCAGCACCTGGCGGATGGTCTCCGGGTCCGCCAGCAGGCGCACCAACGGCTGCACGTGCGGGCGCACCGTGGGCGAGGTGACGGCGCTGCGCCGCGTGACCAGGCCGCGCCGCAGCAGCGGTTGCAGCACGCGGCTCTGCACCCAAACCGGATTTTCCTTCTTGAGCACACGCTGGCTGGCATCGTTGCGTTGCAAACGCACCAGCAAGGCCCGCTGCTCGGCGCTCAGATCATCGGGCAGCGGCCCCGCGCCCTGGCGGCTCAGGACGACATCCACCCGCTGGGCCACGCCGGCCGGCAGCATGATAAAGAGGCAATCGCGCAGCGGCGCCAGGTAGCGCTGACTGAGCCAACGCGCCAGTTCCAATTGCACAGCCGATAGCACCGGCTCAGCCGCGGCCAGTTCAGCCAGGGCGCGCAAGGTGACGCCCGGCGGGGCATCCGACCGCAGGCCGACCACGATCCCTTGCAGGCGGCGACCACTGAACGGCACCCACACCAGGTGCCCAGGTTCGATCTGTCCCTGCAGCAGCGGTGGAATCTCGTAGCTAAAGATGTCGCTGGTGGCCGCGTAGCCACCGGCGCGGTTGACCGGCGTGTTGACAACAACGTCGGCCACTGCGCAGGGCACAGCCGTGAGATCAGCGGCGGGCATTGCGAGATTGTTCAAAGTCGGTTATACTCCTGCCGGTGTCGTTCCTGACCCAAGAATCGGGGCAGCGCCGTCGTTCGATCTGAACAGATTCAACCACCGGCGCGTGATCTGGCAGCACTCTCCTGTCAGGCCACGTTATTATGCCGTATTTGAGGCACATAGGCAATTCTGTTCGTGCTGTAAGGTTTGAGTCGCATGACAAGGCAACAACCAAATGTGAGGACCGTCAGCGGGCAGGATGAAAGCACCGTCATGACGCGCCTGTCGCCATTTGTGGCACGCGAGGCCGAGTTGGCCTGGCTGCAGGCCCGCTGGGGCCAGGCCCTGCGCGGCGACAGTGTGCTGGTGGCCGTCGAGGGCGACGTTGGGGTGGGCAAGGCGACCCTGGTTGACGTATTCGGCGCCCAAACGACCACGCAAGGCGCCCTGTTCGTCAGCAGTCGCAGCTACGACACCGGGTTGCACATACCCTATCAACCCTTGATCGAACTGCTGGCGTCGCTGTGGGATCAGTTGACCAGCATCCTGGGGCCCGACCTGCCAGCCGACCTGAATCTGCCGACTACGGTTTGGGCTGAGGTTGGGCGTTTCGTGCCGGAGGCCCTGCTGACCGGCTCGGTGGCAACGCCGGCGCCCGCCATCGAGGGCCGCATAGATCAAAATCGGTTGCACTCCGGTCTGTGCAACTTTCTGAGCGCCGTTGCGCGCGTGAAACCCCTGGTCATCGCCCTGTATGATGTTCAATGGGCTGATCGCTCGACGCTGGCGTTCATCCACTATTTGGTGCATATCGGCCGCCCGCTAAACAACAGCATGCGCCAACCGCTGATGGTGGTCCTGACCCATCGCCCGGATGAAATAGACGATTCGCATCCCCTGCATCATCTGCTGCGCGGGGTGCGCACCAATGGCAGAGTGAGTGGCTGGAACGGCATTCAGGCGGTGCAACGGCTCCGGTTAGCGCCGCTCAGCCAGGAGGCCGTCGGTCAATGGCTCATGGCGCTGCTGCCCGGGGCCGCAGACCCCGCCCTGGCGCACTACCTGTGGGAAGGGTGCGAAGGGAACCCGCTCTTCTTGTTACACACCCTGGCCGATTGGCAGGAGCGCCATCTGCTGGCGGCGAGCGCCCAGGCCTCGCCCCCCGGGCAGCCGATGGTTGCGGCTGCAGCCAACCCAAGCCGGTGGCCGGCGCTGGCGCCGAACGTGCGCAGCGTCCTGCAGCAGCGTCGTGCCGGTTTGAGTAGCAACGGCCACCAACTCCTCCTGGTATTGGCGGTGAGCAATTGGCCCCTCGATCTCGAACTGGCGCGCCGCGTGCTCGATTGGAGTCCCCAAACCCTGCAGACCACCCTGGCCGAACTGGCACCGACAGGCCTGCTCTGGCTGAGAGCAGAGCCGCGGCCTGAGCGCACGGCCAGCGCGCCGCCAGAGAACCGGGTCATCGGTCTGAGCCATAGCCTGATTCGCCGTACGATCTACGACGATGCGCGTGCGGATCAGGCCCGGCGCCTGCATCGCCTCCTGGCCGGCCAGTTGAATGCCTGGCATGAGCAGGGCGATGTGCAAGCGGCGGTGAAGGCCGCCATGCACGCCCGCCTGGCCGGCGCCAGCGATGATGACATCCTGCCGGCGCTGATGGCCCTGGCCGGCTGGGCCTTCAGCCTGAATGCCCTGGACAGTGCGCGTGAGTTGTACTGGGGCGCGCTGTCGCAAGCCACCCAGCCCGGGGACACGACCACCCAGATGCTCATTCATCGGGCGTTGGGTGATATCCACGAGTTGAACGGCGATTACCGGGCCGGCCTGGAACACTATCAGGCCGCCCTGGGGTGTACCGGTGACGTGGCGGAGCACATCCTCATCCGCTGTCGCATGGCCCAGGTGAGTCTGCAACACGATGATCGGGAGAATGCCGCCGCTCACGTGCAGGCCGCTTGCGACAATCTGCCGGCCGACCTCATCACAACCCTGCCGGCTGATCTGTTGACCCAGCAGGGAGAGGTCATGCTGCGATTGGGTCAGTTGGAAAAGGCGCAACAAAAACTGCTCCAAGCCCGCTCTGCCGTAGAAACGCGTGGCGACGTGAGCAGTCGCATCCACCTGGCGCATGTCCTGGCTGATCTGTCTACGCAGACAGGACAAGACGATGCCGCACTCAACCTGTTGCAGCAGGTGCTGAACCTCCCCGGCTCCGATCTCTGGCAGATCCGCACGCATGAACGGTTGGGGGAGATTCACCAGGCGGCCGGTCGCCTGGCAGAGGCCGAGCATCATTCTGCGCTGGCCCTGGAAGGCTTTCAGCGCCTGGGCGCCTGGAAGCAGCAGGCCCAACTGCTGACCGTCCTGAGCACGATTTATGAAGGCCAGGGGGATATGTCGCGGGCACTGGGCGCGCCCGCGAGGCCGTCGTCATCTATCGGATGCTAGAGCGCATCCCGATCCTCACCCACTAGCTCGATCTCCTGCTTGAAGATGCGGCGCAAGATCGCGATCGTGGTCGCATAGGTCGCATCTACGCCGAAGAAAGACAGACTCTTGGACAGCAACTGCTGACGGCGGCTGTACGGCGTGTCTGACGCGTAGTGCAACACGCCGATGTCGTAGGGCGCGTTGATGAAGAGATTGACGATTTCGTCCTGCGGGTAGCGCTGCGGGTAGATGTCCTCGTACAGGGCGCTCAAATACGGCCCGGTCTCCATTTCGATGTCGGTGTAACCCTCACGGTAGAAGATGCTCATGAACTCGCGGTTTTGCAGAAAGGTGCCGCGCACCGTGATCGCCTTCTGATTGTCGAAAACGCTGCCAAATGAGAGATAGGGCGCCACATCGGCCGCGGTGAAGCTGTTCTTGAACAGGAAGGTGTTACGCGAATGTTCATCATAGACCACGTTGGGAATCATCACATCACCGACGCGGCCATTCAGGGTGGCTGCCTTGCCCATGAAATAGGCGCCGCGCAACTCCGGCACGCTCGTGGTCACCTGCGCCAGGATATGATAGGCCGCCATCCCTAACGGATAGTCAATGTTGATGATGATGGCCTCGCTCTGGCGCAGGCGCTCCATCTGCGGCAGTTGCAGGCGCGGATCGCATTTGGCCGGATCAATCCGGTTTAGTTCGATGATGTGACTCGACACATCGAGATAGGCCGGCGTACTGATGGTGCTGATGCCCGATGCGGTCTCGGCCTGCCGATAGTCGGCCATGCGCTGCGTGTGGCCGCGCTCTGCCAAAAAGAAACGCTGGATGTAGTAGAGCAGATTGAGCAGGCGCCCCTGTGAACCGATGGCCTGGGCAGTCTGCGCTTCCGGCCACAGGTTTTCAGGATTGTTCGTCTCCAGAAAAGTCAGCAGTTCGGCCCGGTATTGGCTGGCGAAGCCGCACAGGGCGTTGGGCAGGCTGTGCGTGTTACTCGAAACGAAGTAAATCGGGCGCCTGGTGACCGTCGCCGCATCGAGGCGCCCCTGGCTGGCCTCGGCGGTGCGGTCTTCGATGGTGCGCCACCAGCCTTGCGTAGCTTTGCGGTAATCGGTGCGTGACCCCGCCAACAGGTTAACGAACAGGTTCATTTCGTACTGGCCAATCTGCTCCAGGCGTTCGGCCAGGTGAGATCCCCAGGTGCCCGCCAGTTTCTCCAGGTCATCGCTGCTCATCTCCAAAATCTCTTGCAGCGCCTCCTGCTCCACATCGCCCAGCGGCTTGCCCTGCACATGGTGCTGCTTGATGGTCTGCAGCAGCACGGAACCGCGCAGGCGCATGTGCATCTTGTTCCACTCGATCTGGAAGGCGGTCAGGATGGGGATCAGATCATCAATGTCGGAGACGCTGGCAATGAAGCAGGCCAGGTTCTCATGATCGTCATAGAACATGCGCCGCCGCCGCGCCGGCGCGCGCACCAGGCGCCAGCTTTCGATGGCCCCGTAGCCGCGACGGGCAAAGACATCTTCCGATTGGCCGAGCAGCACGTAGCGCACATGCACGATCTCCGGCGGCAGGCGCAGCCAGGCGTAGAGAAAGGCAGAGATGTCCGGCTCCGGGTCGGCCGCTTTGAAGTGCAGGCTGGAATTGGTGCTGATGTGCGCTTCTTCCAGCGAGCGCACGCGAATGGAACCGCTGCTGCGCAGCAACGAGTAGTAGGTGCGCAGATACAGTTCGATGCCTTCACTGGTGGCAAATGGGACCGCGCGATCCATACAATGACTCCTTTCTCTAGGCCAGGTAG
The DNA here is from genome assembly GCF_016704685.1 of Candidatus Amarolinea dominans. NCBI lineage: Bacteria > Bacillati > Chloroflexota > Caldilineae > Caldilineales > Candidatus Amarolineaceae > Candidatus Amarolinea > Candidatus Amarolinea dominans. The sequence continues at coordinate 228,650 of NZ_JADIZS010000002.1, forward strand.
GCGGACAGGCCGCGCTCCTTCAACGCCTCGGTGATTCCCTTGACCTCTTGGGCGCGCTCACGCGGGCAGATCAGCAGCGCGTCGGCCGTATCAATCACGATCATGCGCTGCAGGCCGATGGCCGCGATCAGGCGCTGTTCGCTGAAGACGAAGCTGTCATGCGTGTCCAACAGGATGTGCGGGCCTTGCACCACGTTGCCCTGCTCGTTGGCCGGCAGTTCATCGGCCAGCGCGGCCCAACTGCCCACGTCGTTCCAGCCGATGTCCACCGGCAGGACGACGGTGTCGAGCGCGCCCTCCATGATGCCAAAATCAATCGTTTCGCTGCGAATCTGCATCCAGGCCGGGACCCAGGCTACGTCTGCAGCCGGCTGGTTGAGCGACGCCGCGATCGCGGCCAACTGGGCGCTCAGTTCGGGCATCTGGCGGGCAATCTCAGCGAGGATGCTATCCGCGCGCCACAGGAACATGCCGCTGTTCCAGGAAAACTGGCCGCTCTGCACGAAACGCTCGGCCGTCTCACGATTGGGCTTTTCGGTAAAACGCAGCACCCGGTAGGCGGTCAGGCCATCCAGCGTGGTGATTTCCGGGCCCCGCTCCACATAGCCATAGCCGGTTTCAGCATAGGCCGGTGTGATGCCCAGGGTGACGAGGCGCCCCGGTGTGCTCGCCACCTCCGCGGCGGCGAGCAGGGCGCGACGAAAGGTTTCCTTACGTGCAATCAAATGGTCGGCCGTGAGAATGGCCATCACCGCGTCGGGGTCGCGCTGACGCAGGAGCGCAGCAGCCAGGCCAATCGCGGGCGCTGTTCCGCGCCCGACCGGCTCCCCAATGACGTTGGCGCGGGGAATAGCCGGCGCCTGCTCGCTCACCAGGTCAACGTAGCGGGCATTGGTGATGACCAGGACCCGCTCCGCCGGGATGATGGGCGCGATGCGGGCGTAGGCCTCTTGCAGCATGGTGCCTTCGCCCGTGAGATCGAGGAATTGCTTGGGGTGAGCCTGGCGGCTGCGCGGCCACAGGCGGGTGCCGCCGCCGCCAGCCAGAATGACGGCGTACAGGTGTTCGTTACGGTGCATCGTCAAAGACCTCTCTGTCCTGGCGCTGATTGGGCGCTTTGCGCAGCCCGGGCTACGCATGCGCCAGTATAGCACGGTGGGCGCTGCCAGGCCAAACTGACGCAGCAGTTCCAAATGTAGCACACATTCAACCACAAAGAGCACAAAGAACACAAAGAAACGGCAGATCAGACGCAAATCAGCAACTTCTCTGCGTTCTTTGTGATCTCTGTGGTTAAAAACCAGGCTTCATTTGGAACCGCTGAAACTGACGCCCGCCCATCCCAGGCGAAGGTTAGTATCTTACCAGCTTCTGCCCTGGCAGAGCACGACCACAGGATTGGGAAGTTGTTTCTTGACAAGCCCTAATCGCTGTGCTACGCTTTCTTGGGGTATTTATCATGAGCTTAACGAAATTGAGCGAATCATCAACGAGCGATACGACGAAATCATCATCGCCTGGCGCCATGAACAGGCTAAGCGGCACAATCGCTAAGGTCAGGATCACCATTGACCCCGAGTTCAGGCCGTATGTGCCCGTGCTCATTCCCGACCTGGATGCCGTGAGAGCGTTAGCTGAACAGGTTCATCAGCAGAACAAATACTGGCAGGGTGAAGCATTCGGATGGGACGTGGAATATCACCCATCCCGACCCGAACCACCGCCGCACTCGAAGATGCAGTTTACGCCGGCAGATTTCTGGATAGGGGATGCCACTATTTGGGGATTCTCCATGATGTGGGAACGCGGTGATGACAAACCGCCGGTGGAAACGGTATCCGATGGCAACATCGTCGAGGAACTGCAGCCTGTATAACTGATTCACAGGTCCGGCATCATAGACGCAAGAGGCCGCGCCGCTGGATGACAGAAGAAGGATTGCAGGATCTTGAACTAAGCCGATAGCGTCCTGCACCCAGAGCAGTCTTTGCGTTGAATATCTCCTACTCACCCAAAATTGTATCAATAAGTGCCAGCGTCAACTGACGCGTGCTGACCGGGCTGTCTGCGGTTTCCTGATTGGGGCCGACGCAGGCCGGGCAGCCGCCGCGACAGCCGCAGGCCATGACCAGGTCACGTGCAGCCTGCAGCAGGGTGGTGTGTAGCTCGAAGAGCCGCGGGGCAAGGCCGATGCCGCCGGGGATGCGGTCGTACAACGTGATCGTCGGCAGGCCGTTGTGCTGGCTCTTGAAATCGTGCGTCGCGCCCAGGTCACGCGGATCGCACATCAGGTGCAGCGGCGCCACGTTGACCAGGGCGTAGGCGAGACCGGCCAGGCCGCTGCGCACGTGGACGATCATCTCCGCACGGCGATGGCAGGTCCGGCAGAGGGTGGTCAGATTCTCCGGCCGGTTGGCCTCCAGGTAGGCCTGGTTGCCCAACGGCGGCGGGCCGGGGATGTAGCCAAAGAAACGAAAGGGGACGCGGTGATGCACATCGTGCTGGCGCGCGGGCGTCTCCGCGGCGCCGCAGCCTGTGCAGCGATAGCCGTCACGCGCCCGCACGTGGCCCCGCTGCTCCTGCCAGTTGGGGCCATAGTCCAGAATCGGCTCGTCCCACCACAGGCCCTGGCTACGCAAACTCTCACTGGCTTCCTCCGGCAAGCTGAGCCAATAGGCCGTGGTGTCCATGCGCTGCTCAGGGAGTTCAATCGTCCCAGTGCCCAGGGTTTCCTGCGTGTAGAGCCGGACTTTGCGGTAGGTGGTGGCCTGGGTAGTGACGGTGACTTCGCCCTGGCCACGCAGGCTGCTGCCCAGCCGTTCTTGTTTCTCCTCACGACGCACCAGCACCGTGGTGGTGCTGCTGGCTTCCGTGTAATACTCCAGGCTGACAGGCTGCACAAAGGCCTGCCCGGCCGGCCAATCCAAGCGCGTCACCAGGTAGCTACTGCCTTCGTGCAGATAAATCGCCCCTTCGTGCAACAACAGCGGCACGCTGAAACGGTCGAGCACGCCGATGACCGGCGCGGCGGCCGCGGTCGGAGCTGCGGCGGCGTCGGCGGCCAGAATGGTGACGGTGTCATTGCCGGCCGCACGCAGTGACACCTGGCGCGCCGGCTGGTTCTCGTTCATCCAGTACCAGGCGTCGCCGCTCTGATGCAGCAGCCCCTGCTGTGCCAGGTAGGCCAGCAGTTCCTGCGTAAAAGCAACCTGTCCAAAAGTTTCAGCGGTCGTCAGCGGCAGCTCGAAGGCCGCGCACTGCAAATGGTTCAGGAGGATGACCAGGTTGTCGGGGTTGATGTAGGCACGCTCCGGACTTTGCTCGAAGAAGTAGCGCGGATGGGTGATGACGTACTGATCGAGCGCGCCCGGGCCGGCGATGAGGATGGCCGCGGCCACGCCCTGGCGACGTCCGGCCCGGCCCATCTGCTGCCAGGTGCTGGCAATGGCGCCGGGGAATCCGGTCAACACGGCCGCGCCCATTTGACCGATGTCCACCCCCAATTCGAGGGCGTTGGTGGCAATCACGGCGCGCACCCGACCCTGGCGCAGGCCGGTTTCGATGGCCCGCCGTTCTTCCGGCAGATAGCCTCCACGATAGCCGCGCACGGCATCCGGGTCAACCTGGTGCTGCGCGCCGCCCGGCTGTTGGCGGGCTGTGGGCAAAGGCCGTTGCACGCGGCGCCGCAGATAGGTCAGCAGCAGTTCGGTGGTCAGCCGGCTACGCGCAAAGACGATCGTCTGCACCCCGTGCGCCAGGAAATGAGCAGCCAGGCGTTCAGCCTCCAGAACGCTGGAGCGGCGCAGGCCCAGGTCGCGATTCACCACGGGCGGGTTGTATAGGACTACGTGACGCGTGCCCTGCGGCGAGCCGTCACGGTCCAGCAGGCGCACCGGCGCTTCCAGCAGGCGTTCGGCCAGCTCTTGCGGGTTGCCGATCGTGGCCGAGGTGCAGATGAACTGGGGCGCACTGCCATAGAACTGGCAGAGGCGGCGCAGGCGGCGCAGCACGTTGGCGACATGGCTGCCAAACACCCCGCGGTAGGTGTGCAGTTCATCCAGCACAATGAAGCGCAGATGCGTAAACCAGGCGGCCCATGACGGGTGGTTGGGCAGGATGCCGGTGTGCAGCATGTCCGGGTTGGTGAGCAGGATGCGTGCCTGGCTGCGAATGGTGCGACGTTGGCCGGCCGGGGTGTCGCCATCGTAAGTGCTGGCGCGGATCGGCGCAGCGGTCGGGCCTGATTCCGCGGCGTGGAGGGTGGTCAGCAAGGTGTTCAGTTCGGCCAACTGATCCTGGGCCAGGGCCTTGGTGGGGAAAAGGTAGATGGCGCGGCCCTGCGGCTGCTGCAGAAGGGTGTGCAGGACCGGCAGGTTGTAACACAGGGTTTTGCCTGACGCCGTGGCGGTGACGATGACCAGGTTTTCGCCGCGCAAGGCGATCTCTAACGCCTCGGCCTGGTGGGTGTACAGATGAGCCAGCCCGCGCTGCTGCAGCGCGTGCGCCAGGCGCGGATCGAGCGCGGCCGGAATGGGCGCGAATTGCCCGGCGCGGGCCGGCAGCTCCTGCCAGGCAGTTACCTGGCGCATGAAGTCGGCGTCCTGCCGCAACTCAGCCAGGCAATCCTCGATGCTCATGGCAATGGCTCCTGCCGGCGTGCTATGGCCGGCTGCTCCCGCCCATGATGGGCTGAGGCACGGGAGTGGCCGGCTGGATGACCGGCAGGGTGTGGAGGCGCGTGCCCAACTCGATCTGCGCCGCATTTTCGGCCGTGACGCCGTTGGGGACATCGGTGACGCCGTTGGCCCAGAGCAAGAAGTTGACCACGCGCCAATACTGGGTTGGGGTCAAATCGCCCGGCGCAGAGTAGGGCATGGTGAGCGAGACGTAATCGTAGAGCACCTGGGCGTTGGCAAAACGACGCAGGGCGCCGGCAGAGACCACGGCCGGCGCGTAGTTGTTGGGTATTTGGAAACCTTCCGGCGGATGGTCACGGCCGTGGCACTTGGCAGAGGCGCAGTTCTGGTGCTCCTCGTCCCAGGTGGCGCGCCAGGCTGCGGTGAGTCCCTGGCCCACGTCGCCATGACAGGTGGAGCAGCGCTGGGCGTAGACTTCGACGCCGGTCTGGCCGGGGGGAGTGGGTGTGCCGGCAAAACGATAGGGCGCCACATCCGGCGGTTGAGCCAACCAGGCTGCGACCGCGACGCCGGCCACGATGACAAGCAAGAGGGGAGCGATTAGACTTGTTTTCATAGTTGAGGCGTTCAGGCAGAAACCCTGTTAATCCTGTCAATCCTGTCCAACAAAAAGCCCGGCTGTCACCGCCGGGCTTGATGGACAAGGCTGCCATGGTTGGCTGTTAGCTGGTACCCTTCAGGCGTGGGTCGAGCGCGTCGCGCAGACCATCGCCCAGGAAGTTGAAGGCGAACATCGTAATGGCCAGGGCCAGGGCGGGGAAGATGGCCTGGTTGGGATAGGTGCGTATCACCTGGGAGCCATCAGCAATCATCGAACCCCACGAGGGCGTCGGCGGATTGACCCCCAGGCCGATGAAGGAGAGAAACGCCTCCAGGCTGATGTAACCGGGAATGGAGAGGCTTTCGGCCACGATCAGGGGGCCAATGATGTTGGGCATGATGTGGCGGAACATGATGGACATGTCTTTGGCGCCGATGGTGCGGGCCGCTTCGACATATTCCTTTTCACGGACTGACAGCACCTGGCCGCGGGAGAGGCGGGCCATCGTCTCCCAGGCGGTCAGTCCAATGCCCACATAGATGAAGAGCACACCTCCCAGGGCGGCGTCCAGTTGACTGATCGCGTAACTAAAAGTACCTGGCTCTGGTTTGGCGAAGGTGGAGCGGAAGAACGCCATGAGCAGAATGATGAACAGGATCTGCGGGAAGGCGTAGAGAATGTCCACGATGCGCATCATGATGTTGTCAACACGACCGCCGAGGTAGCCAGAAACGCTGCCAAAGATCACGCCGATCAGCAGGCTCACCAATGGACCGATGATGGCCACGGTGAGGGAGATGCGCGAGCCGAAGACGATGCGGCTGAAAATATCGCGGCCCACATAGTCGGCCCCGATAGGATAGTCCGCACTGTACCTGGCGTAGGGCTTCATGGAGGTAAAGATGGTGGGCACCCAGGTAGGCACTTTGTTGACATCCAGCAGCGTCTGGTCAGAAAATGACCTGGGCGCAATGAAGGGAGCGCCCACAGCCAGAACAATGAGCATAAAGATGATCGCCATGCCCATGACGGCTGCGCGATTGCGGATGAGCCGGCGGAAGGCCTCAGCCCACAAGCTGTCGCCCTTGCGCGCCAAGTTGATCGTGACGGCGCTGCTATTTTGTGTACTCATTTGCGAGGCTCCTCTTCCGAATTTAGGCGTAGCGGATACGCGGATCCAGGAAGCCGTAGAGAACGTCCACGACCAGGTTGGCGATGACCAGCAGGATGGCGTAGAGCAGAATCGTGCCCATGATCACGGGGTAATCACGGTTGGTGATACTGGTAATGAAGTATTTGCCCATCCCCGGAATGCCAAAGATGGTTTCGGTGACAAAGGTACCGGTCACTAAGCCGGCAAACATCGGTCCCAGGATGGTGACCACAGGGATGAGCGAATTCTTGAGCGCGTGGCGTGTCACCACCGTGCGCTCGGTCAGGCCCTTGGCACGCGCCGTGCGGATGTAGTCTTCGCGGACCACCTGGAGCAAGCTGGCGCGTGTCAGGCGGGCGATGATGGCGGAGCTGCCCAGCCCCAGCGCGATACAGGGCATGGCTGCATAGCGGAAAAAATCCGGCCCCAGGTTGGAGGGCAGAAAACCGAGCACGAACGGCGGTTGAGCGCCCCAGCCGGTGGGTGGCAGCCACTTGAGGGTGACACCAAAGATCCACACCAGGATTGGCCCCATCACGATGACCGGCACCGAGACACCGAAAATAGCGACACCCATGCCGAGATAGTCAAAAAACGAATTCTGTTTGAGAGCAGCCAGGATGCCAAGTGGCATACCGATAATCACCGCTACGATCAGGGCGATGAGACCCAGTTGCGCGGAGATGGGGAATTGCTGGCGGAAGATATCATTGACCGTGCGGCTGCGTGACGTAAACGACGGCCCAAAATTCATCCATTTGATCCACTGCTTGTCACCCACCTTGATGTTGACGATGGCGTCATCCAGGAGAGAGGTGTTGGGCGGTACAGAGGACAGCTTGGGCACAATCACGTTGGACAGATAGTCAAAATACTGTACGATCAATGGGTCATTCAGATGATAGCGCTTGTCCAAGATCGCAATGATCTCAGGCGGCAAGGCTTTCTCTTTGTCAAACGGGCCACCGGGCACAGAGTGCATGAGGGTAAACGTGATGGCTGACACCACAAACATGGTGAGCACCATCCAGAGCAGGCGGCGTACGATGTAACGTCCCATTTTCTGCGGTCTCCTTTATCCATCAGCGTGCAGACCCTCACCCCCGGCCCCCTCTCCCGTCGTGGAAAAGCACACGACGGGAGAGGGGGGGTAGGGCCTGAACGGTTACGGTGGAAGTTCTGTCATCCTGAAATGAAGCGAAAGGACCTGTTGCGCACAGATGGGGCAGCCGCGGCCAGTGGCTTCGCTGCCTTCAGCATGACACAACGCATTGCCGGCGGCGATGAGATGGCGAACATGTCCGCCATCTCACCGCACAGAGGGTGAGAGAAGCACTGCTCCTCCCACCCCATTGGATCAACTTACTGCGTGATGTCCCACTTCTCGTAGGACTCATGGCCAGAGGCCGAGAAGGTGCGGACGACGTACGGCTTGGTCACTGTGTTGCGCGTGTACCAGTAGATCGGTGCAATCGCAGCGTCAGTGTTGACCAGGATGTCTTCCGCCTGCGCGTAGAGCTCGAGGCGCTTCGCAGGATCTGCCTCGACTGCAGCCTTCAGGACGATCTCCTGGAACGTATCGTTCTGCCAGTTGATGCCACCACCCTCGGTCGGGTTCGCAGAACCGCCCTTGATGAACACTTCGCGGGTGAAGTTATTGGCATCCGGGTAGTCCTGGCACCAGCCCAGACGGTAGATCTGCGGCGTACCGATCGGATCACGGATGGTCTTCAAGAAGACCTTCCATTCCTGGTTGGTCACCTTGATATCAACGCCCAGGTTGGTCTTCCACATCTGCTGGATGGCCTCCGCAATCTTCTGGTGACCCGAGGAGGTGTTGAACATCAGGGTGATGTCCAGCTTATCCTTGGTCAGGCCCTTCTCGGCCAGGTAGGCATCGAGGTCCTTGTTGGCCGCGGCGACATCGAACTTGATGCCCAGATCCGGGTGATCCGCCATGGTCGGTGCAGCAGCCAGGCCGGGGCGAGCAAACCACTGCGCCGGCTCCTGGCCGCCCTTGAGCACGTTGTCAATCAGGCTCTGGCGGTCAATGGACTGGGAGAGGGCACGGCGCACGCGGGCGTCGTCCACAAACGGAGCCTGGGTGTTGAAGCCATAGTAGTAGGTACACAGGTTCGGGGCCGTCACATACTGCTTGGACAGGTCAGGGTCAGCCTTGACGCGATCAATGTCGGCCAGCGGCACACCGGTGCTATCCAGATTGCCGGCTTCGTACTCGGAGAAAGCGGCCGTTTCATCCAGCATCGAGAAGACCACTTCGTCCACCTTGGGCTGAGGCACGGCATCGGTGCCGGGCCAGAAGGGATTCTTGACGATGCTCAACTGCGAGTCATGGATCCAGCTCTTCAGCGTGAAGGGGCCATAGCTCTGGAAGAAGCCAGGCTCGGTCCAGCGATCGCCGCGGGCGTCGGTGCAGTCGCTGCCATCAATGACCCAACTGGGCTGCGCATGAGCGACCCACAGGCCGATGATATTGGCATTGTAGGCAGCAGCTTCGTTGAAGTCAACCTTCAGGGTGTAGGTGTCCACCACGGTGACGCCCACCGTGGCTGTGTCGGTGACCGTGCCACTGTTGAAGTCGGTGGCGCCGGCAACGGCGAAGCTCAGCACGTACGCGTAGTCAGAGGCGGTTTCAGGCTTGAGTGTGCGCAGAATGCCATACTGGAAGTCATAGGCATTGACCATGCGGTCCGCGCCGTTGCAGTCCTGAACCTTGTTGACGACGTTCTTGGCGCCATCATACTTGACCCACGGCACATCATTGCGCAGTTGGAAGGTGTAGCTCTTGCCATCTGCTGAGATGTCCCACTTGGTCGCCATGCCAGGGTTGAGCGCCGAGGTCACTTCCTCGAGACGGGTCAGGCCGACGGTCGTGGAATCCACCACCTGCACGGACGACGTATCGCTCGAAAGGGCCGGGTCAATCGTCGGCACATCGCCGTGCCGCCGGTGTTCTGACGCAGAACCTTGGGGCCTACCGGCGGGACTGCCGTCACTTCCACAACCACCGTCTTCTCGACCACCACCGTCTTCTCGACTACCTTGGTGACCTCAACCACGACGGTTTCCTTGGCCGGTGTCGGTGCAGCGCCGCCGCAAGCCGACAGAACTAAACTAGCAATAACCAGGACTGCGAGCAAAACAGTCCGCTTTGTCGAACGCATGAGTATCTCCTCCTAAAAGGGTGTACAGAAATTGTCGCGTTCACGACCATTTGTCGTGAAGCGCGTTGTGCCACCTTCTACGCAGCGTGCCAGGCCGTATGCAGTAGCAAACGAATCATCGAGCCTCAATCACCCCCCTTCATCCATAAAATATACGGCAGTCACAGGCGCGATCTGTAAATTCGGGCGCCTGCAAGACGTTACGTCTTTTTTCGCCAACCTGCGCCGGCCCAGGGGCACAGCCGGAGCAGCATGACGACCGCAATGAGCGCCTATCCCAGTAACCGCTCTGGCCGGTCCACGGCAGCCACTGCGGATAGGCTTCTAGTAGAGATGGCAGGCCGTGAAATGGTCGCTGCCGACACTCTTGAACTCCGGTTCCACCTGGCGACAAATATCCATCACCCGCGGACAGCGGGTGGAGAAGTAGCAGCCCGGAGGTGGGTTAGCCGGGCTGGGCACATCGCCCTTCAGAATGATGCGTTTACGTGTTTGCTCGGCCTGGGGGTCCGGGATCGGCACAGCCGACAGAAGGGCCTGGGTGTATGGATGCAGCGGGTTGCGATACAACTCGGTGCGCTCGGTCAGTTCCACAATTTTGCCCAGGTACATGACGGCCACCCGATTACTGATGTGGCGCACCATCGAGAGGTCATGGGCAATGAACAGATAGGTCAGGTTGAACTTGGCCTGCAGGTCTTCCAACAAATTGACGATCTGCGCCTGAATCGAAACGTCCAACGCGGAAATCGGTTCGTCACAGACGATGAACTGCGGGTTGATAGCCAGGGCACGGGCAATGCCGATGCGCTGGCGCTGGCCGCCCGAAAACTCGTGCGGATAGCGATTGATGAAATACGGATTGAGGCCCACGATCTGCAACAGTTCTTGCACACGGTTGCGGCGGCTCTGCTTGTCGCCAACGTTATGTACATCCAGCGGTTCACCCACGATGCTGCCCACGGTCATACGTGGATTCAACGAGGCATAGGGATCTTGGAAGATCATCTGCATTTGGCGGCGCTGGCGGCGCAGGTCTTCACCCTTGAGGACGGTCAGATCTTTGTCTTCGAAGAAGACATGACCGGCCGTGGGGCGATAGAGCTGCAAAATCGAGCGTCCGGTGGTTGACTTGCCGCAGCCGCTTTCGCCGACCAGGCCCAGGGTTTCCCCGCGCTTGATGTTAAAGTTCAAACCGTCAACCGCCTTGATGGCGCCGACCTGTTTCTGAAAGATGATCCCCTGGGTAATGGGGAAGTGCATCTTCAGGCCATTCACGCGCAGGATATAGTCGTCGGACTTTACTGAACCGTTCGTACTCATGACCGCGCTCCTCCTGTGGTGACGTCTACCCAGCAGGCCGCCTTGTGTCCCGGACCAACCGGCGCCAGCAGCGGGTTATCTTCCTCGCATTTGCCAATCTTATATTCGCAGCGGGCCGCAAACGGGCACCCCTTTGGCAGCGCAATCAAGTCTGGTGGAAAACCTTCGATAGACTTCAGGCGCACCGGCTTGTCTTCGTCCAGGCGGGGCAATGACCCGAGCAGACCCAACGTGTAAGGGTGGCGCGGGTTGTGGTACAGCTCACGCACAGCCGCCTCTTCGACGATGAATCCGGCATACATCACGAGCACGCGCTCAGCCATGCCGGCCACCACGCCCAAGTCGTGGGTGATCCAAATGACCGCCATGCCGATCTTTTCTTTGAGGCTCTGCACCAGGTCAACGATTTGGGCCTGAATCGTCACATCCAGGGCGGTAGTCGGTTCATCAGCGATGAGCAACTGCGGGTTGCACGACAAGCCCATGGCGATCATCACACGCTGGCGCATGCCGCCCGAGAACTGGTGCGGGTAGTCGTCGAGACGATCGGCTGCGGCCGGAATACCGACCAGCTCCAAAAGCTCCACGCTGCGCTTACGCGCCTGCTCTTTGTTCATGCCGAGGTGCAGGATGAGCGTCTCGCTGATCTGAAAGCCGATGGTGAGCACGGGGTTGAGCGAGGTCATCGGATCCTGAAAGATCATGGCGATGCGATTGCCGCGAATCTGCCTCAGCTCATCCGGATCCAGCTTCAACAGGTCACGGCCATCAAAAATGACCTCACCAGCCACAACCTTACCGGGCGGCGAGGGAATGAGCCGGGTCAACGACATGACGCCGACGCTCTTGCCACAGCCGCTTTCGCCGACGATGGCCAGGGTTTCCCCTTCATTGAGTGAATAAGAGATGCCATTGACAGCATTGACTACGCCATCTTTTGTGAAGAACTGAGTGCGCAGTCCACGAACATCAAGCAGGACTCCCATGGGCGCCTCCCTGGCTGGGCGTGATCGAAGGATGAACAATGAACGGACGAAAGGAGGGGGAAAGAAGGAATGCGGAACGGGTAAGGAGAAAGACGCCATGGACAACTTTGAGTTTAGCACATCAACTGGCACTTGTCAAAGTGTCTGCTGCAACGCGAAGCGCCCTTTACTGCTTCTTCACGGCATCTTAATCTTCCGATTCCTCCGCCAGGGGCAGTTCAACAGCAACGGGGGCGCCCACGCCGATCTCGCTGCTGTTGTGCAGGCGGCCGCCGTGCGGCGCACGCGCTCATGGGACTCTCTGTGCTCGGTGACGTCGCGTCCCACCGACTGAATTTCAAGCAGGCGCCCCCCGTGATCGGGGATGGCGTGATCGGTCCGATGTTGCCAATGCGCGCCGGCGTCGGGGGTAAGCACACGATGTTCAACTGCACTGGTTTACGCATCGCGTCACAGGTGCGGCCAAATCTGCACGGCGGATACGATCTATATCATACCGGCGCGCCAGGGCGGCAAGTACAAACTCACATTGCCGCGCTCGACCTTTCCCGCCAATCCGCTCTTCAGAATTGCCGCCTGTCACAGGGCCCCCTGATGGTATCTTTTCAAAATCCGGGGGAGGCAGGCCGGCGGGGCGACCGCAAGGGTGCGCCCCTACAAGATACATGAAAAGGAGGCACTGCATGCAAGCTTCGTCGCCCGTCAGTGCGCCGGCCCCGCCAGGGCTGGCCGAACGCCTGGCGCAACGTGGTATCAGTCGGCGCCAGTTTCTCAAATTCTGCGGCGCCATGGCCGGGGCGTTGGCGTTGCCGCCCCGCTTCGCGCCACGCATCGCCAGCGCCCTGGCTGCAGCCCCCCGCGTCGCGGTCGTCTGGCTGGAATTTCAGGACTGCGCTGGCAACACCGAGTCCTTCCTGCGCGCCAGCGACCCCACCGTGACCGAAATCGTCCTGAAACTCCTGTCGGTCAACTACCACGAGACCATCATGGCGCCGGCCGGCCGTATGGCCGAGAAATCGCTCATGGACACCCTCCATAATAGCCTTCAGATGCCCGGACAATTCATCGCCGTGGTCGAAGGCGCCATCCCCCTGAAGGACGGCGGCGTCTACTGCACCGTGGCCGGGCAGACCGGCGCGCTCAGTCGTATGGGCGTGGGCGCGATCGTCATGTGGGGCTTCCTGATCCTCAGCGGCCGCGCGGGTGCGGCCCTCACGCTCAGCGGCACGCAATGGATATGGGTGCTCCTCACCTCCGTACTGCTCTCGGGCTATGTGTGGACATGGTATCGGGCGCTGCAAACCGCGCCGGCCACGGTCGTCACCAGTGTGTTGACCATCGGCGCCGTCCTCACGGTGGGCCTGAGCATCGTGCTCGAAGGCAAACCCACCACCGGCTTGCAGGTGGCCGGCTCCGCGCTGCTCATCAGCGGCTGTCTGCTGTTTCTCTGGCGACAACTGCGCGCCCTGCCCCGCGCCGAGGCCGCAGCGTGACGGTGGCGCTGTTGACGCCGCCTGCACGCCAAGTCCTACCCAACGGGGCCAGCAACGCCCGGCTGGATGGCCCCCAGGTCTTTGCGCGCTACTCGTTCATGCCCAATCAACTGGGCTACTGCGGCGCGGATGACCCTGGCGCGCTGTTCGACTATGCCGTCGCCGGTATGACCGACACCGGCTTGCGCCTGCTGCTCGGTTCGTTTCAGGGCGCAGTGCCCTACATGAAGCTGATCGCCCAGGGCAATCTGATTGCAGACCCCTTCGATCGCCGCGTGGTCGAAGCCTATTGGATCGGCAACGACCTGCTCAACCACGTCGAAGCACGGGCCTTGCACGCGTCCCTCCAGGCGCGCTTCGCCCGCCAGATGAACCAAAAGACGCTGGAACTGGTGCTGGGCAAGGCGCCGGCCGGCGCCCGGCCCCATCACAGCTTCCACGTGATCGAAGTGTGCCCGCGCAACGGCTGGCCGCAGGCGCTGGGTTACATGGATAACTGCCGCATCAGTTGGGGGCAGGTGCAGGGCGTGGTTGGCGCCGAACTCCGGACCGCGACGACGCCGCTCATCTTGCAGGACGGCCAACTCACGCTCGCCGCGCCGGTCATGCGCCAGGTGCTGCGCCAGATTGACGGGCGTGGTTTTACCGACCACGTGCAACCGGGCGACTGGATTTCGATTCATTGGGGTTGGGCGTGTCAAGTCCTGACCGCGGCGCAGGTGCGTCAGCTCGAATACTGGACGCAGTACCACCTGCGCCTTGCCAACCAGACGTTGTAGGTAACTGCTCAGGCGGCCCCCCTGCCCCCCAATCCTGGGGGAGCCGAATGCTTTTCCCCCCAGGATTGGGGGGCAGGGGGGCACTCCGGGCGCTATCGAGACCATTCTCACTGCCTGGCTGAGCAGTTACCGTTATAGGCTCCCTTCAATCAGTTTTTGACCATCCGGGTCAGGCTCTTATCGTAACTGCTGGGTCTGCCTGGAATTCAGACAGGATTCACAGGATTGACAGGATATTCGAACTCTCGTGGCGGTAGTTTTGCACACCACAGAGCAAGAATCCTGTTCATCCTGTTCATCCTGTTCATCCTGTTCATCCTGTCAAATCAACTTGCAGGGTGAGCAGTTACCAGACGGAGCCAAAGCCAGATGACAACAACCATCACGGTAGCACAGCCCATCCTCAGCGCCAACGACGCGGTTGCAGCCGCCAACCGCGCGGCCTTCGACGCGGCCGGGGTCACGGTCTTCAACCTGATGGCCTCACCAGGCGCGGGCAAAACCAGCTTCATCCTGGCAACCGCCAGCCGTTTGCCGGCGGCTCAGCGGCCGGGCGTCATCGAAGGCGACCTGGCGTCGCGCATTGACGCCGATCGCATCGCGGGCCAGGGCATCCCCGTGGTGCAAATCAACACTGGCGGCGGCTGTCATCTGGATGCGCCGATGATCCAGACCGCGCTGCCGGCGCTGCCCCTGCCTGACCTTGATCTGCTCTTCATCGAGAATGTGGGCAACCTGGTTTGTCCGGCCAACTTTGCGCTCGGCGCCCATGCCAACATCGTCATTGCCAGCGCGCCCGAAGGGCACGACAAGCCATACAAATACCCCGGCATGTTCGCCAGCGCCACGGTCGTCATCCTCAACAAGGCCGATCTGCTGGCCGTCTTCGATTTCGAGCTGGACTACTTCGGCCGCGGCCTGCAGATGGTCAATCCGGGCGTGCCGTTGTTCGTGCTTTCCTGTCGCAGCGGCGCCGGCTTCGAGCCGTGGATGCAGTGGCTGGCGTCGGCTGCGGCCGCCAACCGGGAGAGGAAATAGAGCCTTATGTGCCTCGGACTTCCAGGTCGCGTCGTGACCATCGAGCCAAATCCGCTGGGCATGACCATGGGCGCGGTTGACTTTGCCGGCAACATTCAACGCATCTGCCTGGCCTACCTGCCTGAGGTGCAGGTGGGAGATTACGTGCTGGCAAACATCGGTTTTGCCACCGCACGCCTCAGCGCGGCCGAGGCGCAGGAGGTCACAACCTTCCTGTGCGATCTGGACGACCTAAATTCAGAGGCTGAGAGCTTGTAGTTCGGCCAATTTGCGTCTTGCGCCAAATGTGGCAGGCTAGTATAATGGTCGTCATGATGAGCACCAACCCACGCGCTACCGTAACGCCGCCAGCCACGTTCGTGATCATCCCCACCTACAACGAGGCCAACAACCTGCCTGCCATCGTGAGCGCCCTCTTTGCGCTGGCGATTGACAACCTGCACATTGTCATTGTAGATGACAACTCCCCTGATCGCACCGGCGATGTGGCCGAACGTCTGCGCCGGACCCATCCGCGTCATCTGCACGTCATGCACCGGCCCGGCAAGCTGGGCCTCGGCTCGGCCTACCGCGACGGCTTTCGCTTTGCCCTTGACCAGGGCGCAGACCTCATCATTCAGATGGACGCCGATTTCTCTCACTCGCCCGACCTACCTCACCGAATTCCTGCGCCACATCCAGACCTGTGACGTGGTGGTTGGCTCACGCTACGTCGAGGGCGGCCGTCTCGATCGCAACTGGAGTTGGTGGCGCCATCTGCTCAGTTGGTGGGCCAACGCCATCTACGCCAGGATCATCCTGGGGCTGGGCGTCAAGGACGCCACCGCAGGCTTCAAGTGCTGGCGCCGCGCCACCCTGGAGGCCATCCTGGCCTACCCCATCCGCAGCAACGGCTACGTCTTCCAGGTCGAAATGGCCTACCTGGCGCAGCGCCTCGGTTTTCACACCCAGGAAATCCCCATCTACTTCGAGGACCGCCGCGCCGGCCGCTCCAAGATGTCCAACCGGATCAAGATCGAAGCCGCCTGGCGCACCTGGCTCCTGCGCTGGCGCTACCGCCAGGTTCGTCCCCTGGCCCGCCCCGCGCCGGCTCCGGCGCAATCCCCCAATGGCGCGCCCGGACGTTCATGAGACCGATCCTGGCCGCCTGGCTGCGCCGCTTGATCAGGGGGCCGGCGCTCATCCTCATCGTCCTGCCGCTCCTGTGGTTTGCGCCCGTCCTGTTCAGCAATCGCACCCTGCTGCCGGCCGACAACCTCTTCGATTTCGAGCCCTGGCGTAGCTTGGCCGCGACCTACGGCATCACCGCGCCGCACAACAGCCTGCTCAGCGACCTCCTCCTCGAAAATCTGCCCTGGAAGACCTTCATGCGCCAGGCCCTGGCCGAGCGCCAGCTCCCGCTCTGGAATCCGTACATCTTCAGCGGCGTGCCCTTCCTGGCGGCCGGCCAGCACTCCGCGCTCTACCCGCTGAGCCTGCTCTTCTACATCCTGCCGTTGCCGGCCGCCTACGGCTGGTTCACCGCGCTGCAGCTCGCCCTCACCGGCCTCAACGTCTACATCCTGGCACGCGTCTTCCAACGCTCGCGCCTGGCCGCAACCCTGGCCGGCATCGTCTTCGCCTTCAGCGCGTTCAGCATCGCCAGCGTCGTCTTCAGCATGATCCTGGCCGCCGTCGCCTGGCTGCCCCTGCTCCTGGCAATCATCGAAAAGGTGATTCAGAAACAGGCTGAGAAAGGCAACGCGCCCTTCTCGCCCGTCCCCTACATCGTCGGCGGCGCGCTCGTGCTGGGCGTTCAAGTGCTGGCCGGTCACATCGAAATCACCTACTACACCCTGCTCGTGATGGCCCTCTTTGCCCTCTGGCGCCTGTGGACCTTGCAGCGCCTGCTGGCCGCCTGGCGCCCCGTGCTGCGCCTGGCCGCCTGGTTCGCCGTCATGACCGCGCTCGGCCTCGCGCTGGCCGCGGTCCAGCTCTGGCCCCTGGTCGAACTGGTCAGCAGCAGCTTTCGCGCAGGCTCCGCCTCCTACGACCAGGTGGTGGGCTGGGCCTGGCCCGTGCGCCAGTTCGTCACCTTCCTCCTGCCCGACTTCTTCGGCAACCCCTCCCATCACGGTTTCACCGACCTCTGGACGCGCGCCTGGCAGGCCACCCCCCCCATCTTCTGGGGCGTCAAGAACTACGTCGAAGGCGCCAACTACATCGGCATCCTCCCCCTACTCCTGGCCGGCGTCGCCGTCTTGCTCCACGGCCGCCTCTCCCCCTCTCCGCCTCTCCGCCTCTCCCCTTCTCCCCTTCTCCCCCTCTCCCCCCCCCTCTCCGCCTCTCCCCCTCTCCCCCTCTCCCCCTCTCCGCCGCGCCACCGTCCTCTTCTTCGCCGTCCTGGCCCTGCTCGCCCTCGCCTTCGCCTTCGGCACCCCGCTCTACGCCCTCCTCTTCTACGGCCTGCCCGGCTACCGTCAACTCCACTCCGCCTTCCGCTGGGTCTTTCCGCTCACCCTCAGCCTGGCCGTGCTGGCCGCGTTTGGCCTGGATGCGCTGCGGGCCGGCGCGGGCCGGCGTGGGCCGGCGCGGCTGGCCTGGCCCTTGATCCTGACCGGCGCTGCCCTCGCCGCGGCCGTCGGCCTCAGCCTGGTCTGGCCCGCGCCCTTCCTGGCCCTCGCCGCCGGCGTGCTCGCCCGTTCGGACCTGGCCCGCGTCGCGTTTAGCGATGGCGCCGCGTTCTGGAGCTACCAGGCGCCCGGTCTGCTCAAGCTGGCCCTGGCCCTGGTCGGCGCCGGCGCGGTCCTGCGCTGGAGTCAGCGGAATGAGAGGCCCGGACCCTTAAGCCGCGGCTGGCCGCTGCTGGCGGTAGCCCTGGTTGCGCTCGACCTCTGGCTGGCCACGGGGGCCTTCAACCCCGCGGTGGATCCGGCGCTGCTGGCGGTCGAGCCGCCGTCTGTCCGCTTCCTGCGGGCGCAGGCCAGCCAGGAGCTGGGGCGCATCACCACCTTCGAAGACGCCAGCACCTCCAAGACCCTCAACGCCAACCTGGGCTGGCTGCTGGGCCTGCAGGATGTGCGCGGCTACGACTCGATCATCCCCCGCCAGTATGTGCAGTACATGCAGGCCATCGAGCCGCAGGGTGGTCTGCTCTACAACCGCATCTCGCCCTTCTACGACCCGGCCTCGCTCACCGACCCGCGCACGCATCTGCTCGGCGTGCGTTGGGTGATGACCGAACTCACCCTCGACCTTCCCGGCTACACCTTGATCTACCCTGCGTCGCCCTCCGTCCCCCCCAAAGTTGGGGGGTCAGGGGGGGGCCTGCCGACCGAGCCGGTCAAGATCTACCGCAACGAGAGTGCGTTCCCGCGGGCGTTTGCGGCCCCTTCCGCGGAGTTCGTCCCCGCCGACCGCCTGCTCGACCGCCTGACCGAGGTGGACCTGCGCCAGACTGTCCTCTTCGACGACCCCGCGGCGCTGGGCGCAGCGTCGCCCTCCGCCCCCCCCAAAGTTGGGGGGTCAGGGGGGTTCCTGGCGACCGTGGTCAACATCGCCAGCTACCAGCCCAACGAGATTACCATTTTCGTTGACCTGCCCGCGCCGGCCTGGCTGGTGCTCACCGACGCCTACTTCAGCGGCTGGAAGGCGTACACGCGTCCCCTGGCCGCAGAAGGCGTGCTGCCCGAACAGTCCCTGACCCTCTGGCGCGCCGACGGCAACTTCCGCGCGGTGCATCTGGACGCAGGCAAGCAAACGGTGCGTTTCAAGTACGCGCCCCTGTCGTTCCAACTGGGCCTCTATACCAGTTTTCTGGCGCTGATGACCCTCCTCCTCCTCCTGGGCTGGTGGGCATGGGGACGCTTCTACCGCGGCGAACACGAGGCGCACGAGGTCTCACGCGTCGCCAAGAACAGCCTGGTGCCCATGGGGCTGGCGCTGCTCAACAAAGGCATTGACTTTGCCTTTGCCCTGCTGCGCCTGCGCATCCTCAGCCCGGCCGGCGAAGGCAGCTACACCTTCGCCATCGGCTTCTACGTCATCTTCGAAATCCTGGTGCGCTTCGGCCTGGGCACCCTGCTGACGCGTGAAGTGGCGCGCGACCGCAGCCAGGCCGGTCGCTATCTGCTCAACGTCACGGTCCTGCGCGGCTGGCTGTGGCTGGCCTCCTTGCCGCTGCTGGCGCTCGTCATGCTCGCCTACGGCGCCTGGGGCGGGCTGACGCCGGCGGAGGGCTGGGCGATTGGCCTGTTCGCCCTGGCCCTGCTCTTCGCCGCCATCTCCGATGGCATCAGCGCCGTCTTCAACGCGTTCGAGGGGATGGAATACCCGTCCGGCGTCTCGACCGCCATCGTCCTGGGCAAGGTCGCCCTCGGCGCGCTCGTGCTCCTGCCCCCCCTCTCCTGGGGCTTCGTCGGCCTGGCCGGCGTCTCCGTCGTCATGAACCTGCTGCAGGTCTTCTGGCTGCTGGCCCTCATGCGCAGCAAGCTGCCGTTAGCGCCGCTCACGCGCCGCGATCTCGACCCGACCTTGCAGCGCAGCATGTTGACCGGCTCGCTGCCCCTCATGCTCAATCACCTGCTGGCGCACATCTTCTTCCGCCTCGATGTCTGGATTCTCAAACCGCTGGCGGGCGCGGCGGCCGTCGGCCTCTACGGCGCGGCCTACAAGTACATTGACGGTCTCAACGTCATCCCCTCCTATTTCACGCTGGCGATCTTCCCCTTGCTGTCACGCTACGCGCAGGCCGGCCAGGGCAACGGTGGCCGCGCCGCGCTCCTGCGCTCCTACGTCGTGGCCCTACGCCTGCTCGTCCTGGTCAGCCTGCCCATCGCCATCCTGGTCACTTTCATCGCCACCCCGCTGATCGCCATCCTGGGCGGCGCGGCCTATCTGCCCGGCTCCGCCATCGCCCTGCAACTGCTCATCTGGTCCATTCCCATCGGCTTCACCAACAGCGTCACCCAATACGTCCTCATCGCCGTGGATCAACAGCGCTTCCTCACGCGGGCCTTCATCATCGGCGTGGTCTTCAACGTCGCGGCCAACCTGGTCTTCATCCCGATCTTTAATTTATACGCCGCGGCCGCCATCACCGGACTGTCGGAACTGGCGCTCTGCATCACCTTCATGTTCAGCGTCTACCGGCACGTGGGGCCGTTGCCGTGGGGACAAATCGCCGGCCGGCCGCTGCTGGCCGGGCTGGGCATGACCGCGAGCCTGCTCGGCGCACAGCGTCTGGCCCTGCCGCTGCTGGCGCAGATCGCGCTGGCCGGCCTGGTCTACGTGGTCATCCTGATCGTCAGCGGCGCCTTCGACGATCCTGACATGCAGACCGTGCGCCGGGCGCTGCCCTTCGCCGGCCGCGCCCGGCGATAGCCCTCTCAGGTCTGGCGCCGCGGCCCGAATGGCGCCGCGGCCCGAAGATGGTATACTTCAGGTAGCGAGGAACATCATGCCAAATCAGACAGTCCAACAAGCTATCCAAATGATGGTAGAGCGATTGGTCGCTCGCTTCGATCCCGAGCAAATCATTCTGTTTGGCTCACAGGCGCGCGAGTCGGCCAACCCGGCCAGCGACGTAGACCTGTTGGTGATCATGCCGTTCAGCGGTTCCAAGCGCGCCAAACAACTTGAGATGCGCGTGGCGCTGCGTGACATCACCATTCCAAAAGACATCATTCTGGCGACTCCGGACGAAGTGACCCGGCGACGCGACATCGTTGGCACGATCATCCGGCCTGCACTGCGCGAAGGGAAAGTGCTGTATGCTCGATCTCCTGAATGATGAAGTGCTCATCGCGCGTCGGCTCCGTAATCAGGTGCATCGGCGCCATCCTGAATTGGTTCGCTAACCTTGTCGCATCTGCGGAGGTGATGCCATGAACACCGATCGCGAACGCAGCCTTTCGATTGGTTCTCTGCCCGCGGAGTCCCCATTTCGCTCTCCTCCCTGCTTTGGATGCGCTGATCGTACGCACTCCTTCTTCACAACTTCTTCACAAGCCATGCATCAGATCTTCGCAGCGCGTCGCGATGATGAAGGCGATGAAGGCGCGGCCGGGGTAGTCGAACAGCTCCGGTGCAAACTGACAAGAGAGAGAGACAGAAGATGGAGGAATCAAGCTCATGACGACGACCGCCCACATTCCGAATTTTGGTAGGATCAAACCCCGACGCAAGGGCCTGGCAGCCTGGCTCACGCACCACACCTTCCGCCGACTGGCGCAGCTCGGCGTGTTTCTGTTCATTCTGTTCATTGCCGTCCAGCACCTGCTGGTGGGCGAAGAGAGCGGGACGGTCACCGCGTCCTGGGAAGCCTACTGCCCGATGGGCGGCCTGGAGACGATGGTCAAATATCTCACCACCGGCGGCAGTTTTGTTTACACACGCACCTTTCCAATATCGTCATCCTGGCGGCCGCGCTGGCAACGGCCCTGCTGGCGCGCAACGCCTTTTGCGGCTGGCTCTGCCCGCTTGGTTTCATTCAGGACATGACCAGCCGTTTTTCGACCTGGGTGCAGAAGCGTGTGCCGGCCGTTCGCCGCGCGGTCAAGACGCTCAAGACGCGCGGGCAGCGCCTGGCTGTACTCGACCGCTATCTGCGTTTCCTGAAGTACGGCGTTCTGGCCTGGGCTGTGACCGGCGCGGCCGTCTACGGATTCATGGTGTTTCGCGACTACGATCCCTGGGCGGCTCTCTGGAATCTGCTGGAGCTGAGCATTGGCCCGGGCGTAGCCGTGCTGGCGCTGACGTTGATCGGATCGCTCTTTGTGGAACGCCCCTGGTGCCGCTACGCCTGTCCCCTGGGCGCAGCCACCGGACTGGTTGGCGCGCTCAGTCCCTTCTACCTCAAGCGTGAGGTTGAGGCCTGCAAGGCGTGCGCCATCTGCACCAAAGCCTGTCCGATGGGATTGGCGGTCCACACGGCGACGACCATCAAGAGCGCGGACTGCATCGGCTGCCTGGAGTGCGTGGATGAGTGCCCGCGCGAGGGCGCCCTGGAACTGAAACTTGGCCTGCCGGTCTTTGGTCATTGAGCAGCGAGAGGAGAATCAACCGTGAGAGTCAATCCATTTGTTTATGGTATACTGATCTTGACGCTCTTTTTCGGCGTCATCGGCGGGGCAAAGGCGGCGGGGTTCTGGTCCATTTCCGGCCGCATGACCTCAGCGGGCGGCAAAGTCCTGCCGACAGGCGCCAACGCGGAGGAGATCAAGGGCTGGATGACACTGGACGATGTGTCGGCTGCCTACAAGGTGCCCGTGGCGGAGATGCTGGCGGCGCTCAATCTGCCGGCCGATACACCCGGCGCGACACAGATCAAGTCGCTGGAGAGCGACACCTTCTCAACGGCCGATTTGCGGGCATGGCTGGCCGCTCGCGCAGGGTCGCCAGCGCCGTGAGGCGGAGGGACCCGCCTCGCGTTCGGAAGACTGGCTGAATCAAAGGATTGGACGGAAGGGGTATGACTGCAAAAATCCTGGTTGTGGATGACGAAGCCAAGATCGTCAAGCTGGTGCGTTCGTATTTGGAACAGGCCGGCTTTGCGGTTGTGGAGGCCGCTGACGGCCAAACTGCGCTGATCCAGGCCCGGCGCGAGCAGCCAGACCTGATCGTGCTTGATCTGGGGCTGCCTGGGCTGGACGGGCTTGAGGTTACGCGCACCTTGCGCCGCGAGCGGGCCACGCCCATCATCATGCTGACCGCGCGCATCGAAGATACCGACAAGATCGTGGGGCTGGAACTGGGCGCGGACGATTACATCACCAAACCGTTCAACCCACGCGAACTGGTGGCGCGGGTGCGCTCGGTTCTGCGGCGGACCGGGAGCGCAGCGCCGGCGCCGGCGGTTTTGCGCGCCGGCGAAATGGTCCTGGACACGGGCGGACACCAGGCCACCCTCGATGGTCGCATCCTCGATCTCACCCCAACCGAGTTCGAGCTCCTGGCCGTGCTCTTGCAGAACCCCGGACGCGTCTTCACCCGGCTGGAACTGCTCGACCGCGTGCAGGGCGATGCCTATGAGGGCTATGAGCGCACCATTGACGCCCACATCAAAAACCTGCGCGCCAAGCTGGGCGATGACCCGCGCCGCCCGCGCTTCATCCAAACAGTGTTCGGCATCGGCTATAAACTAGGGGGACTGGGGGCCGATCTGTGAACCGCCTGTGGCTCAAGCTGAGCCTGGCCTTCCTCGCGATCTCCCTGGCCGCCATCGGCGTGGTGGCTGTGTTTTCGGCCCTCGCCACCGGCGAACAGTTTCGCCAGTACGTGGTTGCCAGCGGCATGAGCGGTCAACCGGCCTGGGCGCAGACTTTGACCGACTACTATGCGGCCAACGGCAGTTGGGATGGCGTGGAGAGCGTGCTGGCGCAGCTTGGCCCTGGCAACATGGCGCGCGGACGGGCCGGCGCGGCCGGTCCCAACATCGCGGTCGCCGACGCCTCCGGCCGCGTGGTGGCGAGTAGGACCGGAGAGCTTGTCGGCGATGTCCTGCCGGCCAGCGCGCTGGCGCAGGGCGTTGCCTTGACGCTGAATGGCCGGCCGATCGGCGCCCTGGTCAATGTGCGGCCGGCCGATGTGGTGCTCGATGCGCAGGGACTGGCATTCCTGAGCCGCGTGCAGAACTCCCTGGCCTGGGCCGCGCTCCTGGCGGCCGCCCTCTCGCTCACCCTGGGCGTCCTCGTCAGTCGCCTGCTGACCGCGCCGCTGGCGCGCCTGACGCAGGCCGCGCAGGCGATTACCGGCGGCGATCTTTCGCAGCGCGTCGCGGTGCAGAGCCATGACGAGATCGGCGTCCTGGGCGCGGCTTTCGACGAGATGGCCGCCAGCCTGGCTGAATCGGAGACGCTGCGCAAGAACCTGGTGGCTGACATCTCACACGAACTGCGCACGCCCCTGACGATCATCCAGGGCAATCTGCAGGCGATCCTGGATGGCGTCTACCCACTGGAAATGGCGCAGATGGCCGGCCTTCACGACGAAACGCGGCTGCTGACCCGCTTGGTGGATGATCTGCACGATCTGGCCCTGGCCGACGCCGGCCAACTACGCCTGGAGCGGCTGCCGGTCAACCTGACCGAGCTGGCTGCCAGCGCGCTCGATCAATTCGGCCCGGCGGCCGAGGCGGCGGGCGTCAGGCTGGAGTTGGCGGCTGACGACGCCGCGGCCGTTGTGCTGGGCGACGCTGATCGCCTGGCGCAGGTGCTGCGCAACCTGTTGAGCAACGCGCTGCGCCACACGCCCGCCGGCGGCGCCATCACCGTGCGCCTGGCCCACCGCGCCGACCAGGTGCAGATGCAGATCAGCGACACCGGTTCGGGTATTGCCGCGGATGACCTCCCGCATGTCTTCGATCGTTTCTATCGCGGGGACAAGAGCCGCAGTCGCCGCGGCGGCGGCGCCGGGCTGGGGCTGGCGATTGCCCGTCAATTGATCCGCGGCCATGACGGCGCCATCGAGGTTGCCAGCGCCAGCGGGCAGGGGACAACCTTCATCGTGACGCTGCCCGCAGCGCCAGACGACCTGCTGCCCGCAGCGCCAGACGACCTGCTGCACGCAAAGGACGGTTGACCACCCGTCGAGAAAATGATAGAATGTGACCATGACGCGATCGATAGCGGCAGATTGAAAAAAGGCCAACAGATCAGCCGACTTCGGAATGATAGAAATCGAAAGGGGTGTAAAGACATGGTCGCTCTGGAACGAATTCAACAAGTTCTTCTGAGATTGCCTCCTTCCTACCAGACAGAAGTGCTTGATTTCACTGAGTATCTTCTGGCAAAAGCGAAACGCGAGGCAGTGTATCGAGAGGATGATTGGTCGTCGTTGTCGCTCTCCTTTGCTATGCGCGGAATGGAGGACGAAGAGACACCCACCTACGCGCTATCTGACCTCACGGTGGTGTTCGCATGAAACAGGCCGGACAAGTTGTTCTCTTCAGATTTCCCCAAAACCAATGGGGGGGGAAAAAAAACCGGCGCCCCCCGGCCCTGGCCCCCCCCCCCGGGGGAGGGACGGGGGTGGGCCGTGTTTCCCGCTTTTGCCCCCCCGTGTTCCCCCTTTGGGGGGATTGGGGGGGAGGGCGGGGGGGGGGTGGGGGGGGGGGGGGGGGGGGGAAGGGGGGAGGGGGGGGGGGGGGGGGGGGGGGGGGGGGGGGGGGAAACACCCCCCGCGCGGGGGGGGGGGGGGGGGCCCGGGAGGGAAAAACCACCGGCGCAAATTCGCGGATTGGCTGACTCATTTTTGAAGAAAACGTAACCGCTCAGGCATCCGGCGCCGATTACGGCCGCCGAATGAATTCGGGCCGCAGGGGCGTTCCACCCGGATATCACCTGCACGCCCACTACTACCCGACCCTTAGTATCTTACCAGTTTGCATGTAGCTCAAAACACGCGCCATAGCAGTAGATGGAACCACCTATGAATATCGGTATTATCAAACCCATTGACATTGACCAGGAAATGCAGACGGCTTACCTGGATTACGCGATGAGCGTCATCGTCGCCCGTGCGCTCCCCGACGTGCGCGATGGACTCAAACCGGTGCATCGGCGCATTCTCTACGCCATGCATGACATGGGCTTGAGCCATGACCGGACGCACAAAAAGAGCGCCCGCATCGTCGGTGAAGTGTTGGGCAAGTACCATCCGCATGGCGACGCCGCGGTGTATGAGGCGATGGTGCGCATGGCGCAAGATTTCTCCCTGCGCTACATGTTGGTGGACGGCCAGGGCAACTTCGGCTCCGTAGATGGCGACAACGCCGCGGCCATGCGCTACACCGAGGCCCGCCTGGCGCGCATTGCCTCCACCGTGCTGGCTGATCTGGACAAAGACACCGTGCCCTTTGGCCCCAACTTTGACGAATCGCTGCGCGAGCCTATCATCCTGCCGGCCCTCCTGCCCAATCTGCTCGTCAACGGCGCCAGCGGCATTGCCGTTGGCATGGCCACCAACGTGCCGCCGCACAACATCGGCGAAGTCTGCGACGCGCTGATCTATCTGATTGACAACGTCCAACGTATGGACGATGTCAGCATCGAAGACCTCATGCAGTTCATCCAAGGCCCGGACTTTCCCACCGGTGGGCTGGTCTTCCGTTATGGCGGTACCGCCACCGGCGAGCAGGAAGACCTCATCGCTCAGAGCTATGCCGTGGGCAAGGGGCGCTTCGTCATCCAGGCCAAAGCGCACCTGGAAGAGATGAGCCGCAACCGCAATCGCATCGTGGTCACCGAGCTGCCCTACATGACCAACAAGACGCGCCTGCTGGAGCGCATCGCCGAGTTGGTGCGCGATGGCCGCCTGGAAGGCATCAGCGACCTGCGCGACGAATCTGATCGCACAGGGATGCGCATCGCCATCGAACTCACGCGCACGGTGAACGCACAGCAAATTCTGAACGACCTTTTCCGCCTGACGCCCATGCAGCAGACGTTTGCCGTCTCCTTGCTGGCCCTGGTGGACGGTGAGCCACGCCTGCTGTCGCTCAAGAAAATCCTGACCCACTACATCGAGCATCGTCGCGAGATCATTCGGCGCCGCACGGAGTTCGATCTGACCCGCGCCCGCGCGCGGGCGCACATCATCCAAGGACTGTTGATCGCGCTCAAGAACCTGGACGAGGTCATTCAGATCATTCGCAGTTCGCGCACCGCCGAGACCGCGCGCACCAACCTGATGGGTCGCTTTCAACTGAGTGAAGTTCAGGCGCAGGCCATCCTCGACATGCCGCTCAAACGCCTGGCGCAGTTGGAACAGCAAAAACTGGAGCAGGAGCACAAGGAATTACTGCGCCTGATTGCCAGCCTGGAGGCGCTGCTGGCCTCGCAGGGCAAGATGCTGGCCCTGATTCAAGAGGAACTGCGCCAACTCAAGGCCACGTACGGCGACGCCCGCCGCACGCAGATTGTAGAACGGGCCAAAGGCAAAATGAGCGCGCAGGACCTCTTGCCCGACCAGGACGTGTGGGTGATGGCGGCCCGCGAAGGCACGCTTGCCCGCCGCCCGCTGGAGGAACTGAAGCCCGCCATGCTGCGCAGCCTGGCAGCCAACAGCGACCTGGCGCTACTGCGCGCCAACACCCGCCACGTCCTGGCGCTGTTCAGTCGCGATGGCCGCAGCGTACGCCTGGGGCTGCACCAGGTTAACGAGGTTAATCAGGGCAATCAGGGCAGCGGCAGTCACTGGGCCGATCTCAGCGGCTTCACGCGGCGCGACCGCATCGCGGCCATCGTCACCATACCCCGCAATCTCAACGGCGATAGTTTCCTGGTACTGGTTTCGCGGCAGGGCCGGATCAAGCGCGTGGCGCTGAACGATTTCCTGGACAGCGTCAACCTGGAGCCAACCGTCGTTTTCAATCTGGATGACAAGGACGAACTGGGCTGGGTCATGCTGGCGCCGGCCGGCAGCGAGCTGCTGCTCGTCACCCGCCAAGGGCAGGCCATTCGCTTCAAGGACGAGGATGTGCGTCCCGTCGGTCTGCCCGCGGGCGGCGTCAACGCCATCAAACTGGGCAACAAGGATCAGGTCATCCACGCAGGGTTGGCCGCGCCCGCGGCCGAACTGCTGACAGTGAGCGAACTGGGCTACCTGAAGCGCAGCGCGCTGGGCGATTTTCCCACGCAAGGCCGCGCCGGCAGCGGCGTCGTCGCGCACAGCCTCAACGCTCGTTCCGGTAAGCTGGCACAGGCGGCCGTGGCCGCGCCGGGGGGCCTGCTGGCGCTGGGCGCCAGTCAAGCGTCATGGCACGTCCTGGCCCTGGCCGATGTGCCGCTGGCCGGACGCAACACGCAGGGCAAGGCGCTGCTGTCCCTGGCCCGCGGCGAACAGGTGAGCGGACTGCTGGTGGTGGGTCAGGGGGGGAGCGCTGAGCCAGGTGAGACCAGAGAGACTCCCCCGGCCGCTAACCGACCGCCAAGCAGTGCCGCGCGCGGGGCGAAGGGTCAGGCGCAGCCCGCAGCCGAGCGCCAGTTGACCCTGGCCCTACCGTCAGGCAGGGAGGCGCCGGCCGCCGCAGCCAGGACTGCGCCCGCAGCCAAGCCGGGCAAGTCCACCGCCGCCGCGCCCGTGACAACGATCGCGCCTGGGCCGGGCAAGACCACCGCCGCCGCGCCCGTGACAGCAACAGTCGCGCCCGCAGCCAAGCCAGGCAAGTCAGCGGCCGCGCCCAAGTCCGCGCCGGGGGCCGCCGCGCCCGTGACAGCAACAGTCGCGCCCGCAGCCAAGCCAGGCAAGTCAGCCGCCGCGCCCAAGTCCGCGCCGGTGGCTGCCGCGCCCAAGTCCGCGCCGGTGGCCGCCGCGCCCGTGACAGCAACAGTCGCGCCCGCAGCCAAGCCAGGCGGGTCGGCCGCCGCCAAGTCCGCGCCGGTGGCCG
Organism: Candidatus Amarolinea dominans; assembly: GCF_016704685.1. NCBI lineage: Bacteria > Bacillati > Chloroflexota > Caldilineae > Caldilineales > Candidatus Amarolineaceae > Candidatus Amarolinea > Candidatus Amarolinea dominans. Next base: position 257,211 of record NZ_JADIZS010000002.1, read on the forward strand.
CCGCGCCCGTGACAGCAACAGCCGCGCCGCAGCGCGGCCGGCAGCCAGGCAAGCCGCGTCCGCCGTGCTGCCGCCCGTGCCAGCAGCGGCCGCGCCCGCAGCCAAGCCAGGCAAGACCGCGGCCGCGCCCAAGTCCGCGCCGGTAGCTGCCGCCGTGACACACGGCCGCTGAGCAAACCGCAGCCGCGGCGCCCGGCTGCCAGCGCAGCCAAGCCAGGCAAGACCGCGGCCGCGCCCAAATCTGTGCCTGCGGCGCCGGCCCCAGCGGCGGTTCCCCCGGCCAAACCGGGCAAGTCCACGCCTCTCCGCATCTCCCCCTCTCCCCTTCTCCGCCTCTCCGCCGCCGCGCCCGCGGCCATCACCGAGAAGCCGGTCAGGGTAAGCAGTGTAAGCAAGGCCAGCGCGGCCGCCCAAGAACCGCCATCGCCCAAAGCGCCAAAAGTCAAACGTGTCAAACCATGAAGGGAGCGGCGCGGCGTCGCCACGGAGAGCGACTCAGCGCAGCGCCCAGCGCGTGACGCGCACCCCGGTAACCGCATGCGTGACCACCGGCTCTCCGTGCGCGTCCAGCCACTGCCGATTGAAAGCGCGCCGATCCCACGTCTCTGCCTCCGATTCGATCAACCAGACGTGGTCGGCCCCTTGCACCAGCCGGGTCAGGACCGCGCCGGTGCTGTCGAGTGACACGCGCTGGCGGTCGTTAGTGAACGGCGCCTCACGCCAGGCGTAATCCCAGCCCGCGTAATAGGCGAAGGTGAAGCGACTGTAGGGGTGCAGGAAGATCAGCACATCGGTCGGGCCACGCTGCGCCTGCACGAACGCGGCCGCGGTCCGAAAGTCGGCCTTGATGGGCGTCACGGCCTGGCCGCCCACGCCCACCAGGTTGAGACTCAGCGCCAACAGGAGCGCGCCGGCCGCGAGGGCGCGGCTGCGCTGGGCCACCAGGTAGGCGCCAACCGCACTCAGCAGATAGAACGCCGGGCCGAGGTAGATCAGGTAGCGGTCGTTGAACAGCGGGACACGCAGGGTGATGACAAAGAGCAGCAGCGGCGGTACCAGCAGCCAGGCCGCCAGTATGATGACCGGCCGTCGCCAGGAGCCTGGTTTACCGCCCGCCAGCAGCAGGGCCGCCAACAGCAGAAATACCCAGACGCTCACCAGGCCGATGGTGGGCACACCGCGCATACCGCGGCCAAAAGCCACCAGCAGAATGGCGAACATCCTCGGTAGGGACACGGGGCTGAAGCCGGGGTCGAACGTGGGTGAGGTGAACAGCCGCCATTGCCACCAGACCAGGGGGAGATAGGGCAAGACGAAACTGGCCAGAGCCAGCAGCGCGCCGCGCCAATGCCGTCGCGTGGACGGCCAACCCAGGGCAAAGAGCACCGCATGCACCGGCAGCAGCAGCACGAACATCACATGCAGATAGAAGCCCAGGCTGGTCAGCGCAATATAAACCAACCAGCGCAGGCGCACGCCCGCGGCCGCGGCCGTCAAGGCCCACAGGAGGGCCAACACGCTGCCCAGCGCCAGCGCCACCACCAGGGCGTACATCTTGCCCTCCTGGCTGTACCACACCAGGTAGGGCGACGTGGCGGTGAGCAGCATCGCCAGGGTGGAGACGCCGGCCGCGCCCGCGTGCGCCGTCGCTGTGGCGCCAAAACGCAGCAGACGCCGCGCCAGCACCCAGGTCAGCGGCACGCTGAGGGTTCCCCAAAGCACAGAAGGGAAGCGCAGGGCGGTCTCGCTCTGGCCGAAGACCTGCAGCCAGGGGCGCAGGAGCAGGAAGAAGAGAGGCCCGTTTTCCCCGGGCTTCGTGAACGTGTCCAGGAGTTGCGCCAACGGGCGCGTGGCAAAGCGCAGGGCGTCCACTTCATCACGCCACAGGCTCTGAAAATCAAGGTGATAGACGCGCAGGGCAAAGGCGAGCAGGATGATGGCCCACAAGAGCCATGGGTGACGGCGGCGACCCTCACCCATGGCCCCTCTCCCGCTGGGAGAGGGGAAGGGGTGAGGGCGCTCCCGGCTGGCCGGCGACCGGGCGACTGTCAGCGCGGCGGCGGGTTGAGTTGAGCGTGGCGGCCGGTGCATGGCAGCTTACTCGGCCGGCCCGCGCCGCAGCAGGAAGAACAGCCCGGAGCCGAGGCCCAGGATCACGAGAATGCCGCAGCCCAGCCAGACGAAACTGAGCGCCTGGATGAGGGTTTGCGCGAACAGGCCGGCTTCACCCGCGGATGCAACGGGCGGTGTGGGTGTGGCGGGCTGCACGAGGCCATCGGTGGCAGGCGGCCGCGGCAGCGGTGGTGCAACCACGGCGGGCAGCAAGGTCGCAGGTAGAAGGGCAGGTAGAGCGGTGGGTGTCATCACCTCGGTTGGGGGCGGCGGCGTATCGGGACTGGCCGGGGTAGGCGTGTCGGTCAGGGCAGGCAGAGTCGCGGTAAGAGTCGCGGTAACGAAAGCCGTCGGCCCAGGCAGCGTGGGCGTGGGTGTCGGCGGGGTGGCTGCGGGCAGGGGAGTGGCCGTCGGCGTCGGCATCGGTGTATCGGTCACGGCGCCTGGGGTGAACGAGGGTGTCCAGGTCGGGGTGATGGTGGGCGTGGGCGTCGCGGTGGGGTTCGTGGAATTCGATTGAAAAGGCAATGGCGCGGCGCGACCGGCTTCAAGTTGCAGGCCGATCAACAGAGAAGCCAGCACCAGCCACAGCAAGCTGCGCGCACCGTGCGTTGCGGTGGCAGGCGCCTGCAGCCGACGTTCAGCCGCGGACCGCGCCACGAGCGCAGTAAGATGGCGGTAACAATCAAGAAAGAATCGAATCACTATATTCACACATCGGCAAGCCCGCGCTTGGGGCCATGAGTGCAGATGACCATCAGGGCGCCAACGCATAAGCGCGCCACTGCTGCTCGAATTCACGCAGGTCGAGACCCAGACGCTGCATCGTGTCGCTGGGCGACAGACCGTCACCCAGGGCGCGCAGGAGGACGGGAATGCGACCGGGGTCGGTGCTGTTAGCCAGATAGGTGACCACCTGGTAGGACTGGCCCAGCGCCTGCGAGGTGCGTTCGATGCTGCCGTAGCGAAATGGCGGCCACAGGGCACTGATGGGCAAGAACTGCCCCTGGGAGGCGACAGTTCCGAACTGTTCGCTGAGGCCTGCGGTCATCGCGTTGTCGGGCACAAGGCGCTGCAGTTGCCAGAAGACCACCCCTTGCAGCAACACCCAGTTGCCATTGGCGAAGTTGCGCGTGCGCAGGAACAGCCCCGACTTCTCCATGGCCAGGCGCAAACTGATGTCATACGCGACAGTCTCCACCAGCTCTGCTGGCAGTTGACCGTCGAGGCGCACGCCACTGAGCTGCGGTGACGACAGGTGAAAGCGCCCCTCATCGAAGCGCGCCTGCGTGGGTGGTGCGTCCGCATCGAGGTAAAACTCAAGCTGCGGGCTGGCGCCCACGTTGAAATCGAGATGCGTCCGGCTGTAGAAATCCTCGGCCAGGTCACTGAGGGCCTTGACCAGCGCCTCGTCCTTTTCACGGTAGTGAAAGATCAGGTGTCGGGTTTCGAGGCTCCGCTCCTCGCCCCAATACGCAGTGTCGGGCGCGGTGCGTTTCCAATGGCCCGCAACCAGCCGGTAGAACTGGATGCGTTGATAATCTACCTGGTCGTGCTGATAGCGTACCGTGGCCCACGCGACATCGCCGGTCAGGATGAAGTCTTCCAGGGTCAACGTCGCGCTGACGGCGCTGCTGCTCAGTTGATCCATCTGCGTTTTTTGCAGATTTTGCCAGGCGGCATCGCTGTCATCCTGAAACGTAAGGAAGATCTCTTCATCACCGGCCGCCAGCGCGTTGGCCTCGACGGTGATGACTGCCTGCAGGTCGGCCCGTGCGATCTCACGATTACGCTGAGCCACAGCATAGATCACGCCCAGGCTGATGATCGTGCCGATCAGGGCGCCCAGGCCGAGATAGCGCACGACGCGCGTGGCTTCCCAATGCGTGGTGTGCTGCGAGGCAACCTGGCGCCCCTTTGGCTTTTGCGGGAGGGCCGATGCGGCAGGCGGCGCCGACTCCTGGTCCTCAGGCGGTCGCCAATCGTGCCGGGCCGGGCGGTGGTCGCCATCCCCATGACGCCAGCGCTCGTCTTCAGAATCATGCCAATCGAACTGAATGCTCATGGAGCTACCTATCGTCTGCTATTTTCTTGTGCAACAACAGCACATCGCCTGCCCATACGGTGTGAGTCAGGCCGGCCGCGTCCTGAACGAGCAGAGCGCCGTCGGGATTGACACCTGCCACCGTGCCGGTGAGCGTCGTGTCCGGCAGCGTCACCTGCACGGTCTGTCCGTAGTATGCCATCCGCTGCGCCCACGCGGCATAGGGTGAATGTCCTGCTTGCAGGCGTGTGTAATGGTCCTCGATGTGACGCAGGAGCGCCTGCAAGAGCGCCAGCCGGCTGACAGGCTGCCCCAACGCCTGGGAAAGGCTGATGGCGGTCGGCGCCAGTTCGTGGTCGGCCGGCAGCGCCAGGTTGACGTTCAGCCCCAGCCCCACGACCGCGTAGGCGATGCGATCGCCCTCCAACTGAGTTTCGGTCAGCACGCCCGCCAGCTTTTTCCCGTGCAGAAGGAGATCGTTGGGCCACTTCAACTGCACAGGCAGCCCGGTAACCTCTTCCACCGCGGCCGCGGCGCCCAGACCCACGCACATGGTCAAACGGGGGCCTTGCGGCGCGCCAAGCGCGGGGCGAAAAAGCATGGAGAGCAACAGGCTGGAGCCAGATGGCGCCTGCCAGACGCGTCCCAGGCGTCCCTTGCCGGCCGTCTGCGCGTCGGTCAGCAGCACGAAGCCATCGCCGGCGCCTTGCTGCGCGGCGATATGCACGAGCGGCTGGGTGGAGGGCACGATGGGCAGGTAGCGCAACGGGTGGCCCAGGCGGCGTGTCGGCAGGGTCAACGGTCGGCCCGCGCGCAGCGCCGTGGTCAAATCATCGGGCAGCGTCTGTAAGTCATGCGTCATGCCCATACGATACATCGGTTCTGCTGCCAGGTCAAGAAAGGTAGCTTCCGCAAACAGCACGGTCTGGTTCTGAGTTGACGCTGCGCGGCATATCTGGTACACTGCAAGCGTATCCAGCGACTTCGGACATCATCCGGCAATCGAGAACCCTGATTTCGGGCACGACAGTCGAGACACGGGTTGGGACGAGAAACCGTTCTGGAAGGTAGCATCACCATGTCAATCCTGTGGGCGCCGTGGCGCATGAGCTACATTCGTAGTCATTCCCAGCAACCGATCGTCGGCTGTATCTTCTGTGACAAGCCTGCCGGTGCGCACGACCGCGACGAGTTGATCTTGTTGCGCGGGCGGTACAACTATTTGATGATGAACCTGTATCCCTATAACAATGGTCATTTGTTGGTTGCCCCCTTCGCCCATCGGTCCAGCGTCGAAGATCTGCCCGTGGAGACGCTGACCGAGATGATGGTCATGACCAACCAGGGGTTGGCTGCGCTGCGTCAGGCGCTCAAGCCGCACGGCTTCAACCTGGGCGTCAACCTGGGCGCTGTGGCCGGCGCGGGAGTGGCGGAGCATGTCCACATGCACATCGTGCCGCGCTGGGGTGCGGACACCAACTACATGACGGTGACCGGCCGCACACGCGTCATCCCGGAGGCGCTGGAAACTACCTATGAGCGCTTGCTGGCTGTGCTCGACCCCATGGCGCCACCTGATCCCCGCCGGTGAAGGGCAGGCTCTCCTTTCTTCTGATTTCTGCTAGTTTCTGCTGATTTCCGCTAATTTGCCTTGTGATTTTTCCCCGGATCGTGTAAAATGAATCTATCTCACTGTCTCGCGAGAGGAACACCCGCTTGAAACGATTAGGCATTGCCCTGTTAAGCGCCAGTTGCGGTTTGATCGTTGGCGCTGCCGTTCTCTACCTGTTGACGGCTGTGATGGGAACAACCCCAGGGATCGCTCAACTCATTGCCGGCATCCTCACCCTGGCCATCAGTTTTGGCCTGGCGTTTGCCTTGTCGCGATCAGACGGCAGGTCGGCCGGCAACCTGGTCGCCACCCTGATCGCGCTCCCCGTGCTACTTGGCGTCTTCCTGGGCTGCGGGCTTGTATGGGCGATGCTGGCGGTTCTGATCACCGGCAGCTAGGCTGTGCGCCGGCATGCCACCTGCTGGCTCCAAACCTGATCCGGGACGCAGGCATTCAGTGCTCGCAGTTCAACAAAGGCTAATAGAGGCCGAGAGATATCAGCCGAGAGATATCAGCCGAGAGATATCAGCCGAGAGATATCAGCCGAGAGATATCAATGGAGGTCAGAAATGGACTTTAGGCTCAATGACGAGCAACGCATGATTCGTGATATGGCGCGCGACTTTGCGCGCAAGGAAATTGCGCCGGTTGCGGCCCACCACGATGAGACCGGGGAATTCCCCTACGAGATCGTGAAGAAATTGGGCGCCCTGGGCCTGATGGGCATCGAGGTGCCGGAAGAATACGGCGGCGCCGGGCTGGACACGTTATCCTATGTGTTGGCTATCGAAGAAGTGGCCAAAGCCGATGTCGCCACCAGCACCATCCTGTCGGTCAACAACTCGCTCTATGGCCACGGCTTGCTCAAATTTGGCAGCGAGGCGCAAAAACAGAAATACCTGGCGCCGATTGCCAGCGGACAGGCCATTGGCGCGTACGCGCTCACCGAACCGATGTCCGGTTCGGACGCCGGCAGTATGATCAGTCGTGCGGTGCGCAGTGCGGACGGCAGCCACTACGTCATCAATGGCCGCAAATCGTGGGTCACCAGCGGGCCGGTAGCCGATTATGTGGTGCTCTTTACAATGACCGAGCCGGAGAAGCGCCACAATGGTATTTCGGCGTTCGTCATCGAAACCGACCGGCCCGGCTTCAGCCCGGGCAAGGTAGAACCAAAACTGGGCATTCGGGCCAGCGCCACGTCGGAGTTGATCTTCGAGGATTACCGCTGCCCGGCCGAAAACATGATCGGCCAGCCGGGTCAGGGTTTCCGCATCGCCATGACGGTGCTGGACACTGGGCGCATTGGCATTGCGTCGCAAGCGCTGGGCGTGGCCGAAGCCGCGTACGAGGCCAGTGTGCTCTACGCCCGTGAGCGCCAGGCGTTTGGTCGGGCCATCGGTGAATTTCAGGGCATCCAATGGAAGATTGCCGACATGAAGACCCGCATCGAAGCCAGCCGCCTGCTCATCTACAATGCTGCGCAGGCAAAGATGGCGGCCAAAGAAACCGGCGGACGCTACACGCTGGAGGCGGCCATGGCCAAGTTGCACGCCAGTGAGACGGCCATGTTCGTGACGCATCAGGCCATTCAGATTCACGGTGGGATGGGTTACAGCAAGGAGATGCCGCTGGAGCGCTATTTCCGCGATGCCAAGGTCACTGAGATCTACGAAGGCACCAGCGAAGTGCAACGACTGGTGATTGCCCGCAGCGAACTGGGACTGCGTTGAATCGAAAGTAAACAAAGTAGACAAAGTAAACAAAGTAAACAATGAAAGCGGTTGTATTTTACGAACACGGCGGCCCCGAAGTGCTGCAATACCGGGAGGATATTCCGGTACCTGAAATCGGTGCGGACGATGTACTGGTGAAGGTGCGCTATGCTGCGCTCAATCGGCTGGACAACTTCGTGCGCAGGGGTTGGGCCGGCCTGCAGCTCAAAATGCCGCACATTCTCGGCTCTGACGGCGCCGGTACGCTTGCCGCTCTGGGCGAACGCGTCAGCGGCTGGCAGATCGGTCAGCGGGTGACCTACAATCCCACGCTGTGGTGTGGCAAGTGTGCCTATTGCGTGGCCGGCGAACACCCCTACTGTGACGAGTTTGCGATGCTGGGTGAACATGCGCCCGGCAACTACGCCGAGTACGTGCGCGTACCGGCACGCAATCTGCTGGCCGTGCCGGATGACGCCGATCTGCTGGCGGCGGCCGCGGCGCCGGTGGTTTTCGTCACTGCCTGGCGCATGCTGTTCACCAAGGGCAACCTGCAAGCGGGCGAAAGTGTGCTGATTGTCGGCGCGGGCGGGGGCGTCAACACGGCAGCGGTGCAACTGGCAAAATTTGCCGGCGCCACCGTCTTTGTCATAGCCGGTGATGCCGCCAAGGCCGAGGCCGCGCTGGCCCTGGGCGCCGATTGGGCCATTGATCGCAGCGTGCAGCCCAATTGGGGCAAGGCGGTGTGGGCCAGAACCAACCGGCGCGGCGTCAACGTGGTGGTTGACAATGTGGGGGAACCCACCTGGCTCAACAGCCTGCGCAGCCTGGGCGCCGGCGGCCGCCTGTTGACGGTGGGCGGCACGGCCGGCTACAATGCGGTCACGCCCATCAATCTCGTCTTTGCCCGTCAACTGCACATCATCGGCTCCACCATGGGCAGTCAGGCGGACTTCAACAAGGTGATGACCCTGATCTTCGCGGGTAAGATCAAGGTGGCGGTAGACGAAGTTTTCCCGTTGCAGGCGTACCCGGCGGCGCTGGCACGCATGATGACCGACCAGCACTTCGGCAAGCTCGTCGTGGAGATCGGATAAGCCGTTATGACACCGAGCAACAGACGCCATGACCGTCTGCAGATTCGCCCATCCCCTGATGAACGCAACACGCTGCAGCACCTGTACAGCACAGTTCCCTTTTGGCGGGTGGTGCGCAACTGGTTGGTCATCTACACAGCACGCTACCTGCCGTGGCTGCATGTCAAACGACGCCTGTACCAGGCCGTCGGCGTGACCATCGGCGAGGATGTATCGGTGGGACTTGCCGCGGTGTTCGATGTCTTTTTTCCCGAAGAGATCACGATCGGCGCCAATTCGATCATCGGCTACAACACGGTCATTCTGGCGCACGAGTATCTGCAGCGGGAATGGCGTAAAGGGCCGGTGGTGATCGGGCGCAACGTCGTCATTGGCGCGAACTGCACCATCCTGCCGGGGATCATCATCGGTGATGGCGCCGTGGTATCGGCCATGAGCCTGGTCAACAGGGACGTTTCACCCGGCGCCACCGTGGGCGGCGTGCCTGTTCGGGTGCTGGCTGAAGCTGAGAGCGGGGAGCGGAGAGCTGAGCTATGTTGAATGTCAATCGGCCCCTGCGACAACTTTTCGATCTATTGCAGCGCCGCGACCTGGCCTGGACGATCATCAGCCTGAACCTGATCGGTTTTATCGTGGGCACAGTCTACTGGTATGGCCCGCATTTCATGGTCGGCAAGAACGGCCTGGGCGCGCCGTCACCCCTGCTCTGGGTGTTCATCCCTGACTGCCCGCTCTTTGCGTTCCTCTTTGTGCTGGCGTACATCGGCTTACGCCGCCACAGGGACTGGAACTGGTTCTACGCCGTGACCGCCATCGGTTTGATCAAGTATGGCGTGTGGACGGTCACTTTTTGGCTTACGTACTGGAACGTGGGCGCCCCCATCACCCTGGAAGGTGTCATCATGACCGTCGCCCACCTCGGTATGATTACGCAAGGTATCTTTTTGTTGACGCAGTTCCGTGCCGAAATGCGTCATGTGTTGGTCGCCCTGGCCTGGTTTGTGCTCAGTGATTTTGTGGATTACGGCCTGGGCGAATACCCGTTCTTCTATCCAAGCGTGCCTTTATGGCTCATGCAGTGGCATACGATCAGCATGACGTGGTTGTTGTGCGCGTGGGTGGCCTTCCTGGCTGCACGCAAGGCGCCCGTGTTGCAAGCATCTGGTAGCAAATCCTAATCTCGACTGGAGGTCAGGCCAGTGACGCTCGACCCAAAGATCAAAGAACTACGTGAGTTGAAAGAGCAGGCCACGCTGGGGGGCGGCGCCGAGCGCATCGCCCGTCAGCACGAAAAAGGCCGGCTCACGGCGCGTGAGCGCCTGGAACTTCTGCTGGACAAAGGGAGCTTCCGCGAACTTGACATGTTCGTTACCCACCGCATCACTGACTTCGGCCTGGCCGATCAGCTCATCCTGGGTGATGGTGTGGTGACAGGCTACGGCACGATTGATGGACGCCTGACTTTTGTCTATTCCCAGGACTTCACCGTATTTGGCGGGTCCCTGTCGCAGGCGCATGCCGAAAAAATCTGCAAAGTGATGGATCTCGCCCTCAAGAATGGCGCACCGGTGGTGGGGCTGAACGATTCCGGCGGCGCTCGTATCCAGGAAGGGGTGGTTTCCCTGGGCGGTTACGCCGACATCTTCCTGCGTAACACCCTGGCCTCCGGCGTGCTGCCGCAGATATCGGTCATTCTCGGCCCCTGTGCCGGCGGCGCCGTCTATTCGCCAGCCATCACCGACTTCATCATCATGGTCAAGGACTCCAGCTACATGTTCGTCACCGGGCCGGAGGTGGTGAAAACCGTGACGCACGAAGATGTGACCTTCGAGACGTTGGGTGGCGCCCTGGTTCATGCCAACAAGAGCGGGGTGGCGCACTTCGTGGCCGAAGGTGAAGAAGAGGCCATGTTCCTCAGTCAGAAGCTGCTGAGATTCTTCCCGCAGAACAACCTGGAAGACCCGCCTCGGCGCACCGCCAGTGACGATCCGCTGCGCATGGATGCGGCGCTGGATCAGTTAGTGCCCGACAACCCGAACAAGCCTTATGACATGAGGGATATTCTGCAGCGCATCGTGGACGATGGCGATCTACTGGAGGTGCATGAGCACTTTGCGCGCAACATCCTGATCGGTTTCGCGCGCCTGGGCGGTCGTACCGTGGGCCTGGTTGCCAATCAACCGATGGTGCTGGCCGGCGTACTCGACATAGACGCATCCTGGAAGGCGGCGCGCTTCGTTCGTTTCTGTGACTGTTTCAACATTCCGATCGTGGTCTTCGAGGATGTGCCCGGTTTCATGCCGGGTACGGCCCAGGAGCATGGCGGGATCATCCGCAACGGCGCCAAACTGCTCTACGCGCTGTGCGAGGCCACGGTGCCCAAGATCACGGTCATCACGCGCAAGGCATACGGCGGCGCCTACTGCGTGATGAGCAGCAAACACATTCGCGGCGACCTCAACCTGGCCTGGCCCACGGCCGAAATTGCGGTGATGGGGCCGGAGGGTGCGGTCAACATCATCTTCCGACGCCAGTTGATGGAGGCCGCGGATTCGGAGGCCGAAAAAGCGCGCCTGGTAGCGGAGTATCGCGCCAAATTTGCCAATCCCTATGTGGCGTCCAGCCGCGGTTACATTGATGATGTCATCGAGCCGCGGGAAACGCGGCCGCGGCTGATCAACGCGCTGGAGATGCTGCAAAACAAGCGCGACACGAACCCGCCGAAAAAGCACGGTAACATTCCGCTCTGAAAGTCGCCCACTCTTATGCAACTCACGATCGAACTACCTGGCTGGCAATTTGCCGCCGCTGGTTATCCTAGCCTCCGCCCTGGCTCGCTCATCACCGTCATCCCCGATGGCGGCGCCGTCACCTTCGGCGAAGAGGGTGGCCTGGGCCAGTTGCACCGTGCCGTGCAGGGCAAGCCGCGCCTGGTGGCATTGGCCCCGGGCGTCTACGCGTTAGCCGGTGTGGTCACCGCGATCACCGATTTCCAGGTGGACGATGACACCCTGCTCGAATTCGAGGTGGATTGCGGCCTGTCCGTGCGCTTTACCTGCCTGCCAGACAACAGCGAACTGCCGCTGCACGGGCTGTGGGTCAGCGGTCTGGTGGTGCTGACCGCCGTCATGGCCGAATCAGACACGCGCCTGTTGGGTCAACCCCTGACCGCCATCGTGCAGGAGATTCAACAGTGCTGCTTGCGCAGCACGGAAGAGACCTTTGGCAATCTTCAAGCGCTGGCCGAGCTGGCCCCCTTGCCGTTTGGCCCGGACCTGGTGTACGTGACCCTGCATGGTCGAGGCGGGAATCTGTGAACGAACCTGGTGCGTCAACGACCTCCGCCGAAGCCCTGGCGCAAATCGTCGAACTGCTGCGCGCGCGCGCCTACTTCACCAGCCAGGGCCTGCCGGTCGCGGCCATTGAAAAGGCGCAAGAGGCCAACAAACTGGCCGAGCAGCACGGCATGTTGGCGCAGCAGGCCAACATCTATGTCCACCTGGCTGAGGATCAGGCCTTTCTGCTGGGCAGCTACGAGGCGGCGGCGCAGAATGCGCGACACTGCCTGGAGTTGAGCGAACAGCTCCTCGGCGACAACAAGACGAAAATCGCCACGGCCTACAGTGTCATTGGCTTTTGTGCCGCCCAAGAGCATCATTACGTAGATTCAGTCTGGGCGCTGCGTGAGGCGCTGGACACGCTGGCAGAAATGCAGCAGCGCAAGCCGGTTGATCTGTCGGTACACGAACAGCGCACCTTGCTGCGCGCGTATATCAACCTGGCGAACTCGTTTGCCCTGGTTGGCGAGTACCTGCAGGCGCGTGACCTGTACCTGAAAGGTCTGGAGTTGGCGCGGGCGGTGGGCAACCAGGTGGCTCTCATCACCCTGCTTGAAAATCTGGGCCACTATGAGATCCTGCTGGGCAACTATGCGCAAGCCGAAGCGTATCTGATCGAAGGTGAAGAATTGGCGCGCACGGCCACCCATGCCGATTGGCTGGAGCGCCTGAGCTACTTCCACCAGATGCGCGCCGAAGTCTGCTTCCGCCGCAGCGAACTGCGTGAAGCCTGGCGCTACGCCAGCCAGGCGCTCGACATGCACGTGCGCCAGTTGTTCCATTTCGACCGCTCCGTGGTGGCCGACGTCAATGCGCTGATTGGCAACATCTACCTGGCCAGCGGCGCCTACCAGACCGGCCTCGATTGTCTGCAGCGCGCCGAACGCATCTACCATCACCGGGGCATGGTGGCCGAGGCCGACCGCGTCCATTTGCAGTTGGCCCTGGGGCGCATGTTGCTGGAGGGCGGCAGTTTGCTACCCACGGCACGGCCCAACTTGCTCTCGACCGAAGATGAACGTTCGTTCGTATTGCTCAGCCAGGTCATGGATCTGCTCTTCGATATGTACACCGTGGAAGAAGAGGTGGCAGATCACAGCGATCGGGTGGTGCGTTATGCGCTCCTGTTGGCGCGGCAGCTCAACTTGCCGGCTGCAGGCATAGACGCCCTGGCCTACATTGGCCCCTTGCACGACCTGGGCAAGATGCGCGTGCCGCCGGAGATTCTCAACAAGCCAGGCGCCTTGACCGAAGACGAGTTCAATCTGATGAAACGCCATCCCGAAGAGGGGGTGGAGATTCTGCTGCAGGCTGCCCTGGGCCTGAGCGATGAGGCGCTGGCCCTCCTGCGCCATCATCACGAACGTTGGGACGGCCGGGGTTATCCGGCCGGCCTCAAGGGTGAGGCCATTCCACCTGTCGCCCGTGCGCTGAGCGTGGCCGATTCATACGATGCCATGACCATGGATCGTCCCTATCGTAAAGGTATGCCGCACGGCGAGGCCATGCGTCGCCTGGCAGCCGCGTCCGGTTCACAGTTCGATCCGGCGGTTGTGGCGGCCTGGGAGGCACTGCACGAAGTGCCCGCTGACTTCAAGTATGTCGCAAGCTGGTAAAACCTGGAGCATCCGCCCCCCCGACAAACCCGGCCGGCCCTATGACCCGCTCCGGGGGCGTACACCGGTTGCTCCAACAGGAGGCAAACCATTTTATGTTCAAAAAAGTTCTGGTCGCCAATCGCGGTGAAATTGCCGTGCGCATCCTGCGCGCGTGTGAGGAGCGCGGATTGAAAACCGTCGCTGTCTATTCGGATGCCGACCGCAACGCCTTGCATGTGCGTTTCGCTGATGAGGCGTACCACATTGGCCCGGCGCCGTCGCGTGAGAGCTATCTACGCATTGACAAGCTCCTGGAAGTGGCGCACAAGGCCGGCGCCGAGGCCATTCATCCTGGCTACGGCTTTCTATCTGAAAATGCAGATTTCGCCGAAGCCTGTGAGGCTGAAGGCATCGCCTTCATCGGTCCGCCGGCCGCCGCCATCCGCGCGATGGGTGACAAGGTGGAGGCGCGGCGCAGCATGGTGGCGGCCGGGGTACCGGTGGTGCCGGGCACGCCGCACGGGTTGCGCGACGATGAAGCCCCGGGCGCCGCGGCGCAGATTGGCTTTCCCCTGCTCATCAAGGCGGCGGCCGGCGGCGGCGGCAAGGGCATGCGCGCGGTGCGCCGCGCCGAAGACCTGCTGAGTTCCCTGGATGCCGCACGCCGCGAGGCCAGGAACGCATTTGGCAACGACACCGTGTACATGGAAAAACTGGTGGAGAACGCCCGCCATATCGAGATTCAGATTCTGGCCGACCAACACGGCAACGTCATCCACCTGGGCGAACGTGAGTGCTCCATTCAGCGCCGTCACCAGAAGCTGATCGAAGAGGCGCCCTCGGTGGCGGTGAACGACGAATTACGCACGCGCATGGGGGCGATTGCCGTACGTGCCGCGCAGGCGGTCAAATACGTCAACGCCGGCACCTTCGAGTTCCTGCTCGATCACGATGGGCATTTCTATTTTCTGGAGATGAACACCCGCCTGCAGGTGGAACATCCGGTGACGGAGATGGTCACCGGCGTGGACATCGTCAAAGAGATGATTGCCATTGCCAGCGGCCGTAAGCTGCGCTGGAAGCAAGAGGACATTCGCCCGCGCGGCTGGGCCATCGAGTGCCGCGTCACCGCCGAGGACCCCTTCAACAACTTCATGCCGTCCGGCGGCCGCGTGGTCACACTGTCGGAACCAACGGGGCCAGGGGTACGCGTGGAAAGCGGCATCTACGAAGGCTTTGAGGTGTCGCTATACTACGACCCCATGATTGCCAAGTTGATTGTGTGGGGCGAGACACGACCCGAAGCGATTCTACGCATGCGCCGCGCGCTGCGTGAATATAAAATTGGCGGAATCAAGACCAGCATCCCATTCCATCAACAGATCATGGACAGCACGCGCTTCATGTGGGGGACGTTCGATACCACCTTCCTGGAGCAGCGCTTTGCCCTGCAAAGCACTGAGAAGCCGGAAAATAAAGAGATTGCCGCGATTATCGCCACGCTCCTCTTGCACGAAAGCGAACGCCGGGCCATCAGCGTCCGCCAGTCGGCCGACGCCGGCACCTCAATCTGGAAGCGTGCCAGCCGTTGGGGAGGGTTACGCGTATGAAGTATATTGCATCCGTCCAGAGTAAGGACTTCCTGGTTGAGATTGACCTGGACCACCACATCACGGTGGACGGCAAGCCGTTCGACGTTGATCTCAAGCGCATCGGCACCCTGCCGGTCTTTTCGCTGCTGCTCAACAAAGCCTCGCACGAAGTAGTGGCCGAGGAGTTGCAGGGCAACACCTACCGGATAATGATCGGCGGTGAAGTCCTGGAAGTACGGGTGGAGGATGAACGCTGGCGTCGCCTGAATCAAGCGCGTGATCTTCTCGCGGTGCAAGGCGGCGAGCTACAACTCAAGGCGCCCATCCCCGGCCTGGTGGTCAAGGTACTGGTCGCCGAAGACGAGGCCGTGCATGCCGGGCAGAGTCTTGTCATCCTGGAAGCCATGAAGATGGAAAACGACCTCAAGGCGCCGCGCGCGTCCATCATCGGCCAGGTCAAGGTCAAACCGGGCGATCGCGTGGATCAAGGGCAGGTGCTGCTGACACTGCATGGTGAGGCGTAGGGGCCTCATCGCGGCACCTTCTCAATTTGTAGGGGCGCACCCTTGCGGTCGCCCACACGGGCAGGCGCGAGGCCATGCCCCTACCCCGGATTCCCCCGGATGATTAAAAAGCGACAAACCATTTGCTACAGACCCCCGCCTATGCTATAATCTGAAACTGCGGTTGCGAGAGCATACGTCACTGGTGTTCCAGCGGTGCCCTGGCTTCACGCAAAGGGATTGCAAAAAAGGAGAGAAACTGTGTCACTGTCACGTGAAAACAAATCAGTCGTCATCCAGGAATACCACACGCACGAAACCGATACCGGTTCACCCGAAGTTCAGGTGGCCCTGCTGACCAAGCGCATCAATTCCCTGGTCGAGCATCTCAAGGCGCACGCGCATGACGAGAATTCGCGCCGCGGCCTGCTCAAACTGGTTGGCAAACGCCGTCGCCACCTTAACTATCTGAACCACATCAACAACGACCGTTACATGGCGTTGGTTGGTCGTCTCGGTTTGCGCAAGTAGGCTCACCGTTTTTACGGCGCCGCGGCAGGCGGTCTCCCGCCTCACCGTCGAAACGGATTATCACGCACCTCGGCCTGAGGAACAGGCATTGGGGAAAGCGGAGAACAGAGGTCTGTTCTCCGCTTTCCCCAGTTCCTGGCCTTTCGGTCCGACCCATAAATTTGGCGCTGGTCAATCCAGACGCCAGGCGCTGGTGTATCGCACGAGTTGATACACCTCACTGACTGCTGTTGCCCCCACCCTCCCCCACGATCAAAGGGGGACACACTCGTGCCTGTTGACCCAGGCATGAAAGGACCGAATATGATACAGAAGCATCGTTTTAGTGCCCGGCTGGGCAATCATGAGATTGCCATCGAGACCGGCACCCTGGCCCAACAGGCCGGTGGTGCAGTGACCATTCACATTGGCGACACCGTACTCCTGGCCACCGCCACCGGATCCAAAACCGTCCGTGCTGGCATTGACTTTTTCCCTTTGACCGTTGACTTCGAAGAGCGACTCTATGCCGCGGGCAAGATCCCCGGCAGCTTCTTCCGCCGTGAAGGGCGCCCCAGTGAGTCCGCCATCCTGCTCTGCCGCTTGGTAGATCGCCCGCTGCGCCCGCTCTTCCCCAAAGGTTGCCGCAACGAAGTTCAGGTCATTCTCACCGCCCTCTCCGCTGACCCAGACCACTACCTGGACACGCTGGCGATCATTGGCGCCTCAGCCGCGCTGATGATCTCCGACATTCCCTTCGGCGAGCCGGTCGGTGCTGTGCGCATCGGCTACGCAGATGGCGCATTCATCGTCAACCCCACGGCCACTGAAATGGCGAATAGCACCCTGGACTTGCGTGTCGCGGGCACCAAGGACGCCATCCTGATGGTGGAAGCCGGCGCCGACGAGATTCCTGAGGACACGATGGTGGAGGCGCTGCGCCTCGCACACGAGTCCATCCAGGATGTGATCCGTATGCAGATTGAAATGGCCGCGCAGGTGGGCAAGCCCAAGATGACGTTCAAGTCGTACCTGCCCAAATCCGAGACCGTTGAATCGGTCACTGAGCAAATCCAGAGCAAAATTGCCGAGGTGGTGACCAGTGGCATGGGTAAGAGCGAACGCAACGATGCGCTGGACATCCTGCGCAGCGAAGTGGTGGATGAAGAAGATACGATTGACGATACCCGCGAGCGCATCGCCGTCTTTGACAGTCTGGTCAAGAAGCAGGTGCGTGATCGCATTCTGAATGAGGGCATCCGCCCCGATGGCCGGCGCACCGCGGAAATCCGCCCGATCAGTTGCGCGGTGGGTGTTCTGCCGCGCACGCACGGCTGCGGCCTGTTCACCCGCGGCGAAACCCAAGTGCTCTCCATCGCCACGCTGGGCACGCCGCGCGAGGCGCAGACGCTGGACACCCTGATGCCGGAAGAATCGAAGCGCTACATGCACCACTACAACTTCCCGCCCTACTCCACCGGTGAAGTCTACCCGATGCGTGGCCCCAAGCGCCGCGAGATCGGGCACGGCGCCCTGGCCGAGCGCGCCCTGCAATCCATGATCCCGGCCGTGGACAAGTTCCCGTACACCCTGCGCGTGGTATCCGAAGTGCTGTCATCCAACGGCTCCACCTCGATGGCGTCTGTCTGTGGCAGCACCCTGGCGCTGATGGATGCCGGTGTGCCGATCGTGGCGCCGGTGGCCGGCATTGCCATGGGCCTCATCACCGAATCAAACAGCGACCGCTACGCGATCCTGTCGGACATCCAGGGCATGGAAGATCACCTGGGCGACATGGACTTCAAGGTCGCCGGCACCAAGGATGGCATCACGGCGCTGCAGATGGATATGAAGATCAAGGGCCTGCGCATGAGCATCATGGAAAAGGCGCTGGAACAGGCACGCGAGGGGCGTTTGTTCATCCTGGACAAGATGCTGGCTGTGATGCCCACCTCGCGACCGGACCTTTCGATGTTGGCCCCGCGCATCCTGACGATCCACGTTGACCCAGAAAAGATCGGCAAGATCATCGGCCCCGGCGGCAAGCAGATTCGGGCCTTGCAAGAGAAGTACGGCGTCAAGATTGACATCGAGGACGACGGCTCCGTCTACATTGCGGCCAGTGATGGCGCCAGTGCGCAAGCGGCCGTTCACGAAATCGAAGGGCTGACCGAGACGGTGGAAGTTGGCAAAACCTATGTGGGCACCGTGGTCCGCACCGAGAGTTACGGCGCCTTCGTCGAAATTCTGCCCGGTGTAGATGGCATGGTGCATATCTCGCAGTTGGCCGATTACCGCGCCCCGTCCGTCGAAGATGTCGTACGCATCGGCGACGAAGTCATGGTCATGGTCACCGATGTGGATGACCAGGGCAAGATTCGCCTCAGTCGCCAGGCCGTCCTCGAAGGCTGGACCGTGGACGAAGCCCGCTCGCGCGACCGTCGTTCACCCGGCGGCGACCGCGGCGGTGATCGCGGCGGCGACCGCGGCGGCTCACGCGGTGGTGACCGCGGCGGCTCACGCGGCGGTGATCGCGGCGGCCGACGCTAAGCAGCAATAGACAAGGGACCCGTTTTCTCGCAGAAAACGGATTTCTCATGACACAAGAGACCCGTTTTCTGACAGAAAACGGGTCTCTGCAATAGAACACACAACGACGATGACACACGCGATTGATGTGTGATTAGTTGCCCATGCGCCGTGGGACACAACCATAGATGAAAATGGTGCGCAAGCCGGCTGCTTGCCTCTGTGGGCGCTACAATCCGGAGGATTGCGTTACAGGGCTGTTTTCAGGTCAGCCCAGGCTCGGCGTCTTTGAGTGGATGACCGGCGTACCCGGGCTTGAAGTACCGCTGCCGTCCAATGGCACCGCCACGACCCCATCCTCGGTGCGCACCAGGCGGCGAATCTCGGTCGCCATGTCCACAAATAAGCGCCCGTTCAGATGGTCAATCTCGTGCTGAAAGGCACGGGCAAGCCAGTCTGCGGCCTTGATGCGCACTTCCTTACCGTCGCCGTCCAGGCCCTTGATGGTCAGCCACTGCGCGCGCCAGACATCGCCCACCAGGTTCGGAATAGAGAGACAGCCCTCCTCGCCCAGCACTTCGTCGCGTGAGGCTTTCACAATTTCTGGGTTGACCAGTGTATACAGCTTCCCGCTGCCGGGGATTTTCTCATCTTCGGGTATTTCAACCACGATGACCCGTTCGGGCACACCCACTTGGGGCGCCGCCAGGCCGATACCTGGCGCTGCGCGCATCGTTGCCACCATATCATCAATCAGGGTTTTCAGGCCGCTCCCAAACCGATTCACCTTATTGGCACGCTGGCGTAACACCGGCTGTCCAATTCTGACTATTTCACGAATCGCCATACCATCATCGTCTCCTAGAGATTCCCCGCGATTATAGCCAGTTCACACAGCGCTGTCAAACCTCTTTGCCACCTCCTTGCAGCAGGCAGGGGAGCCTGGGGACGAAGCCTCATTGGATCGGCGCGCGGCAAGTGTAGGCCCACTGCCTTTCTCAGGGCGACACGCAAAAATGGTCATATAGTACACTATTCCAGCTTGACGGTTTGTGTTATATCGTATACAGTTGCACCGCTTTGATTCGGTACACAGACTCGACCCGCCGAGCCGCATCGCAGCACGAAGGAGGAGAAAGGAGGAGAAAGGAGGAGAAAAGAGGGGAAAGGAGGAGAATCCAATCTTGCCCTCACATGATCGCCGGGACTCAATGTGTCACTCAATCCCGATGACGGCCCGCACCGTCAGGCTTGGGGCTTTTGCCCCACAGAATCGTTAGCTCAGCTTAGGAGAATCAACCACCTTATGAATAAACGCACCGTTCTCACTCTTGTTGCTCTGCTTGTCGTGGTCAGCCTGGCCGTGGTGGCCGTGCGGCCGTCAAACCCTGTCGCCAGTGTGGCTCCCCAGTTAGCCGCACCCGGTCTGGATGAGGGGACAACCCCCGATGCCGATGGCGTTCCTCTCCTCGATGTGGCCCCAACGTTCGACATTTCGGCTCCCATCGTGGGCGAAGCGGTCGCGGCCGTCTCGTTCGATGGTGATGTGCGCTCGCTGCCGCAGACTGGCCCTGAAACAAAGACCGTTCTTCGCGAGCTTGAGCTGCCGCGCAACCTGCGTGACGCCGTGACTGCGCCCGATCCGGTGGTGCAGAGCGCCGACGGCCCCCTGGCCATGCCGGCCGCTTCGGTCAGCTTCAAGGGCCTTTATCTGCAGGCCTGGGGCGCCGGTTGGCCGCCCGATACCCATGGCGACGTTGGCCCCAACCATTACGTGCAGGCCGTCAACACCTCGATCGGCATCTACAGCAAGACTGGAACGCAGTTAGCCGCCTTTACCTTCGACACCCTGTTCGCAGGCACCGGCACCCCGTGCGATGCCAACAACAGGGGCGACCCCTACGTGCTGTACGACGCGGTCTCTGGCCGTTGGATCGTAACCGATTTCGCCTGGTCATCCACCTCCGGGCCATTCTATGAGTGCATCGCCGTTTCCAAGACGGCCGATCCGGTCAGCGGCGGCTGGTGGTTCTACGGTTTTGTGGCCAGCAGTAACGCCCTGCATGATTATCCCAAACTCGGCGTCTGGGCCGACGGCATCTACATGTCGGCCAACATGTTCCTCAACGCCAGCAGCTTCAACGGCGTCAAGGTCTGGGCGTTCAACCGCGATGACCTGATCAGCGGCGCGCCGCTGCGCAACGTGGCCTTCTCGCTGGGCACCGCCTATGCCAGTTTGCTGCCGAGCAATGTGCGCGGCGCCATGCCGCCCGCCGGCGCGCCCGCCTACTTCGTTTCACGCACCAGCAGCGCGCTGCGTCTGTGGAAGTTCTCGGTCAACTGGGCCAATCAGGCCAGCTCCACCTTCACCGGGCCGACCTCCATCAGCGTCGCCAGCTATTCCACGCCAAGCGGCCGCGTGCCCCAGAAGAGCGGCGAGCGCCTGGACACCCTGGGCGACCGTCTGATGTCGGCCCTACAGTACCGCAACATTGGCGGCGTCGAATCGCTGTGGGTCAACCATACCGTGGCCGTCGGCTCAACCTCGACCGGTGTGCGCTGGTATGAAGTGCGCGGCATGAGCGGCACTCCTGCGGTCTATCAGCAGGGCACCTACGCCCCGGACACCAAGTATCGCTGGATGGGCAGCCTGGCCGTGGACAAGCAGGGAAACATGGCCGTGGGTTACAGTGTCTCCAACAAGCAGATGTTCCCGGCCATCAACTATGCGGGACGGTTGGTGGGCGATGCGTTGGGACAACTGGCGCAGGGTGAGGCGACGTTGATCGCGGGCACCGGCGCACAATCGGGCGGCTACAACCGCTGGGGCGACTACGCGTCCATGTCGGTGGATCCGAGTAACGACTGCACTTTCTGGTTCACCACTGAATACTACGAGACGACCGGCAACAACTGGCAGACCCGTATCGGCGCCTTCAAGTATCCCGGCTGCAACTAGCCAGCACCACGGCTCGGCCTGATCTTTCTGTCGGGCCATGACCACAAAAAGGACCCTGCCAGCTCTTGCTGGCAGGGTCTGTTTTTGGCAAGTTCCGGAGAGCGGCCTCACCTCATCCCCCGGCCCCTTCTCCTCTCCGCTGTGCGGAGAGGAGAAGGGGGGAAGGGGGGGAGAGGAGTAGGACGACGTTGGGCGCGGGAGAGCGTGATCTATTGCAGAGAGCGCCGTCACGCCGGAGACGTGACCTACGGCCGGGAGGTGCTATTTTCACATCAACTCTGCGACTTATGGCACGCCAGGCAAGATTCAGTGGTACGCCCCTGGTGGTTGGCCGGGAACGGCTTGAACCCACCCGCCGCGTGACAGACCAGGCACTGATCGCGTCGTCCTTCGAGCGAATGCGGAATCGCCGGCGGGGCAGCAGTGGCCGGCTCGCCTGGCTGAGCGTTGGCATCGGTGGCAGCCGACGCATGGCACTGCGTACACAACGAGCGCTCAAAATCGGCGTGATTCTCAGGGAACGGGCGCACCGCGGCCTTGAGGCCGTGGCACAACACACAATCGGTGCGCTCACCGACCGGGTGTGGCACCGGACGGGGTTGCCCAGACCCAGGCACCGCGGGCGGTTGCACCAACTGGCGCACAGCAGGAGCGTCCAGGCCAGCAAATTTCCACTCAGAGGCATGACAGGCGCTGTTGCTGCAAAAACTGCTGTTGTCGGCGCCGCCGGGATTCGTGACGTTGTGGCAGCCGGCGCAGCTCTCATCGAACACGAAACGGTGACGGGCGATCCAATTGGAGTCTTTGTGCGATGCGGGTTCGCCTGGCCTGTCCACGCTGAGCACTGGTGCGGTATCGTCGCCTGTCACCACTTCCGGGATCGAGTGGCACACGTTACATTCGAGGCGCACCGTCTGACCCTGCGGAGAGACGTGTTTGCCATCATGGCAGCGGAAACAGCCAGGAAATTCCAGGTGCCCGGCGTTGTCAGGATGGGTTTGCCAACCAACCTTCAGATTGGGAAAGACAGTCTGGCTGAAAATGCCTTTGACCGCAATGACGGCTTCCTGCACCTTCTGCGCATTGGCCGCGTAATAGGCGGGTTGATTGCTCCTGTACCACTCCTCGATTCCCTCAACCGCCTTCATGCCCGCGTCCAGGCTGGTGTAGTCCTGACTCAGAATCTGGCTACCCTGCCATTTGATGTAGGGGATGGTGCTGTCAACCTGACCGCGTGCCAGGGCAGCGTCCATGGCATCATTGGGCGAACGGAAGAGGTGCGAGATGCGGGTATGGCAGTCAATGCAATCCATGCGGTGCAACTGGCTTGCGACCTGCGTGCCAAAATCGGGCGGCAGGCCGGCTTCCACATCGAAGTACTCCGTCACCTTGCCATCTGGCGCGACCTCTTTGACATACGGAATCGTCTGTTTGAGGCGGTCATCGGTGTAATAGTAGACTTCGCTCTCGATGTGCCAATGAATACCGCGTCCAAGCCCCTCACGCTGCGAACCGCCGCCGGTCTTGATGACCATGTAGTTGCGCGTGTGTGTGTTCTGCTCATCACCGGCGTAGCGTTTGATCTCAATGAAAGTATCTGAGGAGAATTTATCGGGACTATGACACTGCTCGCAGGTGTCGCGCGCAGGGCGCAGACTCTTGACATAGATGGGTGGTTCATACGCCTGGGTCAGGGCGTTGATCACATGGCTCAACTCACGCGCCTTGCGGGGCACCGTGAGCAGGATCGAATCTTGTCCCAGGTGACAGTCCACGCACGCCACGCGTGCATGGGGTGAAGCCTGGTAGGCGAGGTATTCGGGGGGCATAGTGTGGCAGGTGGTGCCACAGAATTGGGCGCTGTTGGTGTACTCCCACGCGGTTGCGCTGACCGTGATGGTGGCCAGCACAATCAGGATAGTCAGCGACCCGCCAACAATCCACGGCCAGGGGCGACGCAGAGACCTGATCCAGGAAAAGAATCGTTTCATTGGTGTACCTGCCTGGCTGACAGAGGCAAAAACAGGAGCCAGGCGCCCAGTCAGAAACTGAACGCCCGGCTGCAACAACGATCAATAGGGGCAAACTAACGCAGAGGTTAGGGCCGGGTCATGCCGGTCATGTCTATCTTGACGCCGCCCGTGCCCAGATCTTCCAGTGCATCGTACAGAATCTGCGCGGCGTACTTGGGATTGTGGGCAAAGGCGCCCGGATCCTTCTGAACGTACTGGTAGTTGTAAGCCGCACGCAGCAGGCGCGGCGTCCAATCGGTGTAGGCCTTTTCGTCCTGGTCCGCCGCGCCGTTGCCGTTGGCATCTGCATAGAAGTAAGGATAGGCAGTCGAACTGTAGGCGATGGCGGTCTTGGCGACATCCTGCGCGTAGGTTTGCAGACCGACGAACAGCTTCTCTTCCAGGGTCGCAATCTCACCCGCGACGCCTTCCTTCGTATCCTGGTCGCCGTCGAAGTCGGCGGCGGTGGCGCGAATGTCCTGCGGCGACTTGACGCCGGCATGGCAGGTGACGCACTTGTCTAAGCTCAGTTCAAGCTCATGCGTCTGATGGCATCCCGTGCAGGTGTCGAGACCCGGTGCGTGGGTATTGCGGCCCGCGTACTCTTTGTCCGCGTACTGATACGCAACCTGCGCATCGTTGCCAAACAGCGTGGCGCCGGCTGCGAAGTAGTGTACGTTCAGGAAGCTCAGCTTCTTCTCCGGCACAACATCGTCCTCCAGTCCCTTGAGGCGGTTGTTGACCGCGACCGTGGACTGGCGACCCTGGTGGCACTCGATGCATAGATTCGCATCCACCGGCTTGAGGTTACCCTTCTCGTCCTTCTCCGTGCTGAAGGTGACGCTCTTGCCGCTGGGGAACGGCACGCTTGTCACCGCGCGCACCGAGAAGTCGGTCAGGTCATCGTGACAGGTGGTGCAGGCCAGGCCATTGGACGGCTCGGCCCCAACAACGCCCGATGTCACAATCGAACCGCTGCCGGTAACAGCCACGGTGCCGCCATTGGTCAGGAACTGGGGCAGGCCGGTGGCCGAGTGGCACTTGGCGCAGCCGGCCGGCACCATGCCCGCATCGTCCCAGTCTCGGAAGGCCATCGCTGTGCCGTCGAAATGACCGGCATCGTTGCGAGCAGCTTTCGAGAGGTCCAGCGGTGCAGCCAGCTTGGTGTTCAGGTCTGCGATCGAGTCGTGCAGGAGCTGGATGATGTACTTGGCATTGTGCGCGAATTTGCCTGGGTCCTTGCTCGCAACCTGGTAGTTGTACGCGGCCCGTAACAGGCGGGCGGTCCAGGTGGAATATGACTTCTCACCGGTGTCGAGCTTGCCGTTGGCGTTCGCATCGGCAAAGAAGTACGGATAAGTGACCGCATCGTAGCCGATGTCTTGCTTCGGGACCTCTTTGGCGTAGGTCGTGATGGCGACCAACAGCTTCTCCTGCAGACCGGCCGCCTCCGCCGACACCCCTTCTTTGGCATTGCCGTCGCCGTCATAGTCCATCAGTGAGCCGTTCATGCGGATATCGAGCAGATCGGTCACGGCCTTGACGTCCTTGTGGCAGGCGGTGCATTCCTCAACCTTGACTTCCAGGGTGTGCGAGTTGTGGCAACTGATGCAGGTGTCGTACCCTTCTACGTGGCGGAACTTGCCATCGTACAGCATGCCTTCATACTCGTAGCCGCCCTTGACCAGGGTGCCGTACTGAGTGGCCGCGGCCGCAAAGTAGTGAACATTGCGGAAGCCAAAGGTCTGGGTGACGCCCTTGCTATCCACGAACGGCTTGACGACCGCATCCATGTCCGTAATCTTGAACGTGTCGGTAATCAACTTGTCCACGCTGAGCTTGGACTCACGGCCCTGGTGACATTCCATGCAGCGGGACTCGTCACCCAGGTCCTGAATTTCAATGCCCGACGGGAAGGTGACGCTGGTCTTGGTGGCCGTCACGTCGTTGTGACAGGCCGCGCACTGAACGGTCGTCCCGATCGCGGCCGCCTTGTCAACCTTACCCGCGGCGCTGCCGTCGGCGCCCAGGAAGTCGAGGTAACCAGGGGTGCTATGGCACTTGGCACAACTGGCCGGAACCTCGGCTGGGGTGGCGGCATCCCAATGGACGAATGCCTCGGCTGTTTTGTCATTATGCGGTGAACCGGTCCAGGCCGCTTCGAATGGCACTTCGACGGCTGGCTTCGCTTCAGGGCAGGGCGCGGGTGCGGGGCAAGCCGCGCAGGTGGGACATGGCACCGGCGTCGGCGCCGGCGCCGCGGTGGGCGGCGGGGGCGTTCCCTGGCACGCAACCAGCAGAAAAACGATGGTTGCGAGCACGAGAACACCAAACAATCCATCTCTTACCTTCATAAGGACCTTCATAAGGAACCCTTCCTTTCCAGCGAGCAATCTTTCCCTGACAACAGCGTCAAGGATTTCCGGAGATGGCTGAGGCTCCTCGTCGGTCGGCCAATCAAGCACGGCGGAGGGCTGTCTTGACTTCCGTCGCACGGCGAGAGGGCTTGACGAAACAAAATGCGTGGGATAGATGCAAGTCTACCTGCGCTGGCGTTACGCGTCTATGACATCTATCATAAGACACAAGCCTATTTTTCTGGCGCGCCGGCGTCAATCCAGGCCCTGATCTGAGCCATCTCAGGATCGCTCAGTTTGAGCGGATGCGCGCTGCCGCTCAGTATCGTCACGACCAGGCTTTCATCTGACTTACCGGCCGTGAAGATCGGGCCTGACTTCCCTCCTTTCTGCGCGTCCGCATAGCTGGCCAGTGACAGATTGCCGAGAGCGCCATGACAGGCGACGCACTTTTGCACAAACAGCGGGCCGATGAAGCCATCCCAGGTGACGGCGCCGACCGCCGGCGGTGTGCTCGGGGCCGGCGTTGGCGTCTGCGGGATGGGCGTTGGCGTCTGCGGGACGAAGACCACCACAGTCGCCCGCACCGGCAGGGTGGTGATCGCGGTCTGCTCGAAGGAGACAAACAGGTAAAGGCCAATCAACAGAGCGACTGACAGAACCCCTGCCGCCGGATAGAACAGGCGCTGCCGGCGCTGCATCTTCTGGGGATCCAGCGGTCGCGTGGCCGTACCCATCCTGATGGCGGCCAGCTCGGCCGGGTGCTCGTGCAGCATCTCTTCTTCGCTGAGCACGCCGGTGAACATACTCTTGTTGAGCGTCCGCAGGTGAACATGATACATGTGCCAGACGATGATCGCCAGCACAGCCAACAGCGCCTCGCCGCCGTGCGCGGCCTTGGCGGCCGGGATGAACTCGCCGGGCATGAAACGCGTCGTGGAGATGGGATTCCAAAGCATGAAGCCGGTCAGGATCATGATCAGGGTGCCCCACACCAGGGACCAGTATTCGACCTTTTCATCGAAGGCATAGCGCCCCATGGCCGGTCGTTCAGAACGGCGCCCCAGGAGATACAGAATCAAACCCCCGAAGTTGCGGACATCCTGCAGATCGGGCAGCATGGACAGGGAAACGCGGCGCACATAGATCTTGTAGGCAACGACAACGACATGGTAAACCGATTCCAGCATCAGAACGATCGCCGCGACACGGTGAATGACACGCGTCACCTCGATACCGCCGAACAGCCCGATCATGATCTCGGCCAGGGGCTGGCCGATGAACTTCTGCGGCAACCCGGTCAGCGCGAGAACGACAAAGGCGGCGACCATCAACAGATGCTCGATACGCTGGGAAAGAGAGAAACGCAGATAGGTTTTCGTGGTCGTAGTCATGCTCCTTTCTCTCCCTTCGCTGCGGGGGGAGTGGAGATGCGCCGCCGGTTGAGAAGACGACGGCCGGCGTCCCCGACCGCAAACAAAACCATGCCGCCGATGAGGGTGGGGATGACAATCTGGTAGAACAGATTGACATAGTAGACGATTGGGTATTTCTCGCGATCGGGCGTGTAGTGGCTCAACCAGGCTTCAGAGAAATTGGCGTTGGCGTCGGGATGACAACTCTGGCACTGGGCCACGAGGTTTTCGCGCACATGCAAACCCTTCTGGGGATCACTGGCTTGCTTGATATCGTGAAAACCGTGGCAATCAATGCAAACCGGCTTGTTCGTCAACTGGTCTGGCGCCTGCTTTTCGAACAGCGTCACCGTCGAGCCATGGAAATCGGCCAGGTAGGTGTTCATGACCTGGGTCGAGATGCCGTACTTGTCCATTCTGGCCGCGTCGGTGTGGCACTTGGCACACACAGATGGAGAGTTCAAGCGAAAGGTTGCGGAAGTGGGATCGGCGATGCCATGCACACCATGACAGTCAATGCAGGTTGGCACATCCGGGTTTTGCGCATCTACCAGGGCCGCGCCATGCACGCTCGTCTTGTACTGTTCGTAGATCGTGTTATGGCAGGTCGCGCAGGTCTGTGGAATAGCCAGGTGCGCGTCCGGCAGCGGTTGATGGGTCTTCTGATCCAGGATGCGCCCCTGCGCGTGCGGATCATGACAATCTGCGCAGACGGCTGCCTGTCGGTTGCCCGCCTGCAGCGCAGTTTGATGCACGCTGTCTTTGGACAGTTCATACTTGTCGGCATGGCAGGTCTTGCACAATTCGTAATTGGCGATGGCATACCCGCGCAGGTCTTGCGCCTGCTGCGGAGGATGAGGATAGCCCGAAATGTTCGTGTGGCACTGAGTACACAAGTAGCCCCCGCTGCCATGCACCGAAGCGGCGTAGCGCGCCGGGTCAATCCCCAGATACAGATCCTCGCCGCTCGGCAGCCTGGTCGTTGCAGCGGTCGCGTGACACGCGAGGCAGGTTTCGTTGCTCACCATGATTGGCGGGGACAGAGGGGAACTGGTGGGGGGCGTCGTATCTTGTACAGGCGGGGCGGCGGCCGCAGGAGCCACGGGCCAGGTCAGGGCAGCCAGCCACAGCACCGCGCCAGCAAAGACCACCATCAAGCCGAGGCTCAAACCGCTTATGCCTCCGGACCAACGTTGCGCACCTTTCATCCGTTACTCCTCCACTTCAGTGTTCAGCATCGTTCAGCATAAACTATCGGGCCGGTGGGCGCCGGCCCGGTAGAGGCGTCGTCGTCAACAGTCAACAGATGTTAGCGCTGCCCGTCTACTGCTTATCGTGGTAACCGACAGCAGCAGCCTTCAGGGCCTCGTCCGTCTTTTCAACCGCCGAACCTGGAATGTGGCAGCTCTTGCAGGCAAAATCGAGGCCAAGCTGCGAAAGCGCCTTCTTCCCGTCGGCGCTGAACTGACTCGTCTGCGTGGGGTCAATGGCCATCAGGTGCGTGCGAATGTCGCCGGTGAATTTCGTGGCGTCGCCCCACGCACTCTTGCCCACACGGGGCATGTGGCAGGAAACGCACTGCACGTTCAGCGCGGCATGTTTGCTCACCTGGGCATTCTGCGCTTGCTGATAATGGCAATTTTCGCACGTGGTACGCGTCGGCGGCTTGTCCTCAGCGCGCAACTGCACCACACCCTCGTGCGGGTTGTGGCACACCACACAATCCAGCGTGATGTGCTTGCTCTGGTACAACTCCTCGTACTGCTCGTGGTGCTCGATGAAGCCGCCACTGGCGTCAACCGCTTCGACGGCGTTACGGCGATGGCACGCGCCGCACGCCTCACCGCTGCGATCAACCTTCAGCGCGATCCCGTACGGATTTGCCATGTGCAGGCTGCCCGGCCCATGACACGCCTCGCACTGGATGCCCGGCGCGGCCCAGACGCCCACGATGCCCGGCAGATCGTCCTGATGGCCGTCTGGCCGATAACCGGTCGTGTGACAGGCGCCGCAGTTGTAAACGAGCTTGGGCTTACCGGAGTTGTACTTGACCCAGCCGGCCTCTTTGCCCACAGCCACATTGGCAAAGTTGTACTGGTTCAGGTAATTGGTGTCGCTGATGGTGGCGCCCGGCTTATCGGTGATGATGTAGCCGTTTTTGTCCATGAAGCGCGCCTTCCAGTTGTAGCCGCCGATCACATACGAAATGTCGTTCCAGGTGTAGCCTTCGGGCGGCTTCTCCACCGCGGTGAAGGGATAGGTTGGCGCCTTGCCGTCCACCACCTTGTTCAACTTGTAGCTGTGGCCCGATTTCATGAACAGATCATAAGTTGCTTTATGACAGGCGCCGCACTTGTCAGAACCAACGTATTCAGCGCCGATGGCGGCGCTGGCCACAGCGCCGGCAGGACCGGCAGACCCAGCGGGACCTGGGGAGCCAGCAGGCCCAGCCGGCCCCTGCGGGCCAGGCGCGCCTTGTGGCCCGGGCGGCCCAACCGGGCCGACGGGACCGGTACAGGCCGAGAGCACGAACAGAGTACCCAAGACGATCACGAACACAACGATCAACTTATGTAACATACGTCCCCCTTTTGTCCCCCTTTTATAACGAAGCAAACGAGGTCAATCTGCTGCGAACGTGCTGACAACCGCTCAACAATTGCACTCATCATACACTAATTTTAGTTGCCTTGCAAGGTTTTACACATCGCTTCGATTTCTTTATAATGAACCCGCGACGCACCGCTGGTCGCTGAAAATCTGAACCGGCTACCTGTTCGATGACACGATCCGCATTCTTTTTACAACGCATCACCTGGCTGGCTTTCTTAGCCCTGGCGCTGTGCCTGCCCTTCGAGGCCGTGCAGCCCTGGCTGCAGGCCGGCCCGCTGCGTTTTACCAATCTCGAACTGCTGGCCGCGCTCGCGCTCATGCTGTGGGCGCTTGCTCTGCTGGCGGCCCGCCGCATGCCGCGCTGGCCGGCCTGGCTGGGGTGGCCGCTCCTGGCCTGGAGCCTGGTCTTGTGCCTGTCGGCCCTGCTCGCGCCAACCGAACGGGGCGCTGCGCTCAAGTTCGCCTTGCGCAGCCTGGCCGGAGTCATCGTGAGTCTGGCTGCATTCGATGTGCTGACCAGGCAGCGCGCCGCAGATGCGCGCGCAACCGGCCCTGTCGCCGCCCTGGCCTGGGCGCTGACGAGCGGCGCCCTGTTAGCTGCCGTCCTGGGCTGCGCCGAAGTCCTGTGGCCTGCCGTGCTGACCCCCTGGCTGAGCCTTTTCAAGCTCCACACCACGCGCGTCGCCGGTACGATCCGGGCCAGCGGCACATTTGGCTATGCCAACATCGCCGCCCAGTACTGGGAAGCGGCCCTGGTATTGCTCAGTGTTCTGCTCACCACCGTCAGCCGGCGGCGCGCCCAAATTCTAATCCTGTTCGCCATCGGCCTCATGGGCGCGGCGCTCGTCTTGACGGCCAGCCGCGGCGGCCTGGTAGCCATCCTACTCAGCAGCGGACTGTTGCTGGCGACCGCCGGCTGGAGCCAGCGCCGCCTGCGCCGGCTGGCGCCCGATTCTCCCCCGCTCGTCGGTGTGTCGCTGCCCCGCGCGGCCGCCATCACGATCATCGTGATTGTGGCGCTGGCGAGCGTCCAGGTGGCGTTGAGTCCGGTGCAGCAGGCGCGCCTGCAGCGCGAGGTTGAAGCCGGCTTCATGCAGGCCGAGTATGCCGCGCCGGCCCATCTCACCCTGGTTGCCGGTCAACGCACGCAGGTTCCGGTGCATCTTACTAATGCCGGGCGCCTGCTCTGGCGGGCACACGGCGCGGAGCCGATCTTGCTCAGCTATCATTGGCTGGACGCCAGCGCCGAGATGATCGTCTTCTTCGAAGGCGATCGCACCGCCCTGCCCCATGATGTGCCGCCCGGCGGGTCCGCGCGGGTGTCGGCCTACGTCCTGCCGCTCCTTCAACCTGGCCGCTACATTCTGGCCTGGGACCTGCTGCAAAACCACGTGGCCTGGTTCTCCACGCGTGGAGCTGGCCTGGGGCGCACCACGGTTGACGTGGCGGCCGGGGCCGGCGGCGCTGCGGCCCCACCCCTGCCGCCCCCTCTTTCCGCCAGCTTGCTGACCGCAGCCCAGGGCAGCACCCAGGTTGAGCGCACCACCCTCTGGCGGGCTGCCTGGCTGCTGTGGCGCCAACACCCCTGGCTGGGCGTCGGCCCGGACAATTTCCGCTACCTGTGGGGCGACGCCTTGGGCTTGACAGACTGGCGCCCGGCCGGGCAGGCGTCTGTCCTGCACAGCAACAGCCTGTATGTCGAAATTCTGGTGACGCTTGGATTGGCGGGAGGCGCTTGCTTCGCCTGGCTCCTGCTCAGCCTGGCACAGCACGTCTTCACGCGGCTGCGCTGGCTGCTGACCCTTGCCCCACCCACCTTACCTGCAAAGTCCCGCATTCACTCCCTCAACTGGCTACTTGGTTTGTGTGCGGCCCTGGTCGCCTTCCTGGTGCATGGGTTTTTCGACTATTTCCTGGAGTTTACGCCTACCTACCTGCTGTGGTGGATCCTGGTCGGCAGCCTGGCCTCCTGCACAACAGAGATCGGGGCACAGAGCGTTTCGCTTCGTCTCCCCCTCTCCCGTCGTGTGCTGTTTCACGACGGGAGAGGGGGTCGGGGGGTGAGGGCGTCAACGGAGAAAACGCCGTGATGCGCATCGGCTATGATGTCACCACCCTGGAAGGGCAAATGACCGGCGTTGGCTACTACTCGGCGCATCTCCTCGCCCATCTCTTACGCCGCGCCGACCCCTGGTGCTTCGAGCTGCTGAGCAATCGCCGCTCGCCGCACCTGGCGCATGCACTCGCCGGCGCCATCGTGCCGCCGGTCGGCCCACGCGGCCCCTCGATGCCGCTGCGGCCGCTCTGGCTGCAGGTCGTTCTGCCGCTCTGGCTGCGCCAACTCAACCTCGATGTGTGCCATTTCACCAACTCGCTCCTGCCGCTGGCCGCCCACGGCCGCATGATCGTCACCGTCCATGATATGTCGCTCTTCCTGTTTCCCCGGTACCATCGCCCGCGCAGCCTGCTCATGGCGCGTCCTTTGATCAAACCGTCTGTGCGCCGGGCACAGGCCATCATCACCGTCAGCGCCAGCGCCAAGGCCGACCTGGTACGGGTGTTGGGCGTTCCCGCGTCCATGGTGCATGTGATCTATGAGGCCGCCGCGCCGCAGTTTCGCGTCCTGCACGACGCGGCGAACCTGGCAGCCGTGCGTCAACGCTACGCCCTGCCCGACCGTTTTCTGCTCTATGCCGGCACGATCGAACCGCGCAAGAACCTGGTGCGCCTGGTCGAAGCGCTGGCCCTGCTGCACCACCGAGGGCTGCACGTGCCGCTGCTGATCGCTGGCCAATGGGGACCGCTCCCCTACCACGACCTGTTGGCAACCATCGAGCGCCTGGGGCTGCGCGAGGCTGTGCGTTTCGTCGGCTATGTGCCCACGGAAGACCTGGTTGCGCTCTACAACCTGGCCACGGTCTTCGTGTTCCCTTCCATCTATGAAGGCTTTGGCCTGCCCATCATCGAGGCCATGGCCTGCGGCGCGGCGGTGCTCACCTCGAACGGCTCATCGCTGGCCGAGATTGCCGGTGCGGCCGCCACCCTGGCCGATCCGCACGACCCCGAGGCGCTGGCAGAGGCGCTGGTCACCTTGCTCAGCGATGATGCTCAGCGTTTTGCCCAGCGCACACGCGGGCTTGCGCGCGCGACCGAGTTTTCCTGGGCGCGCACAGCGGCCGAAACGGCCGCCATCTACCGTCAGGTCATGGCGGCATGAGCGTCGAGACGTCGCCCGTCCCTGTCCTGCCCGCGTCGGCCGTCACAGCGAGCCGGGCCGCGTGCAGCCAGGTGCAGTCGCGGCTAACCGTCGCGGCCCATACCCTGCTCACCATTTTCCTGGCGCTGGCCTTTCTCACCCCGTCCTGGCGCCAGGGGCCGTTCACCTGGTGGCCGCTGCTGACCGCCAATCTGGCCGGGCGCCCGGCGCAGATTGGCCTGCTGGCGTTGCTGCCGCTGCTGGCTGCGCTGCTGCGGGTTGCCGCGTGGATGGTTCGCCCCGCGCGCCGCGACTCGATGCGCTTCCACGCCTGGCGCGACGCCTGGCCGGTGCTGCTGCCGGTGATCGGCCTCGGCGCGCTGACCTTGCTACGGCTGCGGCCGGCTGTGGCCCCCGGCGTGGCACTGATCATTCTGGCCGGCATTGGCTTCTTTTGGCTGCTGACATTCTGGCTGGCCCAGGCGCCGGCCGCGCAGGTGATGCGCTGGCTCTCGCTGCTGTTTGCCCTGGTCGTCTTGGGCCAAAGCACCGTTGGCGTCGTACAGTTCGTGCGCCAGGACTCCGCCCATCTGACCTTCCTGGGCGAACCGGCGCTCGATCCACGCGTCGAAGCCACCAGCGTGGTGGGTCCGGAGGGTCAACATCGCCTGCGCGCCTATGGCCTGACCGCGCATCCCAACGTGTTGGGCGGCCTGCTCAGCATCGGCCTCCTGTGGATCATGGCGGGATGGCTGGCAGGCGTGCCCTGGCCGCGCGTGTCACCCGCGATCAGCACCGTGCTCTGGCTGGTCATTGGCGCGGTCGGGTTGATGGGGCTGCTGGTCAGCTTTTCACGTGCGGCTTGGTTGGGCTTTGGGGTTGGCGCGGCCTGGCTCTTCTGGCGTCAACGCCGCGCCTGGTTGCGCAGCCGTTGGCTGCTGCTGGGGATGCTACTTGGAGTGATCTTCTTCGTGTGGCGCCAGCCCGATCTGCTCTGGACTCGTTTCTTCGATCTGACCAGTCCGCTCGAAGCGCGGTCCATCAGCGAACGCGTGGGCGGGCTGGTCGTCGCGGCCGGCCTGATTCGAGATCAGTGGCTGCTGGGCGTCGGCAGTGGGTTGTACGCGATGACGCTGGTACCTGGCGCGTCCCCGCCGGTGGTCCACAATGCACCGCTGTTGGCCGCCGCGGAGTTGGGGGTTGGCGGCGGGTTGTTGTGGCTGTGGCTCAACGGGGCCTGGTTGGTCGGCCTGCGCCGTGGACATGCGGCGCAGGGGAGCGCCGCGCTGGCGCTCTTCGATGCCGTTTCGGCCTGCTGGCTGGCGCTGTTCGTCACCGGCCTGTTCGACAACTACCCCTGGCTCACCAGTTCGTGGCGCGCCGCCATGCTGCTCGGCCTGCTGGCCGGCGCGCTGATTGCCAGCCTGCGCGCAGCAACGCCGGGCAACGGGGATCAGGATCCCCAATCGAACATGCGCTCCGCGGCAAAGTCGTAACGAAACGTCATCTGACCGAACACAGCCGGCAGGAACAAGCGCGGATTCGACCCGTCCGCTTCCATCATAGTCACCTGCCAGGAGCCGCTGCGATCGCTCAAGAAGATGACCTGGCGCCCGTCAGGCGACCAGGCCGGGGCAACGTTGTTGGGGGCGCGGTCGGCCAGAGGATCATTGGCCGTCAGGCGGGCCACAACGCGACCGTTACGATCGAGCATAAAAATATCGCGATGATCGTGCAGGCGCGTCTGCACCAGCAGATGTTGGCCGTCGGGACTCCAGGCCGGAGATTCCTGGAATAGATTGGCTGTCAAGACATCTTCACGCGCATCCGCGCTGCCCGGCTCGGTAAATTTCAGGCCCTGCTTGCCCCGGTAGACAATGCGCAGGCCATTCGGCTCCCAGGCCGGGGACTGCACCGTCTGGCTGGCCGGCAGATCGCGCAGAATCTTCTCATCCACTCGCACCGTGGCCAGGCCATTATAGTCTTCCGGTGGAATGTCGAAGCAGAAATCGCCAATGCACACCTGGCGGCCAGGAATCGTCTTGCGCCACCAGGCAAAAGCCAGCTCGCTGCCGTCCGGTGACCAGGTGGGGGTGCGCGCGCCATTGGCCTGCACCAGCAGATACTCCTCGTTCGTGCGCAGGTCGTAGATCCAGACCCCGCGCGGCTCGTTCCAGCGCGTGAAGGCCACACGCTGTCCGTCCGGCGCCAGGGCCGGGTCGAAACCACTGGTCAAGCGGCGCAGGCCGCTGCCATCGGCGTTGACCAGGTAGATGGAGCCGCCGTTGCTCTCCTGGAAGACGATCTTGCCGGCCGGCGCAGGCTGCGGTCGAACTGTTGGCGCGGGCGCGACCTTGACCACCGGCAGCGCCGCTGGCTCGCCGGTTAGGCGCACCAGGCTGGCGGCTACCCAACCGCGCTGACCGCCCGGCAACGTGATCTGCCACCAGGCGCCGTTGTCATCACGGCCGCTGACCTCGGCCGCGACCGCCGGCAACAGACGGCCAACAATCGGATAAGCCGTGCCGGGGCCGCTGCGCACATGGATCGCCGCGTCGCCGATCACCGTGACTGCCGGCGTGACTGCGCCGGGAGCTACCGTCGCTGTGGCTGTTGCGCTCACCGCGGTGAGCGTCGGCGCGAGCGTGGCTGTGGCCGTAGGCAGAGGCGTCACGCTCGGCAGCGGCCTGGTCGTCGGCATGACCGTCGCGGTGGTCTCATCGCCGGCGAGCGGCACCAGGGTTGGCGTCGGCGCCGCCGGCGGTGTGCTACATGCCGTCAGCGCGAAAGAGCCGATGAGAAGAGCCAGAGGAATCAGTAGGGGACGCATGGGTAGGCGCCTGCTGCGCCATCGAAGGGTGAACACGAATTGTAGCATTTCTTGGTTTACTCGTAGCGCAGTGCATCAATCGGGTTCAGGCGCGCGGCGCGTGTGGCCGGGTAGATGCCAAAGAAGAGTCCGACCGCCGCGGAGAAACCGGTGGCGAGGGCCACCGAGTCGAGCGTGACGAAGGTTTGGAAATCGCTCTGCAAGCTCGAGACGGCCGCCGCGCCGCTGGCGCCCAGGCCAATGCCAACGAAGCCACCGATGAGAGAGAGCACAACGGCTTCGAGCAGGAATTGGGCCAGGATGTCGCGGCGTTTGGCGCCGACCGCCTTGCGAATGCCGATCTCGCGCGTGCGCTCCGTCACCGACACCAGCATGATGTTCATGATGCCGATGCCGCCGACCAACAACGAGATGGCGGCGATGGCGCCCAGGAATAGCGTCAGCACGCCGGTGATCTGACCGAAGATGTTGATCAGGTCCGCCTGGCTGACCACGCTGAAATCATCATCGTTGCTGTAGGTGATACCGTGCGTCTCACGCAAGACGTCGGTAATTTGGCTGGCCGCAGCTTCCATGCGGTCCTCGGCCGTGGCCTGCAAGTAGATGACCGACACCCGATAGTCGCCGCTTGGTGTGCGGCTGGGGAAGAGGCGTGATTGTGCGGTGGTGATGGGCACGAAGATCTGGTTATCCTCATCGCCAAAGCCGCTGCCGCCGCGCTTTTGCAGCACGCCCACGATACGGAAGGCCACATCGTTGATTTCGATGGTGCGATTGGCAAGGTTTTCCTCCTCGGGGAAGAGGCGCGTCACGACCGTTTGACCAATGACGGCCACGCGTGCGTGGGCCGTCACATCTTCAGGTGTGATGAAGCGCCCGGCCTCGACCACCCAATTGCGCACGGCCGCGTACTCAGGCTCCACACCGCCTATCTGAGGCGTGATTTCGCGCTTGCCCGCCTTGACCGCGGCCACGCGGCTGACTTCCGGGGCCACCGCCATCACATCAGGCACCCGCAAGGTGTCGCGCAGCGCCATCACATCGCGCATCGTCAGGCTGGAGCCTGTGTTCGCGCGCGTGCGCGGGGGGCCGCCGCTGGTGAGTTGCCCCGGCACCGCGAACAGCAGGTTGGAGCCGATGCTCTGGAACTGATCGGTGACGTAGCGTTCAACTCCGCGCCCCACCGAAAGCAGAGTAATGACCGCGCCCACGCCGATGATGATGCCCAGCATCGTGAGCACCGAGCGCAATTTATTGGCCGCAAGTGCCCGCAGGGCGACTCGTAGTGCTTCGCTTAAATTCACAACTTACTCCTAAAATCAGATACCGGCTGCCACGGCGTCCATTTCGGGGGCTCGCCGCCTTGCACCAGGTCGCGCGTGCGTCGGGTGTAGGCGCGTTCGCCGGCGCGGCGTTGATGTGCCACCAGGTTATCAGATTCGACGCAGCCGTCCATGATGCGTACGATGCGCTTCGTATGCTCGGCAATATCCGGCTCGTGCGTCACGAACACGATGGTGATGCCGCGCTCCTCGTTCAGGTGCTGGAAGATCGCCATAATCTCAGCGCCAGACTTCGAATCGAGGTTGCCGGTCGGCTCGTCCGCCAGGATGATGGCCGGGTCATTGATGAGGGCACGGGCAATTGCCACACGCTGCTGCTGACCGCCCGATAGCTCATTGGGGCGATGATGAATACGTTCGCCCAGGCCCACCGCTTCCAGCGCGGCAATCGCTTTCTGCCGGCGCTGGCGGGTGCCAGCGTAGATCAGCGGCAGCTCCACATTTTGCAGAGCCTCGGTGCGCGAGAGTAAGTTGAAGCTCTGGAAAACAAACCCGATTTTGCGATTGCGAATGTCCGCCAGTTGGTTGTCGTTCATCTGCGACACATCAGCGCCATCGAGCAGGTAGGTGCCACTGGTGGGTTGATCCAGGCAGCCGATGATGTTCATCAACGTGGACTTGCCTGAGCCGGACGGCCCCATGATGGAGACCATTTCGCCCGGCATCACGCGCAACGCAACGCCGCTGAGCGCGTGTACTTCCATTTCTCCCATCCGGTAGACCTTGCGCAGATCCCGGATCTCGATCATTGGTTTGTTATTGTCTGCCATCGTCTTGCCTTTCTTGCCACCCGTCTGTCCAACACGAGTTTGCTCGAGGAACCCTAGAAGCCAAAAGTGCGCCGCAACTGGTCGCCCGCAGTCGTATTGGGGATGATGATCACGTCGCCTTCGCTCACCCCTTCGCTGATCTCGGTCTGGCCTTCATTGCGCATGCCAATCTTCACCTCGATCCGCTGCGGCGCCTCACCCACGAGCTTCTCGACATAGGTCTTATCCGAAGTGCGGTCGCGCTGAATGGCGCGGTTGGGCAGCACCAGCACGTTCTCAACCTCGGCCGTGGTCACATTGGCCGTGGCGCTGAGGCCGGCGCGCAGCACGGCATCGGTGGGATCGAGCACGACGGTGACCAGATAAGAGACCACGCTGGTGTTGGCCTCGGCCATCGGGGCAATTTGGCTGATCTGCCCGGTCACCTGCGCATCGGGCAGTGACTCCAGCGTAATCACGGCGATCTGGCCTTCCTTGATCTGCCCAATGTCAATTTCATCTACGCTGATGTCAATGTGGAAGCGATCAATGTTGACAATGACGATGGCGGCCCGTGCGGCGTTGGGGAACTCGCCGGGCGTGATGTTCACCTGCGCGACCACGCCCGCGATGGGGCTGCGCAGAATGGTGTTGTCCCGATTCAGGTGCGCCTGCGCCAGCACCGCTTCGGCCTGTTTGACCTGCGCCTGCGAGGCGGCCGTCTGCTCAGGCGTGGCGCCTTCCTGCAACTTCAGCAGCGACGACTTGGCCTGTGCGACCTGCGCGCGTGAACCGGCCACGGCCGCTTCGGCCTGGGCAACGGCGGCCAGCGCCTGCGCACGCTGCGCCGCGTCCGCGCCGGCGGTGGCAATCTGGTATTGCGCCTTCGCCTGCTCGTAATCAATGGTCGCCCGCTGCAGGTTGAGCGACTGCGGGAGCAGCCCCACGTTGGGCAGGCTGGCTACCTGGTCGTAGGCAGACTGCGCCTGTTGCAAGGCGGCCTGCGTGCGCTCCAGGTTGGCCGCGGCCACCTTCTTGTCATTTTCTGTGGCGCCGGCCTGCAGCTTGGTGTAGCTGGCGCGGGCGCTGAGCAGATTGGCCTCGGCGCTCTTGACACTGGCCTGCCCGCTGTCCAACGATGCCTGGCGGCCTCCAGGTCTTCCGGGCGCGCCTTGCGCGTCAACTGGGCCAGGTTGGCCTGTACGCTGGCCAGGCCGGCCTCAGCCTGCAGCACCGACAGCGCCACATCCTGGCTATCGAGCAGGGCCAAAACCTGCCCAACCTGCACGCGGTCCGTTGTCTTGACCTTCACCTCGGCCACACGGCCCGCGCCTTTGAAGGCCAGGGAGACTTGCCCCTCCGGCTCGATGCTGCCCGTGGCGCTGACAATCGAACGCAGCGTTGTGCGGGTTGGCTGCACTGTCTCATACTTGGGCGTCTGGGGCGCCTGGGCCTGTGCCAGTGTTCGCCACAGGAGAAAGCCCCCGGCCGCTACGACTACCAAAATGACTAAAATAATCAGAGTTCTGCGCATAGATTCGTCTCGTTTTTCTATTCCTTTTTTTCAAGCTCAGCTCAGCCAGGGAGCAAGGCACCGTCAATCAAGCCAGGTTTGCCAAAGCTTTGCATAAACCTACTCTACCACGCCTGTCACTCCGCGTCAATAACGGCGCCGCTTTCTGTACCCTGATATGACGGCGAACGGGCGATAACAGTCACCCGGCCCTCACCCCCCGGCCCCCTCTCCCGTCGTGGAAAAGCACACGACGGGAGAGGGGGGGAGGGCCTGCGTTTTGCATAAAAACGTCGGGTGTGTTAGTATTGTGTACACAACTTCACAAAAGTCACACAAGTTAAATTTCGTACACAAAAAGGAACGCCATTCGATGTCAATCATCACCATACCCGACATCGTGGTGGGTCGCTTGCCCATCTATCTGCGAGCGCTCAACTTCTTGGTGGCAGAGGGGCGTGAAATCACGTCCTCGCAAGAGCTGGGCGATAGATTAGGCATCAGTTCGGCCCAAATCCGCAAAGATTTATCGCACTTCGGTGAATTTGGCAAGCAAGGCACCGGCTACGACATCTCCTTCCTGCGCGATCAACTGCAGCGCATCCTGCAGGTGGATCGCATCTGGGATGTCGTGCTGATCGGCGCCGGCGATTTGGGCCATGCTTTGGCGCACTACGGCGGCTTTAGCGGGCGCGGCTTTCGCATCGCCGCGGTGTTCGATAGCGACCCTGACAAGGTAGGCCAGCCCCTGGCTAACCTCGTCATCCAGGACAGCCAAGACCTGGTGGATGTCGTGCGCCAGCAGGCGATCTACGTGGCGCTGATTGCCACGCCAGCCAGCGGCGCCCAACCCGTGGCTGACGCCCTGGTCAGCGCAGGGATCAGGGCAATCCTCAACTATGCGCCCATCACCCTGACGGTTCCACACGGTGTGCGCGTGCAGTATATTGACCCGGTGGCGCACCTGCAACGCATGACTTTCTACCTGTAGACCAGATCCGCTAAGGCTCCAGACTGTTCCCGAAACCGGGTTGCGCAAGGCATCCCGGTTTTTGCATTTCTACCTGCTGGCGCTGCGACCCTGCGCACATCAGGCCGGACAGCACGCGTCCGTGGCACAGTGCGTTACAAATGGCGACCCATCGTCAGCAGATGTATGATGGGTATCATGTTGAAACGGCGTTCTTGGGGTTACAATGAACTCACAGCGGCGGTAGCCCACCATGGTACGCGAGTTCAACACTTGTCAAAGGTGAAAACGGATGACCCGAGTTGCCGAAATCATGACAGAGGATCCTGTCACAATTCAACCTTCGCAATCTATTGGCACAGCCATTGCCCTGATGCGCCAGGGAATCTTCCGCCGCTTGCCGGTGGTCGAAAACGGGCGCCTGGTTGGTATCGTGACCGATCGCGACATGCGCCGTGCGACCAACTCGCCTATCCTGTTGCACGAAACATGGTATGACAACTTCCTCCTCGAACATATCGAGGTGGGATCCTGCATGACGTCCAACCCGACAACCCTGTCACCGGATGCGGACATACTCGAGGCGGCCGTCATCATGCGCAGCCGCAAAATCGGTGGCATCCCGATCGTACGCGGCGACGTGCTGGTGGGAATCATCACCGAAACGGACCTGCTCGACCATTTGATCGAACTGCTTGAGGCCGAATAAGTGGTTCAGCGAAATCAGGCGCCAACCTGAAACATCGTCAACGACGACGAGATTCCGGATGAAATTCCGGATGAGATGCCAGATGAAATTCCGGATGAGATGCCAGATGAGATTCCAATGGAGGAACAACAATGGCCAGAGGTACTGTAATCATCACGACGAATCGCTGTAAAGGTTGCGAACTATGCACCACTGTCTGCCCACAGGAGGTGTTGCATATGTCAACCGCCCTGAACGCCAAGGGGTATCACCCGGTCGAGCTGAACGATCCCCAGAACCGATGCACAGGCTGCGGCCTGTGCGCGGTGATTTGCCCCGATGTCGTGTTCAAGGTCTACCGCTATCAGGCAAAGATGCCGCAGCGGGCAGCAGCCGTCGCGTAAGCGAGCATTAGGTAGCACGCAGCAAAGGAGATTGACCATGGCAAAGGAGCTATGGAAAGGCAACGAAGCAATAGCCGAGGCCGCCATCCGTGCCGGCCTGGAAGCCTATTTTGGCTATCCCATCACCCCACAGACTGAATTATTGGAATATATGGCCGCCCAGATGCCTGCACTTGGGCGGGTTTTTTTGCAGGCCGAAAGTGAATTGGGCGCCATCAACATGGTGTACGGCGCCGCGTGCGGCGGCTCCCGTGTCATGACATCCTCGTCCAGCCCCGGCGTCAGCCTGATGCAAGAGGGCCTCTCATACATCGCCGGATCAGAAGTATCCTGCGTTATCGTAGACATCATGCGCGGCGGGCCTGGCCTGGGCAACATCCAGCCGTCACAGTCAGACTACTTCCAGATGGTGAAGAGCGCCGGGCATGGCGACTACAACAATATCGTGCTGGCGCCGGCCACCGTGCAAGAGGCCGTTGACATGACCTACGAGGCCTTCGACCTGGCCGACAAATACCGCACCACGGTCGTCATCCTGGCCGATGGCACCATCGGGCAGATGATGGAACCGGCCGAAATGCCGCCAAGCAAACCCTTGCGCACCGAGAGACCAGACTGGGCGCTGAGCGGAGCGGCCGGCCGCCACCACCGCTCGATCACGTCGCTCAACCTGACGGCGGAAGGGCTGGAGAAACACAACCTGCATCTGCAGGCCAAGCTGGCCGAAATCAAGGCACGCGAAGCGCGCAGCAAAGAGTTCATGACCGAGGATGCCGAATACCTGATTGTGGCCTTTGGCACCATGGGGCGCGTGGCTACCTCGGCCATTCGCCAGGCGCGGGCGCAGGGCGTCCGCGTGGGCCTGCTGCGCCCGGTGACGCTGTGGCCCTACCCTGAAGACCGCCTGCGCGAGCTGGCCGCGGGCAAGAAGGCCATCCTGGTGGTGGAAATGAACGCCGGCCAGATGCTCAACGACGTGAAAGCCATCGTGGAGGGGCGCGCCCCGGTCCACTTCTACGGCCGCATGGGCGGCTCCATCCCCCTGCCCGACGAAATCCTGAACGCCCTGCACACCCTGGTCTCCCTGTATGGCACGGTGCAAATGAGCGGACACAACAACGGCTACAAACACAACGGTCATAATGGCAGTGGTCAGCCGGGCGCTGCGCTGCGCCAAACGACCAACGCCGCTACCCTGTCCGTACACCTGGCGGAGGTGAAGTCATGACAACGC
Organism: Candidatus Amarolinea dominans; assembly: GCF_016704685.1. NCBI lineage: Bacteria > Bacillati > Chloroflexota > Caldilineae > Caldilineales > Candidatus Amarolineaceae > Candidatus Amarolinea > Candidatus Amarolinea dominans. The sequence goes on from NZ_JADIZS010000002.1 coordinate 300,144, forward strand.
AAACCCTGGCGCTCGATGAGATGATGCTGGTTTACCAGCGCCCCGATTCCCTGACCGATGTGGCAACGCACTACTGCCCCGGCTGCACGCATGGCATCATTCACCGCCTGGTGGCCGAGGTGCTGGACGAGTTGGGCGTGCGTGAGCGCACGATTGGCGTGGCGCCCGTGGGCTGCGCGGTCTTTGCCTACAACTACTTCAATGTAGACATGGCTGAGGCGGCGCATGGACGCGCCCCGGCCATGGCCACCGGCCTCAAACGAACGCAGCCGGACAAAGTCGTCTTCACTTACCAGGGCGACGGCGACCTGGCGGCCATCGGTACGAATGAGATCATTCATGCCGCGGCGCGCGGCGAAAAAATCACGGTGATCTTCGTCAACAATGCGGTGTACGGCATGACGAGCGGCCAGATGGCGCCGACCACCCTGCTGGGCCAGGTCACCACCTCATCACCGAAAGGGCGCGATGTCAGCCTGACCGGCTATCCCCTGCGCGTGGCCGAATTGTTGGCAGGGCTGCCGGGCACATCGTACGTCGTCAGACGCTCGACACACAACGTGCGCGAAATCAACCGCACCAAGAAGGCCATCCGCACCGCGTTCCAGGCTCAGTTGGCCGGGCAAGGACTCTCCCTGGTAGAAATCCTGTCGTCATGTCCCACCAACAACCATACCACCGCGGCCGAAGCCCTGACCTGGATCGAGAATCAGATGGTGCCCTACTATCCGTTGGGCGATTACAAGGTGGTGGATGCCGTGGCGCGTCTGAATTAGGCGCTTTGCAGTTGATTTCTTGCACATGGGGATGCAAGGAGGATACAAGGAGGACACAAAATGGAATTCTCGATCGTTTTCTCTGGCTTTGGGGGACAGGGCGCCCTGTTCGCCGGCCAGTTACTGGCCTATGCCAGCATGGATGAAGGCAAAGCGGTGACCTGGATCCCGTCCTATGGGCCGGAGATGCGCGGCGGCACCGCGCACTGCATCGTGGTGGTTGGGGATGAAGAAGTTGGGGCGCCGCTGGTGCGCAACCCTGACGCCGTGATTGCCCTGAATCTGCCATCGGTGGACAAATACGAACCGTTGGTCAAACCGGGCGGGTTCCTGATCTACAACAGTTCATTGGTGACGCGCGCGGTGACGCGCAGCGACATCAACGTCATCCCGGTGGCGGGCAATGACATTGCCAGCGCGCTGGGCAATATCAAATTAACCAATGTCGTCATGCTGGGCGCCTTGCTGCAGGCCACCGACCTGCTGCCGCTGGAGGCTCTCGATCGGGCCTTGCTGGCTCATCTGCCGGAACGCAATCGGCGCTTTCTGGAGCCAAACAAGGTGGCTCTGCGGCGTGGCGCCGAGTGTGCCATGCGCGTTCCGGCCTGACACCTGGACGCGTTTCAATGATGGGAGGCAAATGCATATGTATCACAACATTCTCGTGCCGCTGGATGGCTCAGCGCTGGCAGAAGCCGCGCTGCACCACGCGGAGGCCCTGGCGCTGGAGTTCAAGAGTAACATCACCCTGCTGCGAATTATCATCTCGCCCTACCAGTTGATTGCGCCTGACCTGGTGCTTTCCGGGACCGTGGCCGAAATACCCGGACTGCGCGACCAGGCGATGCAATACTTGCAGGGAGTATCCGGTGAGCTGCGCGAAAAGGGCATCTCTTTCCAGACCGCCATTTTGGACGGCCCCGTGCCCGATGCCATCACCGACTATGCCCGGGCCGAGCACATTGACCTGATCGTCATGTCAACGCATGGGCGGGGCGGCATCAGCCGCTGGGTGTACGGCAGCGTTGCTGAAAAGGTTCTGCAGGCTGCGCCCTGCCCGGTACTGCTCATTCGCGCATCCGGCAAGTAGGAACAGACGCGTCCCGGCACAGCAAAAGATAGACACAAAGGAGTGTAACTATGACCACACCGTGGCAACGACGGTACGCACAGCGCAATCAACGGATGGGTGGTTCTATCATCCGTGAGCTGCTGAAGTTTACCCAACAGCCAGACATGATCTCGTTTGCCGGGGGCCTACCGGCGCCTGAGTTGTTCCCGGTTGAGGCCTTTCGCGCGGCGGCCGACAGGGTTCTTGTCCAGTCAGGCAGCAAGGCATTACAGTACAGCACCACCGAGGGCTATCAGCCATTGCGCGCACTCATCGTCGAGAAAATGGCGCACTACGGCATCCTGGCCAAAGAAGATAATGTATTGATTACTTCCGGTTCGCAGCAGGCCCTTGACCTGATCGGCAAGTTGCTCATCAACGCGGGCGATACGATCCTGGTGGAACGCCCAACCTACCTGGGCGCGCTGCAGGCCTGGAATGCTTACCAGGCCGAGTACGTCGAGGTACCCATTGATGACAACGGGCTGCAGGTAGATCAACTGGAAGAGGCGCTGCGCGCGGGCGTCAAGTTCATGTACGTGTTGCCAAACTTCCAGAACCCGGGCGGTGTCACACTCTCTCTGGATCGCCGGCAGGAACTGGTGGAGTTGGCCGACCGCTACGGGGTGCCCATCATCGAGGATGACCCGTATGGCGAGCTGCTCTACGAAGGGGAACATCTGCCCACCCTGGTGCAGTTGGACTGTGAGCATCTGGAATCACGGGCTTGTGATGGTCACGGCTATTTCCGGGGCAACATCCTGTACCTGAGCACCTTCTCCAAGACGCTGGCGCCTGGTTTGCGCCTGGGATGGATCGTGGCGCCGGTTGAGGTGATTCAAAAGTGCGTGCAGGCCAAGCAGGGCATGGATTTACACACCAGTATTTTCGATCAGATGGTGGCATACGAGGTAGCCAAAGGCGGCTTCCTGGAGAAACATGTACGTACCTTGCGCCGGGTGTATGGCGCACGTCGCGATGTGATGTTGGCCGCCATGGAGCGCTACTTCCCGGCCGGTGTACACTGGACGCACCCGCGCGGCGGGTTGTTCCTGTGGGTGGAATTACCGCCGGAGATCAACGCGGAGGAACTGCTGCAGGACGCCATCAAAGAAAAGGTGGCCTTCGTACCGGGCCATGCGTTCTATGCGGCCGGACGCAGCAGCGGACAACTCAATACCATGCGCCTGAACTTCTCCAACGCCGAGCCGGAGATGATCGAAGAGGGAATTCGCCGCCTTGCGCGTGCCATCGAGCAGCGCATGGGCGGGCGCATGACGCCCGTGGTCACACCAGTGCCGGCCATGAGCATGAACTAGAGAATGCCCTCCGGCGCCCGATCGCTGGCTGGTCACGAGGCATCGAGGATGAAGGACGAAGGATCAAGATTGCTGACCGTTCGTCCTTCGTCTTGTCCTTGCGAAAGACCGGGTTTCAGCAATGAGCCTGGCTGTGAACGACTGCAAGAGGAGACGAACATGCCGACCTATTTCGTGCGTGACATTATGAGCGCTCCCGCCCTCACGATTCACTATGAGGCTGACCTGGATGAGGCGGCAGCGATGCTGGAAAGCAACCAGATTCGCCGCTTACCGGTGCTGGACGACGAAGGGCAATTGGTCGGCATCCTGACGCAAGGCGATGTGCGCGTGGCGTCCATGGCCACTGCAGTGGACCCGTACGATGCCGCCGCCACCACCTGGCTGACCGCGGGCGACGCCATGACACACCGGACGTTTACGGTGACGGCTGACACATCGGTGGTCGAAGCGGTAAAAATGATGTTGGCGCACAAAATTGGCGGCCTGCCGGTGGTAGATGACGCCGGCGCCGTCATCGGCATGGTGACTGAGACAGACATTTTCCGCTTGGTCGTACGCGAGTGGAGCGAAGAATAAAGGAATAAAATAAAGGAATAAAGGGAACAGATCATATGGATATCGGAGTCCCGCGTGAACGGAGGGCCAGCGAGTATCGAGTGGGCATCACGCCGGCCAATGTGCAGACCCTGCACGACGAAGGTCATCGCATCTACGTGGAGCAGGGCGCAGGTGTGGGCAGCGGCTACAGCGACGAGGATTACCGCCGTGCCGGCGCCACCCTGGTCTACTCTGCGGATGAGGCATTTGCCCGCGCCGACCTGTTGCTCAAAGTGGCACGCCCGACCCCCGAAGAGACCGGTTTGCTGCGCAGCGATCAGATTGTCTGTGGGTTTCTGTATTTGCCGGCGGCGCGCAAGAGCCGGGTACAGAGCTTTCTGAACAACAACGTCACAGCCATTGGCTATGAAACCATCCAAGAGGACGACGGCTCCTTGCCGGTGTTGCAGCCGATCAGCGAGGTCACCGGTCGCATGTGCGCACAGGTGGCGGCGCGCTTGCTGGAAAACACCAGCGGCGGCAAGGGCATCCTCCTGGGAGGCGTGCCAGGCGTCGCGCCGGCCGAAGTAGTCATCCTGGGCGGCGGGGTGGTAGGCGCCCAGGCGGCCCGCGTCTTCCTGGGTCAGGGCGCCAACGTCTACCTGCTGGACAAAGACATCAAGCGTCTGCATTACATTGACAGCCTTTTCATGGGCCGCGTCATTACGCTGATGTCCAACCCCCTCAATGTGGACAAGATGGTGCGCTTTGCCGATGTGGTTGTGGGCGCGATCCAGGTGCCGGGCGCCCGCTCGCCGGTCCTCATCTCGCGCGAGTTGGTGCGCAGCATGAAACGGCGTTCCATCATCATAGATGTCGCGGTGACCACGGGCGGTTGCGTCGAAACCACACGCCCCACCACGCACACGGCCCCCACCTACATCGAAGAAGGCGTCATCCATTATTGCGTTCCCAATATGACCGGCATCGTGGCGCGCACCGCCACGCACGCGTTCAACAATGCCGCTTGGCCGTACATCTACAGTATCGCCTCCGAAGGGTTGGACGCGGCGATCGAAAAATCACCATCGCTGGCGCGTGGCGTCAACATCCGGGCCGGCAAGATCATGCTGCCCGGCCTGGCAGCTGCGTACACGATGAGTTCCTAAGGGTTTGGGATGTAATTCATGAATAATTGGATGATGCGCTGTTGGAACAAGATCGTTCCGGCCGAAAGGGCGGTGCAGGCCGTCAAATCAGGGAATCGTGTGTTCTTGACCGGCAACTGCAGCGTTCCCCAACAACTGCTCAGCGCGCTGGTGGATCGCGCAGCCGCGGGCGAGGTTGAGAATGTCGAAATCGTGCAAGTCCTGACGATTGGTGATGCCAAATATGTGGCGCCGGAAATGGAAGGTAAGTTGCGCGTCAACACCCTCTTCATCAGCCATAACGTGCGCAGCGCGGTCAACGAGGGTCGCGCAGACTTCACGCCGGTCTTTCTATCAGAGATTCCACGCTTGTTCCGTAACGGCCAACTGCCGCTCGATGCCGCGCTGATTCACTGCTCGCCGCCCGATGAACATGGCTTCCTGTCGTTTGGGGTCGAGGTGGGCTTGACCAAACCGGCCGCCCAGAACGCGAAGATCGTCATTGCCGAAGTCAACGAATTCATGCCCCGCGCCCTGGGTGACAGCTTCATCCACATCAGCAAGGTGGACTACATGGTGCCGGTCAGCTACCATCTGCCGGAAGTGCCGCAGGGTACACCGGGCGAGCTGGAGAAGCGGATCGCCGAGCATATCGTGCATCTGATCCCCGACGGTGCGACCATGCAGATGGGCATTGGCGCCATTCCCGACGCCGTGCTGCACTTCCTCAGCAGCAAGCGTGACCTGGGCATTCACACCGAGCTTTTCTCTGATGGCGTCATCCCCCTGGTGGATGCCGGGATCATCAACAACGAGCGCAAGACGCTGCATCCAGGCAAAATCGTCGCCGGGTTCATCCTGGGCAGCCAGCGCCTGTATGAATTCGTGGACAACAACCCGATCGTCGAATTCCATCCGCAGGATTATGTCAACGATCCGTTCATCATCGCGCAGAACGACAACATGGTCTGCATCAACTCCGCCATCGAGGTGGACCTGACCGGACAGGTCTGCGCGGATTCGATCGGCACCAAGTTCTACAGCGGCGTCGGCGGCCAGTTGGACTTCATCTACGGCGCGTCACGCAGCAAGGGCGGCCGTCCCATCATCGCCCTGCCCAGCACCACCAAGAACGATACGGTTTCACGGATCGTCCCTACGCTGCAAACGGGCGCCGGTGTCACTACCAGCCGCAACCATATTCACTACGTGGTGACGGAGTACGGTGTGGCTGAGCTGTATGGCAAGACGATCCGCCAGCGCTGCCTGAACCTGATTCAGATCGCCCATCCCAAGTTCCGCGATCAACTGACCGCCTGGGCCAGGGAGCAGCACTACATCTGAGCCGCCAACGAGCATGTGACGATGGTGAAACATCGGTCGTCAAATGACGACAAGAAAGGTAGGGGACGGACGATGAACCAAAAAACGATGTTGATTACCGGCGCGACCGATGGTATTGGCAAGGCGACTGCACAGGCGTTGGCGATGCAGGGCCACACGGTCATTTTGCACGGCCGCAACGCGGCGCGGGGACAGGCAGCGGTTGACGAACTGAAGAAGGCTGCCGGCCACGACCGTGTGGATTTCATGGCCGCGGACCTCTCCTCCCTGCGCGAGGTGCGCCAGTTGGCGGCCGCGGTGCAGGCGAAGTATGAGCAGTTGCACGTGCTCATCAACAATGCCGGTGTGTTCATGAACGAGCGCCAACTCACCGAGGACGGTTTCGAGATGACCTTTGCAGTCAATCACCTGGCGCCGTTTCTGCTGACGCAGCAACTTCTGCCCCTGCTGAGGCAGAGCGCGCCGGCGCGCATCATCACGGTCAGCTCTGTGGCGCACCAGCGCGGCCGCATCAACTTCGACGACTTGCAGAGCGAGCGGGCCTTCAACGGCTACCGGGCGTATGCGCATTCCAAGCTGGCGAACGTGCTCTTTACGTATGAACTGGCCGCGCGCCTGGCCGGCGCGGGCGTCACCGCCAACTGTCTCCACCCCGGCGTGATTGGCACCAAACTGCTGCAGACCGGCTTTGGCATCGGCGGCGCGACGCCTGCGGAAGGCGCACGCACCTCGGTCTACCTGGCTTCTGCGCCCGAGGTGGAAACAGTCACCGGCGCGTATTTCGATGATCTGCGAGCCGTGCCCTCAGCGCCGCAGACACACGATGAGACCACACGCCGTCGCTTGTGGGAAATCAGCGAGCAACTGTGTCAATGAGAAAAATGAGAGGACCGGTATCCAGAAAGACGGGCAGCGCCTTCGTCATGCCTTGAGATTGACAGCATGGCTGGCGGTCCTGGGTCTGTGCGCTTTTCTCCTGAGAGACATGACCGGTGCGGCAGCCGGGCCGATCGCCCGCGTTCCGCCCGTCGCCGCCGAGATTTCTCAATTCGGCATTACGTGGACGTTCGACGACAGTTACCCCTACGGCCAGTTCGCCAACGGAGATTTCTGGGTGGCCGGCCCGGTGACGATCATCCAGATCTCCCCGGCGTCCATCATTTCTGGGACGCGCACCCTGCATGGCTCCATGATCAACCCCTCGCCCCGCAGCGGCCAAATCCAGGGCTACGACAGCGCGATGTATGGCGACTTTGGCCCCTATTTCGACGCGGCCCTGAACGTGGCCCGGCCCAACCAGCAGGACCTGTCTGCGCTCAACCCGCTGCTCGTACCGGCCAACTCATCGCTGGTGTCCAGCATCAGTGTGCCGCAGGCCGGCGCGCTGCCGCAGTTGCAAACCGCCGCCATCCTGACCGTCCTCCCTGCGCCCCCGCCGGCCGGCAGCTTTCGGCCTGCCTACAGTGGAAACGACAAAACGATCCGCTTCAATCGCAGCCAGCTCAACCATGCCCTGCTGAGCCGGCTGCCGCCGGTGAGTGGCACGCCCGACCTGGCTGCGGTCGAGCGCTTGTTCGAGCGCCCCTGGCTTGACCATGTGCCCAACTGGCCGGCCCGTTTCCTGCATCCCCTGGACAACATGCCCGATTACGGTCGCGAGATGTCCACTCAGGTTGGCATCGGCGCGCTCATGCTGCATCTGAACTTCAGCGACGCGGCCAAAGAAACGCTGCTGGTTCGTTTTGTGCAGTTGGGAATTGACCTGTACGGCGTTGCCCAGGATGGCGGCAATCACAACTGGCCGCCGGCCGGCGGCCAGACCAGTGGGCGCAAATGGCCCATTCTCTTCGCCGGGCTGCTGCTCAACGACGCCGCCATGCGCGGCATTGGCCCCGGCAATGGCACAGGCGCCGTGGAGTTCTCGGAAGATGGGCAGACCTTCTTCGTGACCCAGGCCGACATCGAACGCTCGCATGCGCCCGACACGCGCGGTTGTTACGCGGAGGAGTACACGCAGGCCGATTTGGGGTTGGCCGAATGGGGCATCTCCCATTCGACGGAGCCGGCCGGCGACAACCGGCCCTGGTGCGCGGCTTACCGCCAGTGCTGCACAGCCACTGCCTGGGCCGGCTTTGTGCTGGCGGCTCACATCATGAACGCCACGGACGACTGGCAGCACGACGCGCTGTTCGATTACCAGGACCGCTACATGGCAACCGAACCCCATGAGGGCTATCGCTGCTGGGACCCGTTCACCGAGGCGATGTGGGACGCTTATCGCGGCCACTACCCCAACCAACGTTCGCTGCACCTGCCGCTCGTATTACGCTGAGCAACCGCCGCAAGGGCTTCCACGAGTTCGGTCGAGCCGTCGGTCTGCGCCAACCGGCATCGCTTTCGCACCGGTTACTGGTACACGGATTGACACCGATCGTTTTTACATCCGTGTCCGTCCGCGTGAATCCGTGTACCAATGTATAGCAACTGTCAATCCACTACTCTACACACCAGTTCCCCTTGCCCGATGGGGACGATCAGCGCGTCCACGCGTGGATCGTGCAGGGCGGCGATTTACTTTTCATCAAGGGCGCGTGCGAGCAGATCGGCGACCTGGAGTTCATTGGCCCAGGTGCGCAAATAAGCGAGGTCGAGATCGCCAGCGCGGACTTTGAGAACGCCGAGAATATCACGCCACTGGCGCTCCGAGACTTCACCGCCCAGGCGATACCATTCCAGTTTGGCAAGGATGGTGTCTTCGGGGCTGGTCACGTAGACGCTTCGGTCGGGATCCGCTGTAATGACGGACGGCTGGCGTCGCTCCAATTGCATTTGGTCGAAGGGGCGCAGTTTACGGATGAAAATGTCCACTTTGAAGGCGGTTTCGTAGTGGATGAGGTTGAAGCTGCTGTGATGAACGATGGCTTCTCGGATCATTCCGTCGTCGGCGTAGAATTCCTGCGCGAGCGCGGCGACCAGCGTTGGGATGTGCGCCAGTTGCACGTCTGCCACGATGTCCGCGTCCAGCGTGGCGCGCATGACGCCATGCAGAGAACTGGCAAGCGAGCCGCCCACTGCGTAGGGGATTCCGATTTGCTCCAGCGCTTGTGTGACGAGCAGTACGACTCGCGCGATTTCACTTTGCATAGCCGTACACCTTGCGCGCCAGATCTTCGCCGAGTATCAATTCTGCCAACATGCGGCGAACTTCCCCGGGCGTGGCGGCGGGATGGCGCTGCTTGATCCCGCTGATTGCCAGCGTTCGCACGGTTTCGTTCAAGTCATTCACGATGGCGAGTTTCTTCCACGCGGGCATGCGCCGAATGAGTTGGATTTGCAGAGCCTCCACGGTAGGATGAGTATCGGAGAACAGGGCGTTCATGATAGATGGTTCCCTCTGGTGGTCATGATATTTCCTGTTTCATTCCTTTGGCTTGGCGCGGCGGGAAGAAGCCATTACTCATCGCTTCGGCTGCCCCTTTGCTATCCAAATGGAAAACAAAGATGCTTACATTATAGCATAATAGCATATGCCCAGGCCTACAGGCCTATCCTCCCCGCGCGGTTGTGCAGACAAGCCAGCCGATGCGCCAGCCCCACGATGGGATTGCGCTGCAAACCGAATTTCCTGTCGAGCAGGAGTTCAAGGGGTTGCCCCATGGTGGGCCTACGCCTCGCGCTTGATGGCGAATGCGTTTTCCAGTTTCTCGAACCCGATTTTGGGATAATACCCCATCGCCGCGGGCGCGGAGAGCAGGAGGAGGGTGCATTCCAACCCCGCGGCTTCCCGCGTGCGCCGCACAAGCTCCTTGCCGATGCCCGCACGCTGGTATGATTCATCCACGGCCAGGTCGGACAGGTAACAGCAGTAACTGAAATCGGTCACCGCGCGGGACACGCCGACGAGCCTGTCTCCATCCCAGGCGGTGACGATCAGATTGGCGTTGTCGAGCATGCGCTGCACGCGCTCGGCGCGGTCGAGCGGCCGCCGGGCGGCCAACGTGGAGCGCTGGAGCAGGTCAATGAACTGCTCGACGCTGATCTTCTCGTGGACTCGATACCGGATGTCTGGCATGGGTTTTCACCTCGCAGCGCGTCTCAGCGTGACAATGACTACAATGCGGGTGGGCAGAGGATACTCCTGCCACGAATGACACGAATTCACACGAAAACGAAAAACCAATTCGTGAAAATTCGTGAAATTCGTGGCGAAAACTGCTCCTACATGCTGCGCAGCTTGAGTTGGCGCAGGGCTTTCAACGGCGAGTCGGCGCGGCGGCCAAACTGATCCACCAGGCGACTGTACTGCTGGTAGAGCACCTCATAGACCGCGGCTGCGCCTGCGTCCGGCTGATAGGAAGCGGCCGGCACGCTGGCCATCGCCGCCACCGCGTCGCCCAGGCTGTCGAAGCCGCCGGCTGCCGAACCCGCGGCCGTGGCGCCCAGCATCGCCGCGCCCAGGCCGGTCGCCTGCTCTGTACCCGCCACTTCGATGGGCCGGTTCGTCACATCGGCATAGATTTGCATCAGCAGCCGGTTCTTGGTCAACCCACCGGTCGCCACCAGGCGCTCCACCGGCACCCCCTGGCTCGTGAAGGTCTCGATCACCAGCCGCGTGCCAAACGCCGTGGCCTCGATCAGGGCGCGGTAGACCTCTTCGGGCTTCGTGTTCAGGCTGTAGCCGAAAATCACCCCGGTCAGGTCTGCATCCACCAGCGGCGTGCGGCAGCCGTTCCACCAGTCCAGCGCCAGCAGCCCGCTGGCGCCGGGCGCCAACCGCGCCGCCCTGGCGCTCAACAGCTCGTGCAGACTCACGCCGCTGGCGCGCGCCTCATCCTCATACGCGGCCGGCGCGCCATGCTCGACGAACCAGGCGAAGATGTCGCCCACGCCGGCCTGCCCCGCCTCATAGCCGAACAGTCCCGGCACGATGCCATCCTCCACCACGCCGCTGATGCCTTCGGCCAGCGCGGCCTCGCGGCCCAGCAACATGTGACAGGTGCTGGTGCCCATAATCATCCCCAGCACGCCGGGCGTCCCCACGCCCATGCCCAGCGCGCCCGCGTGCGCATCAATCATCGCGACGCCCACCGCGACGCCGGCCGGTAAGCCCAAGCGGCCAGCCCAGGCCGGCGTTAGCCCACCGGCGTACGCGCCGGCCGGCAGCACCTCCGCGCTGAGCTTCTCTTCGACCACCGCGGCGAAACGTGGATGCAGCGCGGCCAGAAAATCAGCCGACGGGTAGCCCTCGCCCTTTGTCCAGCACGCCTTGTAGCCGGCCGCGCAGGCGTTGCGCCGCTCCTGCCCGCTGAGCTGCCAGACCAGCCAATCGCCGCCCTCGATGATGCGACTGGCCGCATCGTAGACCGAGGGCGCCTCCTCCAGGATGGACAGCGCCTTGGGCAGCAGCCACTCCGACGAAACTCGGCCGCCGTAGCGGGCCAGGAACGCTTCGCCACGCGCAACCGCCACCTGGTTGAAGCGGTCGGCCTGCGGCTGCGCGGCGTGGTGCTTCCACAGCTTGGGCCAGGCATGAGGCGTCTCGCGCCAGGCCGGCAGTTGGCACAGCGGCGTCCCGTCCGCGGTTGTCGGCAGGATCGTGCAGGCGGTGAAGTCCACGCCGATGCCGATGACCTGTTCTCCGGCCACGCCGGCCGCGGCCAGCACCTGCGGCACGATCGCTTCCAGCACGGTCAGCCAATCGGCCGGATTTTGCAGCGCCCAGTCTGCGCCCAGCGCGCGGCGTGAGCCTGGCAAATGTTCGTCAATCACACCGTCCGCATAGTCACAGACGGCCGTCGCCGCAATCAGTCCATCCGTGCGCACCAACAGCGCCCGCGCCGACTGCGTCCCGTAATCGAGTCCGATGGTGTATGTTCTGTTCACGATGCCCCCATTCCCCACCCTACCACTTCGTATACGCGTCGCTGCCCTTGCGATACTCGATGAACGGCTCGTTGATCTGCCGGGCGTAGACGCTGATCTGGCAGGCCTCTTCGAGTACGGAGGACCAAAAGAACGCTTCGTCGAGGGTCTGGCCGATGGCAAAGCTGCCGTGGCCGCGCAGCATGACGATCTTGTACTTCGACAACGTCTGCGCCACGTTCTTTGCCATCTCCGGCGTGCCGGAGGCGAACTCCTCGTAGATCACCGGCACCTTCTTGAGCAGATAGGACGCCTCGTTGTCAATCGGCACGATCTCATCGCGGGAGAGCGAATAGGCGATGGCCGCGCGGGGGTGACAGTGAACGATCGCCAGCGCTGGCGTGGCCTTGTAGACGGCGCGGTGAACCAGCAGCTCGGTGGAGGCCAGCGCCACCCCGCTGTCGTTGCGCTCCAGGTCGGTTTCCACCAGGTCGTGCGGCTGCAGGCGGCCCAACATCGCGCCCCGCCGTTTGATGACCAGGCGATCGCCCAGGCGCAGGCTCAAGTTGCCGCCGTGCGAGCTGATCAGGCCGGCCACATACAGATCACGGCCAATCTCCTGGAACTGCTTGAAGATGCGTTCGTCAATCATAAATTGCTCCCTACCCCGTCGGTCATCGCCTCCGGCGTGATTTCACCGCCTATCATCACATACGGGTCACGCGGTCAACTTCTCCAACCCCAACTCGGCCAGCTTGGCCGGTTTCGGCACGCCGGCCGCGTCCCAGCCGCGCGTCCGATAATACTCACGGCGCATCTGCTCCAGCTTCACCGTCCAACCGGCGCTGGGGCCGGCCGGCGCGGGTTCTTCCAGCAGGCGCCTGGGCAGCGTGTCGTCCGCCGCGGTGAAGCCCTCGCGCAGGTTGTACAGGCGCTCCAGGTTCCAGATGCGTTCGCCGGCCCGGATCAGGTCGCCCGTGGAGTAGGGCAGCCCGGTGACCGCGCTGAGCACGCGGGCGAAGTATTCATCGGCCACCGCCATGTTGGTGAACTTGCACAGCACCAGCGAGTCAATCGCGGCCGCGCTGTTCTGATGCAGCGTGACGTAGGCCGACTTGCCCTGCACCTGGAAGCGGTCAATCAGCTTGGGCAGGCCGAGCACCTCCAGCCCCAGCATGTTGCCGCGCATGTGGCAAGCGCCGCGGTTCGAGGTGGCGAAGAGCAGGCCCTGCCCCTGCATGCCGCGCGGGTCGTAGGCCGGCAGTTCCAGCCCCTTGACGCTCATCGAAAGCTCAGGCGCGCCGTACTTCGCGGCCAGGCGCCGGCTGCCCTCGGCCATGTCCGCGCCCAGGCCGCGGCGCAGCGCGATGTCTTCCACTGCCCCCGCCAGCAGGTCGGCCCGGCCAAAGCGCAGATCGCTGTCCACCAGCCCGCGCTCGCTCAGTTCCATCAGACAGCCGATGGTCGAGCCGACCGAGATGGTGTCCAGGCCAAAGTCGTTGCACAGCGAGTTGGCTTCGATGATCGCGGCCAGATCGCCGATACCGCACTGTGCGCCGAACGCCCAGACCGATTCGTACTCCGGCCCTTCGCCTGCCACCTTGTCGGTCTTGCTGATGCGCGTACAGGCGATGGGGCAGGCCCAGCAGGCCGCGTTGTCCACCAGGTAGCTGTCGCGCAGCGCCTCGCCGGAGATGGCCTCCGCGTGCTCAAACTGCACGGCCTGGAAGTTGCGCGTGGGCAGCGCGCCGATGGCGTTGATCAGGTTCATCACCACCGCGGTGCCAAATTCTGGCAGCGCCTGGCTGGTGAGCGGGCTGGCGCGCAGCATCTTGCGGCTTTCGTAGAGCAGGAACTTGAACCGCTCATCATCTTCGATCTCCGGCCGCGTCTTGCCTTCCACCACAATCGCCTTCAGATTCTTGCTGCCCATCACCGCGCCGGGGCCGCCGCGGGCCAGGGCGCGTTCGCCATCGTTCATGATGGCCGCCATCAGCCCCAGGTTCTCGCCAGCCGGGCCGATGCACAGGACATTGCGCCGGTTGTTGTTCTGCCCCAGGCGCTGCGTCACCTCTTTCACGCGCAAACCCCACAGCGGCGCCGCGTCCTGGATGCTCACCCCCGCCGGCGTGATTTCGATGAAGACGGGATGATCGGCGCGGCCGCGCACGATCAGCACATCGTAACCGGTCTTCTTGAACTGCATGCCCCAGAAGCCGCCGCTGTTGGCGTCAAGGATCGTGCCCGTCAGTGGACTCTTGGTGCTGACCGAAAAGCGATTACTGGTCTGGTAGCCGGTTCCGGTGAGCGGGCCGACGGCGAAGATCAGGACATTCTCCGGCGCCAGCGGCGCCACCTCCGGCCCCACCAGGTCCCACAGCAGCCGGCCGCCCAGGCCGCGGCCGCCGAGAAACTGCTGCGCCATGTCCATGTCCAGCGCATACGTCTTGGTCTCCCTGTTGGTCAGGTTGATATCTACCACGCTGCCGTTCCAACCATTCATCGCCCATTACCTCTTTGTTCTGAGATAGATCAAAAATAGCTCTGCTTGACATTGAACGCGGCCGCGATGGCCCTGATCTCCTCGGCTGTCAAGCCCTCGGCGCGGTTGCCGTTGACCAGGTTCATGAACTCGTAACGCGCCGCCGTCTCCACGTATTCGATGCGGTCAGCGGCCCGTTTCACCGATTGGTCCGAACGCGCCACAAGGCCGTGCTTGCACCACAACACCACCGGATGATCGCGCAGCGCGGCCAGCGTCGCGGTCATCAGATCGGCCGAACCGGGCGGGAAGAAAGGCGCAATACCCAACCCTTCCGGCAGGGTGATGATCGTCTCTGGCTGCCAGCGCAGCAGATGGCGGTTGAGATAGGTCTCGTCACGGTAGTCGGCAATGTGGCTCAAGTGGACGATATGCACCGGCTGCGCATGGACGACCGCATGGAAGTTGGTGCCCGAACGCCGAATCTGCTGGCGATGCACGGCCAGGTGTGAGTTGAACTCGCTGGTCAGCCGGGCAAAGAGCCGCCGCTGGGAGGTGTAGAGCGCGCCGGTAGCGCCGCCCTCGTTCACCACCAGCGCGCCCAAGTTGGCGGCCGGGTCGTGAATGATGTCGCGCAGTCGCCGGCCCGAACCGGTGACCAGGAACAGCCGGCCGGCCAGCTCAGGCACGGCCTCGGGCAGGGCGATGGTCTCGGCCTGCGGGAAGATGCGCCGCGGCTCCAGCGGCCAGCCGATGTAAACTGAGATGTTGCCGGCCGCGCCCTCCGAGGCTTCGATCTCGGACAGGCGCTGGCCCGCTTCGCCAATCGCCGCGATGAGCTCGGCAAGGTCTGGGTAAGGTACTTCAAGTGCCATGTGTTGTCGTTTCTCCTATTTTTTCGATCAACCGCGCCGCCTCAGCGGGCGCCAGGTAGCCGGCCGTCATCTCGAAGCGCAGCGCTGCGCCGCCGGTCAGTTGCCGCACATGCCCCTTGGCCTTCTCAGCCGTGTACCCTTCCGGCTCGGCCGTGGCAGGCAAACACAGCCCCAGCGCGTCCTGGTCAGCGGTGCGGCTGATCCAACGCACGCCATGATCGAGCTGCGCCGGCCGGTGGGAGACGATGTCGGCCGATCCGTCGGGGTGAACCTGCAGGGAATGCGCCCAGCCGTCCGCATCGGCCAGATAATCAATGAAAAACACCACCTCAGGATCGAACGCCAGGCCGGGCGCCAGCACATGGTGGCGTTCGGGATGCTGCGCCAGCTCCTCCAGAAACTCAGCGTACCCGGCCGGCGGCCTGATGTGCGACGGAATGCTGCGGCGCACGCGCACCGTCTGCGGCGTGCAGGCCGCGCTGTAGATCAAGCGCCCGTTGTCCACCGGCCGGAAGTTGATGTGCGCCAGGTACATCGTCTCCATCGGCGTCCGCTTGCGGTTCTCGATGGTGATCGAAATGAACGCTTGTCCGCGGCCCGCGACCAGGCGCACCTCCGGCCGCGCCACGTAGTGATGGCTGAACGCCATGATATGTTCGTACTCGCCGCTCAGCCCCAGGTACGCCCCCTGCGCATCTTCCCCCAGCACCAGCCAGGCGCGCTCGTAGGGCGCATTGGGTAGTTCACCATGCAGCGGATGGCTATCGGTCGCGCCGGGGACGCCCATGGCCGTTGCGCCGCAGTGAATCAGGAACCCGCCGTAGGTCTCCAGATAATTGCGCGTCGGTCGCGGCGCGCTGAACATGGACTTCATGGTCAGATCGCGACCGCCGAACGCGGCCGACCAGATCTGTTGACCCTGGAACGGCAGCATGACCAACTCGCCCAACTCGTTGCGCAGCCGCAGCGCGCAGACGCCGCTGTCGTAGCGAAACGTGCTGGCCGTCAGCGGCCCACATTCCACCAGCAGTCGCTCTCGCTCGCCAAAGACGGCGGGTGTCAAATGAACGTTCGTTCGTTTCATGTCAACGCTTCCAGGCGACCGAGCCGCTCATCCCGGTCGGGGCGCGGCCGCGGTTCGAACGCCTCGACTTCGAAGGAGCGGCGCACGAGGTTGCGACCCTCGGCCAGGGAGGCCAGGGCGCCGGTCGCCAGCATCTGCATCAGGATGTTGCCGATGGCGGTCGCTTCCACCGGCCCGGCGATGACCGGCCGGCCGGTGAAGTCGGCCGCCAGTTGATTGAGCAGGCGGTTCTGGCTGCCGCCGCCCACGATGTGCAGCGGCGCGGCCGTCCGGCCGGTCAACCCCTCGATGCGCGCCAGCGTGCTGCGATACTTCAGCGCCAGGCTCTCATAGACCACGGCCGCCAGCGCGCCGACGGTATCTGGAACAGGCTGGCCCGTGCGCTCACAAAAGGCGCGCACACGGCCGGGCATATCGCCAGGGGCTGCGAACTCGGCCGCGTCCACATCAATCACCGCCGTGGCCGGCATGGCTGCCCCGGCCGCGGCCACGATCTGATCCCACGACAGGGGGCGACCCGCGGCGGCCCAGGCGCGGCGACATTCCTGGATGATCCACAGCCCGGTGATGTTCTTCAGCAGGCGCACGGTGCCACACACGCCGCCTTCGTTGGTGACATTGGCGGCTAGGCTGGCCGCGTTGATGACCGGCGCCTGCGTTTCGACGCCCAGCAGCGACCAGGTGCCGGAGCTGAGGTAGGCGTAATCCGCGCCTTCTGCCGGCACCGCGGCCACCGCGCTCGCGGTGTCGTGACAGCCCGGAGCCACAACCAGCACGCCCTGCGCGCCGGTTTCCGCGGCCACGTGCGGCAGCAGATCGCCCAGGACCGTGCCCGGCTCCACGATGGGCGGCAAGATGTGCGTCGGCAAGCCAAGCCGCGCCAGCAGGTCAACGGCCCATTGACCGCGGTAGGGATCGAGAAACTGCGTCGTGCTGGCAATGGTGCGCTCGCTCAGCGCCCGGCCCGTCAACCAGTAGTTGAGCAGATCGGGCGTCAGCAGCAGGGTGGCGGCCGCGGTCAGGCCGGGGTCCTGGCGTTCGGCCAGGGCCAGGAGCTGATAGAGCGTGTTCAACTGCATGAACTGAATGCCGGTTGCGGCAAAGATCTCCTCGCGTGGCACGCGGCGGAACGCAGCCCCCATCATGCCATCGGTGCGGCTGTCCCGATAGTGGTAGGGATTGCCGAGCAGTTGGCCGCGGCCATCCAGCAGGCCAAAATCCACCCCCAGGTATCAATGCCCAGGCTGGTCAACCGGCCGCCGGCGGCCGCGGCCCGGCGCAGCCCCTCTTTGATCTCGGCGAACAGGCCCAGGATATTCCAGTGCAGACTGGTTCCCCCGTCGGCGCGCGGCAGTTGCACCGGCCCGTTGGCGAAGCGGTGCAGCTCGACCAGCGTCAGGCGTTCTCCGTCGAAGCGACCGACGATGGCCCGCCCCCCCGAAGCGCCGAGGTCAAGCGCAAGGTAATTGCGTGTAGACCGGTTCACGGTTCTCCTCGATCGGGAAAGCCTTTGCGCCCCTGCGCCGTGGCGTCTTTGCGTTTGGGCTTTTTCGTGTCAAAGCTTCCGTCCCAGCATCAGCTTGGCGTTGTTTTCACCACCGTTGGCGGCGTAAAGCAACGGCAGCGGCCGATCCACCCCTTCGATGAACGCTGGGCGGGCGCTCCAGTTGGCCTGCGACAGGACGCAGTTCAAGTCCATCCAGTATTGCAGCCGTGCCGGGCTGAGTCCCTGCACCATGTGAAAATGGTTGGCCGGCGGCAGATGCTTGTACTCGCCCATCGTGGCGTACTTGGGCACCACAAACGTGTGCGGCCATTGCGGCGTGGTGGCTTTGCACAGCGCGGTGGCGAGCGGTTCGGGCACGCCGGCCGAACTGGCCTCGTCCCAGCTCATACTAAAAATGCCGCAGAGGTCGCTGAAAGTCAGGCGCCCGGCAATACCGGTCAGGCCACCCGGCGAGATGAAGGTGACCGAGTTGCCCATGCCGGGGAAGTAGCCGGAATCGGCCAGCGGCATACTGACGGCGGCCATGATCTCGTCCACGCTGGCGCCCGGCGCCGCGGCCCAATCGAACGACGCACTGCCAGAGTTATCGCCATCCACCAGGCCCTTGTTCGCCCAGGTCGCGTCGGGCAGACTGAAATCAAGTTTCTGCGCCAGCGCCTTCAATTCCCACGGCTCCCACACCTTGCGGAAATCCATGAAGAGGGGCGGAGCGCCGCCGGTCAAACCGGACATGAAGAGCATGGTGAGCAGCCCTTGCATGTCGGCCTCGGTGGCGAAGGGGACCGGCGTCTTGCGGCCGTTGTGATCGAAGGTCGA
Organism: Candidatus Amarolinea dominans; assembly: GCF_016704685.1. NCBI lineage: Bacteria > Bacillati > Chloroflexota > Caldilineae > Caldilineales > Candidatus Amarolineaceae > Candidatus Amarolinea > Candidatus Amarolinea dominans. The sequence continues at coordinate 319,008 of NZ_JADIZS010000002.1, forward strand.
GTTGAAGAAGGACTCCATGGCGTCGGCCACCGGCAGCGGAATACCCCGCAGATCGGAGCCCCATTCGAGCTGGCTCATGAAGCCGCCACCCACCGCGTTCAGGTCAGTCAACAGATTGCGCGTGATCAGGTAGAGCGCCAGGCTCTGATCGAACCGGTCCGAGTCCACCTGGTCGCGCAGTTCCAGCCGTTGGCCCAGGTGATGATCCACGAAACCCCGCAGCGCCTTGAGTTCGGCCGCGTCATAGGCTTTCCTGGCGAGCATGTCGGAGAGCAGCTTCATGTCCAGGCGGGTGATTTCCACGCCAAACTGACGCCGCGTGGGGATGACGTGCGCGAGCGCGGTTTCCATGCCCATGCTGTCATGGCCGAAGATGACCACGCGGCGCCCCTTCAGCGCCTGGGTAGTCACGGCCGCGTAGGCCCAATCCACCAGCGCCTGCGCCGTGCCCTCGCTCATCGGCGGGTTCATGCCGCTGTCAGGCCATGAGCCTACGTTGAGGTGCGAGAGCTTGCCGTACTGCGCCAGCGCGCCGTTGACCGCGTGCGCAAAGACGACCCCAGGTTTGGGGCCGGAATTTCCACAGGTGAAGTTGATCGGGGTATCCCTGGGGAATTGAGCGAGCAGCGAAATCACGCTGAGCTGCGGAAAGGCCCAGGTGTCGGGTGTACAGACCAGGATCTTGACGCCGGCGTCCTGAAACTGCTTGGCGACCGCATCCGCCTGCGGTTCGCCGTCCACCAGGGTGGGCGACCAGACGACTTTGACCGCCGAGCCGTCAGGAAGTTTGACCCGATCGGCCAGCATGTCAGCCACCATCTGGCAGATGTTGCGGCAGCGTTGGCGGCTGGCGGCATCAATGCGCGGGTCGCCGGCCACGAACACGCCGATCGCGGGGGTGTTGTGCGCGACTGCGGGGACAGAATCGGAAAGAGCCATCGCTTTTTGCATGGTTGGTCTCCCTGCAATTGTGTCGTTGTCCATGAGCCATTTTTGTCAGCAGGGCGAGCCGCGGCTCATGGCCGCCGAATGAATTCGGGGCGAATGGGCGTTCCGCCGGGCGTCCACCTGCGTGGACGGGAGGCACCTGGCGGGGAAGCCCGGCGGCGGTTTTCCCCCGGGGGGGGGGGGGGGCCGCCGAGGGGGGGGGGGGGGGGCCGCCGGCGTCCACCTGCGTGGACGCGCTGGTCGGCGCAGGCCGACCTGGCGGCGGAACGCCCGTCAGGCGCGATTTCAATCGCTCCCTAACGCTCTCCCTGACGATCAATCGTACAGGAGCGGCTTCATCTCTTCCGAGTCCACGTTGGTCTTATCCCACCACTTGAACCCGGTGTCAATGTTCTTCTCGACCTTCTCGCCCTTGATCGCCTTGACCGCGGCTTCGACAGCCTTGTAGCCGATGCCGACCGGGTCCTGGGTGATGGCGCCAGCCATCAGGCCATCGCGCACAGCCTGCTTTTGCAGCTTGCCGGCGTCATAGCCGATCACCACGATCTTACCGCTCTTGTTCATCTCCGTGACCGCGTTGATCACGCCGACGGCCGAGCCTTCATTGGCGCCGAAGAAGCCCTTCAGATCAGGATTGGCCTGCATGATCGCCTTGGCCAGGTCGGTGGACTTGGCATGGTCGCCGCCGCCGTACTGCACATCCACGATCGTGATGTTCGGGTACTTCTCCTTGATGCGATTGACGAAGCCATCGCGGCGGTCAATGCCGGTGCGGCTGGTCTGATCATGCACGATGACCGCGATCTTGCCCTCGTTGTTGATCAACGCGGCCATCTTGTCCGCGGCAAACGCGGCCGCGGCGATGTTGTCGGTGGCGGCCGTTGCGACCGGGATATCGCTGTCCACGCCGGAGTCGAAACCGACAACCGGGATGTTGGCGGCCTTGGCCTTCTCCAGCAGCGGGATCAGGGCCTTGCTATCGAGCGCAGCCAGACAGAGCGCCTTGGGGTTCTTGGCGAGCGCAGCCTCCACCATCTCAACCTGCTTGTCAACCTGGCTTTCTGATTCCGGCCCTTCGAAGGTGATCTTCACATTGTAATCCTTCGCGGCCTGCTCAGCGCCCATCTTGACGGCCTGCCAGAACTGATGCTGGAAGCCCTTGGAAATCACAGGGATGTAAATATCCCCGGAGGCGGCTGGCGTGGGGGCGGCGGTCCCGCACCCGGTCAGCAGCGATGCAACAACCAACAGGGTCAGTACAACGAACCAATTCTTCTTCATACGTTCTGCTCCTTCTGTGTGCAACGAAACTTATTGTCAAGCCCACAATGGGCCTCAGGGATGCTCAAGCATGAATTCCAACCGCTCATCACTTGAACGATCCCCTAACAACCAACAGAGTATTGCCGTCACCCCTGCCCGCGCCTACGTGTTCCGGCGCCGCACGATGTCGGCGTACACCGCGAAGATGACGATCACACCGGTCACCACCATCTGCCATTCCTGCGGCACAGCCATGATGCGCAGGCCGTTGGTCAGCGTGCTCATGATGAACGCGCCGATGATGGTGCCCAGGATGGTGCCTTCACCGCCGCTCAGCGAGGTGCCGCCAATCACCGCCGCAGCGATGGCGTCCAGTTCATAGCCGGCGCCCAACGCGGGCTGTGCGGAGTTGAGGCGCGCGGCCATCAGCACGCCGCCTAAACCGGCGAACAGGCCACAAAGCGAGTAGACGGCGATCTTCCATGTGTCCACATTGACGCCGGAGAGGCGCGTGGCCTCTTCGTTGCTGCCCATCGCAAAGGTGTAGCGGCCCAGGATCGTCTTGCTCAGGATCAGGCTGGCCACCAACGCGGCGCCGAAGAGAATCAGCACGGCGTTGGGAATATCAAAACCGGGAATGAGGCGGCCCAGGATGGACCCCATCGCAATCTGGTTGAACGCGGGGGTATCGAGCAGATAGACCGGCTTGGAGTGTGACAGGATCAGCGACAGGCCTTTGGTGATCATCATCATGCCCAGGGTGGCGATGAAGGGCGGGATCTTCATCTTCGCGATGACGATGCCGTTGACCATGCCGCACAGGGTGCCCGCCAGCAGGCCACCGATGACGCCGACCCCTACCGGCAGTCCCAGGTCAACGATGAACACGCCGCTCATCACCGCGGAGAAGGTCAACACCGTGCCGATGGAGAGATCAATGCCGCCGGTGACAATGACAAAGGTGACGCCCAGGGCCAGCACGCCGTTGACCGCGGTCGAAAGCAGAATGGCGACAACGTTGTCGAACTGGCGGAAGTAGGGCGATGCCAGCGAAAAGCCGATGAAGATCACGATCAGGCCGGCAAAGGCCAAAATCTTCTGCATGGCGTCGGGGCGGATCAGCACTCGTTTGGCGGTCGTCGCCGGTGTTGTCTTGCTAGTCATGGCTCAACCTTCCTCGCTTGCGGTCGTCGCCGCGGCTGCGTCAACAATACTGCCGCGCTGCGTTGCATATTTCATGATCCGTTCCTGCGTGGCTTCAGCCGCGGTCAGCTCACCGGTGATCCGACCCTCGCACATCACCACGATGCGATGACTCATGCGTAGAATTTCGGGTAGTTCCGACGAGATCATCATGATGGCCTTGCCCTGCTGCGCCAACTCGTTCAACAGCCGGTAAATCTCGCTCTTGGCGCCGACATCAATGCCGCGGGTCGGCTCGTCGAAAATCAGAATGTCAGTATCGGCGGTCAGCCACTTGCCGACAATGACTTTCTGCTGATTGCCGCCGGAAAGGTTGCGCACACGCTGCCTGAGTCCGGGCGTCTTGATGGCCAACGCCTGGACGTGCTCCTGCGCCGTCTTGTGAGTCCGGTTCGTGTTGACCCAACCCAGCCCGTTGATGAACTTACGCAGCGAGGCCAGGGCAATGTTGGTTTCCACGTCCAGGCCCAGCGCCAGGCCGTAGCGTTTGCGATCCTCAGACAGATAGGCGATGCCATGCCTGACCGCGTCGCGCGGATGCCTGATCTGCACCGACTGGCCCTTGATGACCATCTGGCCGGAATCGTACGGGTCGGCGCCGAAGATGGCGCGCGCCACCTCGGTGCGACCGGCGCCCATCAGCCCGGCAAACCCCAGGATTTCGCCCTTCTTGAGGCGAAAATTGATGTCGCGCAACACCCTGCCCCGATTCAGGCCCTTCACTTCCAGCGCGATATCCTGGCTGGGCCTTTCCGGCAGCTCCGGGGTGGACTCGAAGATCGTGCGGCCCACCATCAGGCTGATGATCTGGTCAATCGTCACTTCTTTGGTGTTGACGGTGTCAATCGTGCGGCTATCGCGCATCACCGTGATGCGATCGGAGATCTGTTTCAACTCCTCCAGGCGGTGCGAGATATGCACGATGCCCACGCCCTTTGCCCGCAGTTGGCGCACGATACGGAAAAGATCGTCTATTTCCGATTCCGTCAGCGCGGCGGTCGGCTCGTCCATGATGAGCACTTCAGAGTTGAACGACAGGGCCTTGGCAATTTCTACCATCTGCTGCATGGCGACGGTGAGATCGGCCACTTTCGTGCGCGGGTTCAGTTTCAGGTGCATCATCTCGAAGAGCTGCTCGGCCTTCTTGTTGGTCGCATCGTCGTCTACGAGGAAGCGGACGCCGCGCCGCGGTTCGCGGCCGATGAAGATGTTCTGCGCCACGGTCAGGTGCGGCATCAGGTTCAATTCCTGGTGAATGATGCTGATGCCCAAGTCCTGCGCCGCGCGTGGGTTGGGGATGTCCACTTCCTGGCCCCTGTAATAGATGCGGCCCGCGTCCTTGCGGTAGACGCCGGAGAGAATCTTCATCAGGGTGGATTTGCCTGCGCCGTTCTCACCGACCAGGGCATGCACCTCGCCGGGACGCAGTTCGAAGTGCGCCTGATCCAGCGCATGAACGCCAGGAAAGCTCTTGTCAATCCCTTCCATCACCACGAGGGTTTCACTCATGCGTCGTCCTCCTTGCCCTGATGTGACAATCTACGGCTGGGATCGCGGCCGGGTCGCTTCGATCATCGCGACGAAATTCGCGGGCGGGATAGCGTCCGAAATTCCGCGGGGCGAACCGGGCACGTAGCCTCCCTGCCCCGCCAAGCGCCGGCACGTCTCGGCAACGGTCGCCTCGATCTTCTCACGCGGTCCTTCGATCAGCAGAGTTTCGGAGATGCCGCCCATGAGAACCAACCTGCCCGCCCAGGCCGCGTGCAGCGCATCCAGGTCATTGAACGCCGGATCCAGGCCGTGAATTGCCCGGAAACCGGCCTGCTGCACAAAGGGCAGCGCGGCCGCCACCTGACCGGTGGAATGAAGCACCGCGGGCACGCCGTGCTCCAGCACCGGGGCAATCAGGCGTTGCAGGCGGCCTGGCGCCAGTTGGGCAAATAACTCCGGCGGCAAAGCCAAACCCTGGTCGTTGGCCACGTCATCGGCGATCAAGACAAAGGCCAAATCATCGGCGAAACGATCGCAAACAGCGCGGATCAGGCGTTCACCATGCGCCGCCAGCAAATCCATCACCCGCTCCAGGAGAGGCAAATCAGCCGCGCCGCGGCCGTTCAACGAGCGCAGCGCATTGGCAAAACAGCCGCTGAAACTGGCGAAGACCCCCACGCCGGCGCCTTGCGCGGCCCGCAGATAGCGCTCCAGTTGGCCCAGTTGCCAGGCCAATGGCGCAGGCTCCAACCGCGCCATATCGGTGACAGAGACGACAGCATCGTCAGCCCAGGTTTCGGCGTGCCAGGCAAACTCGCAGCCAACCGCATCCAGGCCCACATGCTGGGCGAACTCGACCTGCGCCTCAGGAGGCGCTGCGAAGGCGCCGGAACGGCCGGCCGCAACCTCCTGTTTCAGTGGTCGTTCCAACACATACTCGTACACATTGCGCCCACCGATACGCAGCTCCACGCGCGGCGGACGATCTGCCTCACGGAAATTGAACACCTGCCGTAGACGGCCCAGATCCGGTTTGTCCGGCGCCAGCGGCGCCGTGCGCCGGCCGTGGCGCCGGCGTCCATCGGTCGTGCGGCCGGCTTCCAGTCCCGCCAATCCAGCAGATTCCTCCGGCGCCAGTGGCTTGACCAGGAACTCCCTGGGGGGGACGAGACCCTCCAGGGGCAGACTCAGCGTAGAATGTTGAGGCTCTTTCAAGGTGCTGCCACACGAGTAGCGCACCACCATGCGCACCGGCAACACCACACGCCGCGGCTTCAAGGGTACGGGCGATTCCAGGCGGCTCAGCAGGAGTTGGGCCGCGTTGGCCCCCATGTCGTAGGCCGGCTGCGCAATGACGGTGAGAAAGGGGAAAAACTTGACGGCGTGAGGTAAATCGTCGAAGCAGACCAACGCTACATCTTGTGGAATGCGCAGGCCCAGTTTGCCCAAGGCCCCGATTACACCGATGGCGATGGCGTTGTTGGCCGCAAAGATCGCCGTCGGCGTGTTGCCCTCACGCCAGAGCTGGTTGGTCAGCTCATCACCGGCTCGCCAGTTGAAGCCCCCCCGGCGAATCAAGCACGGGTCAGGTTCGATGCCGGCATCTGCCAGCGCCCGGCAGTAGCCAACGATGCGATCCTCGGCTGTGGGCGCGCCCTCCGGCCCTGACAGCATGGCAATGCGGCGGTGGCCAAGATCAATCAAGTGACTGGTCAAGGCATAGGCGCCAGACAAGGAATCGCCATACACCATGTCCAGGTCCCAGCCAATGATGCGCCGATCAATCA